>NZ_JBDJKY010000003.1:0-393180 GCF_039673075.1 Stenotrophomonas sp. TWI819 | reverse complement strand
CCTTGGATCCCGTATCGCTCCTGGGCCTTTTTGTAGGTCAGTTCCCCGCGCTCGACCTGGTCGACCACCGACAATTTGAAGGCCAGCGAGTAATCCCGCTGGCTGCGCCTGGGTGTTGAATCCATTGAACATTCCTCTTCCTGTGGGAAAAGGTGTCAACTCAATTCAGGACGGGTCAGGCAAAAAAAAGAAGCCGCGGAATCCGCGGCTTCTTTCGTACCACATTCGAGCGGTGAGGATCAGGCCAGGCCGGCCTGCTTCATCACTTCGGCGGCGTAGTCTTCCACCACCTTCTCGATGCCTTCGCCGACCGCCAGGCGCTGGAAGCCGACCACGTCGGCACCGGCGGCCTTCAGGACCTGCTCGACCGACTGGTTGGTGTCCAGCACGTACGGCTGGCCGTACAGGGTCACTTCGTTGACGATCTTGGCGATCTTGCCGCTGATGATCTTTTCCAGGATATCGGCCGGCTTGGACTTGTCCTTGTCGGACATCTTGGCCAGTTCGATTTCCTTTTCCTTGGCAACGAACTCGGCCGGCACATCGGCGGCCTTGTTGTGCGGCGGGTTCATGGCAGCCACGTGCATGGCCAGGCCACGGGCCAGCTCTTCGTTGCCGCCGGCCAGCTCGACCAGCACGCCGATGCGGCCGCCGTGCACGTAGGCAGCGACGTTGTTGGTCGATTCCAGGCGCACGATGCGACGCACGTCGACCTTCTCGCCGACCTTGGCGATGACGGCAGCGCGGGCTTCTTCGATCGTCTCGCCGGACGGCAGCTTGGCGGCCTTCAGGGTGTCGATGTCGGCAGCGCCCGAGCTCAGCGCGGTGGCGGCAACGGCCTTGGTGAAGTCCAGGAAGTTGCTGTCCTTGGCGACGAAGTCGGTTTCGGAGTTGACTTCGACCAGCACGGCCTTGCCGCCGTCCTGGGCCGCCACGATGATGCCTTCGGCAGCCACGCGGTCAGCCTTCTTGTCGGCCTTGGCCAGGCCGGACTTGCGCAGCCATTCGGCCGAGGCGTCGATGTTGCCGCCGTTTTCGACGAGTGCCTTCTTGCACTCCATCATGCCGGCGCCAGTGCGCTCGCGCAGTTCCTTGACCAGGGAAGCAGTGATTTCCACGGGATTTCCTCACGAAAGAAAGGGGTTGGGCCGGCATGGTGGCCGGCCCGTGTGACAGGTGTCCTGTCGTCGCGCCATCGGCAGCGGACAGGAACGGTGGGCGCGCTGCGCCCACCGTGGGCCTGGATCAGGCCTGGGCTTCGCCAGCGGCCGGAGCATCGGCAGCCGGGGCTTCAGCAGCCGGAGCGGCAGCAGCCGGAGCAGCAGCCTTCTTGGCCGGAGCGCGGCGGGCCGGCTTGGCTTCTTCGGTGGCAGCAGCGTCGGCGAACTCTTCTTCACGGACGGTGGCAGCGTGCGGAGCAGCCGCCTTGCCTTCCAGCACGGCGTCGGCAGCGGCGCGGGCGTACAGCTGCACAGCGCGGATGGCGTCGTCGTTGCCCGGGATCGCGTAATCGACCAGTTCCGGGTTGTAGTTGGTATCGACGACCGCGATCACCGGGATGCCGAGCTTCTTGGCTTCCTTGATGGCGATGTCTTCGTGGCCGATATCGATGACGAAGATCGCGTCGGGCAGACGGTTCATGTCCTTGATGCCGCCCAGCGAGGCTTCCAGCTTGTCGCGCTCGCGACGCAGGCCCAGCACTTCGTGCTTGACCAGCTTGTCGAAGCTGCCGTCGGTCTCACCGGCTTCCAGTTCCTTCAGGCGGGCAACCGACTGCTTCACGGTACGGAAGTTGGTCAGGGTGCCGCCCAGCCACCGCTGGTTCATGAAGGGCATGCCGCAACGCTCGGCTTCTTCACGGATCGACTCGCGGGCGCTGCGCTTGGTGCCCAGGAACAGGATGGTGCCGCGCTTCTGCGCAACGCTGGAAATGAAGTTCATCGCGTCATTGAAGAGCGGAACGGTCTTTTCCAGGTTGATGATGTGGATCTTGCCGCGAGCGCCGAAGATGTACTGGCCCATCTTGGGGTTCCAGTAACGGGTCTGGTGGCCGAAATGGACGCCGGCTTCCAGCATCTGACGCATGGTGACCTGGGGCATTGCAGTAACTCCTGATAGGGAACCGGCCGCCACGGGTAATAGTTGGGCGGTCCGCCGCAAGGCGGGTGGTTCCGGGGTTTGGCTTCCCTGTCGCTTCCGTGACCGAACTCCTTGCGGAGCACCCCGGCACGGATATGGGCGGCAGGTGTGGATTCACCGGTGACGTCCGGTGTTGACGTGTTTCACGCGAAAGGACGCGGGAAATCCAGTCGATTATAGCCCGGCCTGGACCGGCGCTGCAATCTCGGGCACCGCGCCGGGCAGGGCGGCCTCTGCTGCGTGGTCCAGGCGGGCCCTGAAACGGCCGCCGGCATAACCATCCGGGCGGGCCGGCAGGGCCCAGCTGCGGTGGCTGTGGGGCAGCACGTAGCCCGCCAGCCCATCGATCAAGGGCTGGCGCCGCCCGTGCTCATCCACGAACACCAGGTCAGCCAGGTGCGCGTGGGCGTCACCGTCATTATAGAGGCGCAGCCGGGGAAGGGCCGGGCTGCCTTCAGCAATGACGCGCAGGCGGGAGGTCGGGGGCGTGCCGGTGGCCGGCTCCAGGAAGACCGGCAGTGAGTAGCGGGGCTGCGCTGGGGCCGCGCCGGGCACGGGGGTGAGAATCAGTCGGTAGCCCTGCTGGGCATCGCGCGGTGCCGCGCCCAGCCGGACGACCCGCAGGCGCTGGCGCCGGCCAGCTGGGATAGCTAGGTGCGCCGGACTGACCGCCACCTCGGTGGCTGGCAGCAGGTGCTCTTCGTCACCCTGCTGGGTCCAGCGATACAGGCGGGCCTGTCCCGTCCACGCGGTCGGCTCGGGATTGTCCAGCCACAGCGCTGCATGCGCAGGGCCGGCCGGAACGGAGACACTGACCGGCCGGATATCCAGCGCGTATGCGGGCAAGGTGCATGCGCCTGCCAACAGGGCAGCCAGCAGCCGGCGCATCAGTAGGTCACGGTGATGGTGGCCGACGGTGCTCCAGTGGCACCGCCGATTGGCGGGCTCAGCGCCGCGACGTGTGCAGGCACGGGATGGTCGCCATCGCTGCGCTGCCGGGCCGGTTGACAGGCGGCGTCGCGCGCTCCGGCAGCGTGGCAATCGGCCATTATCCGTACGCCGATGCGCAGGGCGCCGGTGCCCGGCTGAGCGGCAGCGGGCGCCGTGGCGCAGGAAGCCAGCAGGCAGGCGAGGACGAGAGCGGGCGGTCGCGCGGGCATCGAACATCGGACGGCAGGGGATGCGACCGTTAGCGGCCAGGAGGGCGGGCTCTTGAGTGCCTGGCCCCTCAATAGGTGATGGTCACCGTGATCAGGTCGCTGTAGCTGCCTTGGGCAGGAATCGCCCCGGTCGTCGGTGGGGCCCGGCCGTAGACGGTGAGCGTCTGCGCGCTCCCGGTGCCGGTGCCGGCCTGGGTGTCGGTGTTGATTGTGTTGCCCCAGCGCTGCGAGCGCGCTGCGTCGCGGTACAACTCGTAGGGGATGTAGTACGCGCTGCTGTCCGGCGCGGTGAAGCGCATGCGCCGGACGTTGCCCAGCGCGTTCTGTCCGTTGCTCAGGCCGATGTTGTAGGCGGTGCGGTTGATGCAGGTCAGGCGGATCGTCGAGGTGCGATCGAGGTTGGCGGTGATCGCGCCGGCGTTGCTGCCGAAATCCATGTCGGTGGTGACGTAGGTGCTGCACTGGGGCAGCACGGTGGCGCTGGTGGTGAAGGTGAACGCATTGGTGGCGCTTTTGGTGCCCGTAACGCCGCTGGCGGCATTGCAGGTCGCCGGTGTTGGCGAGGTCAGGGCCAATCGCTCGTTGTAGGCGTACTGAAGGTTGACGTTGGCGCCGGCGTAGCTGCTGGAAAACGTACCCGCCGACAAGGTCTGGGCGGCCGGGATGCGTCCATACAGGGTCACGGTGGTGCTTCCCGAGCCGCCCAGCAAGGGGACCGCGTAGGTCAGATCCGCCACCACTGCAGCCGGGGTCCCCGCCGGTGCCAGGCCCCATGGCGTGGTGCGGTTGGGATTGCTGTAGAGCTGGTAGGCCAGCGTGTCACCGTTGCCTTGTGGTGGCGCGGCGCTGATCGCCATGCTCCGGCTCGGCAGCAGGGTGGTGCCGGTGGTGCCGGTCCCCAGCCCGATGCACATGCGTACCGATGCGGTGGCCAACAGGCTCAGCGCGGCGGTGGAACAGGTGATGGTGATGGTGATGCTGGCATCGGTGACGCCGGTTGCACCGTTGGTGATGGTGCCAAAGGGCAATGTGGTCGGTGCGCTGGCCGTGCAGGTGGTGTCCGCGCGTGCGACGTCGCTGCCCAGCAGCGCGATCAGAAACAGACCCGCCGACAGTAGTGCGCGCAGGCTCATCGGCCGGTACCTGGCAGGCAGCGCAGTGGCCCAATGCGCTGCGGGCCGGTGCTGTTCACGCGCTGCATGCTGAGGGTGACGCTGCAGCGGCCCTGGGGGGTGTCCACCTGCAGTTGGCTGCCGTTGGCCACATCCTCCATGTAGGCCTGGCCGTCGTAGCCGACAGTGACCTTGCGTCCGTCGGGCAGATGCACGTTGCTGCCCACTGCGACCGGGCGATCCTGCCCATCGTGCAGGATCACGTTCAGCGCCCGGGTGCGGCGCAGCCCGAAGCTGACCCCGGTGCCGGCGCTCTGTCGTGGCGTCACCCAGGTATCCACGCGGTCGGCGCGCATGTCCGCCGGCAGATCCAGCGTATCGATGGAGAGCCGGTTGCGCTGCCAGGACAGCAAGGGGGTCACCAGCAGCAGACCGTTCTTGTCGGTGCTGCCGATCAGCCGGTTTTCCAGGCGTACCGGAATGCCAGCGTACCCATCGGTGGAGACCACGGCGAAGGCATCGGGTACCTCGCGTGCGGCAAATACGTGTCCGCCCATCCAGACCACGCTGCCACTGGCGCTGGCGTAGCCGTAATCGAGATCACCCTGGCGCGCGTACCCCATCGAGTAGCGCCCGACCCGGTTGAGCCAGCCGAGTTCGGCCAGTCCGCCGGCACCGTCGTCACCGCCGCGCGCCTGCACCCGCCAACCATAGCCGCCCTGGCTGCCGTCGCCCGGCACGGGCTGGGACAGATCGGCGACATACGTCAGCCGATCGCCGTTGCGCTGCGCCGACAGGCTGCTCTGCCGGTTGCGCCCCAGGGCGGCCGAGACCGACAGATAGACGCTGCGGTCTTCGCTGTCGGCCAGGTTCTGGTTGAACGACAGGTAGGCCGACCAGCGATCGCCGAAGCTGCGCGACCAGAACAGGCTGGCGTAGCGGTTGTCCTCGCCGTCCGGGTAGCGCAGCCGCAGATAGCTGGCGCTGAGCGAGCCGGCGCGCTGCAGGTTCATGCCCAACGTGGCCTGTTCGCTGATGTCCGGAGGCAGGGTGTCCTGCAGTGCGCCCAGGTCACGGTAGGTGCCATGGGTCCGCCGGGTCAGCAGGTTGATGTTGAAGCGGCGGTTGTTCCAGCTGTAGCCCACGGCGTATTGGCCTCCCTGCAGACCATCGACCCGGCTGTGCGCATAGGCGGCGTTGACCACCCCGGCGCCGCCCAGCAACCACCAGCCCCCGGCGCCGCCATTGATCACGCCGCCACCGCCTTCCACGTGTGCCTCGGCGGTGAACCGGTCGCTGGCGCCATAGCGCCAGGTGGCGCTGCCGATCACCGGCGTTTCGTAGGCGAACGAGCGCAGGCCGTAGTCCTTCCGCATCCGGCCCACGCCGGCCGACCAGTCGGACAGGCCCTTGGCCAGCAGCTGCTGGGTGCCGTAGAAGGCAAAGTCCAGTGTCTGCATCCGGCCGAACGCATCGGTGATCACCACCTGTGCGTTGCCGGTGCCGTTGATGCCGGGCTGTGCGGCCAATTGGAAGGGGCCGATCGGCACCTCGCCGTTGTACTGGCGCAGGCCGTCCACATACAGCTCCACGTTGGACGGGACGACCGCTTCGCCCAGGAAGGTGGGGGTGGGGGTCAGGACGCGGTAAGGCTGCAGGGCATAGTTGCGGCCGATCTGCACACCGCCCATGCGGACCGGCCGACTCCAGTCGACAAAGCCACTGTAGAAATCGCCCACGGTCAGCGACACGGCCGATGCCGGAAAATCCAGGCGCCACGCGGTGTCCAGACGCACGCTCTCCCCGCGCCACTGCCGATCGGCGGGATCCTGGTAGGTACGCAGCAGCGAGCTGGTCTCCAGGACGCCTTCGCCCAGCCCGAACAGACGCAGTTCGTTGGTCAGGGCAAGGTTGCCGCCGCGCTCGTTGTGGCTGCCGTAGACGTCATAGTTGAGCACCATGCCGGGCGAGGCGGCCGCTGCCGGTGCAATGTCGGCCTCCCGTTCGAGCCGGGTGGTGGGCAGCGACAACTGCTCCAGCGGCACCTCCAGTGCCAGCGTCTGCAGCGCCGCGTCATAGCGCACGACCACCCCGCTGAGGTGCTCCAGCGCGACCGGCTCCTCGCCGCGGGCAGAAAAGCCGAGTTGGCGCAGCGTGGTGCCGGAGGCCATCAGCCGGCCCTGCAGTTCGGTGAAGGGCAGCAGTCCGCGCGGGGTCTGGTTGAGCGTCACCTCCAGGTACAGGGTCTGCGCGGCGGTCAGTGGCGTCGGCGGCGGCAGCATCGCATCGCCCGAGGCGCCAATGTCCGCATCGGCTGCCATCGCGGCGCACGGGGTCAGCGTCGCAAGCAGCATCCGCATGCAGGCCTCAGCGAGCCGGCGGCGCGGCAGGCAGTGGCGTCTGGGCCGACTCGCCATTGATCTTTGCCGAGAACGTGGCGCCCGCCAGGCGGGCGGCCGGAACGTCCAGTGGCCATCGCATGGTCTGTCCGCCAAGGACGTAACCGAGCAGGCCGGGATGGATGATCTGCGGGCGGTTGGCCGGGCCCAGGCCGATATCGGCCAGCTGCGCGTAACTGCTGCCGCTGTTGTGCACCTCCAGGGCCGGTCGCCCGTCATCCAGGCGTGTCAGGCGCGCCTGCAGGGTGTGTTGGAGCGGGGCATCCTTATCGGGTTGCACGAACACCGGCATCGAATAGCGCAGCACGAACTGCATGCCACTACGGCGCGGATCCACCGTGGGCAGCTCATCGACGATCACCCGGTAGGCGCGTTGCGAGGCGGGCGGGGTCGGTTCGCTGCGGACCACCCGGATCAGCTGCTGCTGGCCGGCAGCCAGCGACTGCATCGGGGGGCTCACCTGGAGATCGGTGGTGGGCAGCAGTTGGTCCTGGCCGGCGTCCTGGCGCCACTCGAAGACCCGCACCTGCACCTGTACGGGCGTGGTGCCGCTGTTGGTCAGCCAGAGCGCATCGGCATTCTGCCGCGGCGTCAGCTGCAGTGAGGTCGGGGCGACCTGCAGACTCGCGGCAGTGGCGCTCCCCATCAGCAGCCACAGCCAACCCAGCACCGCACACCCGAGCCGCCCAGGGCGACGCCCTGCGGAAATCGGCATGGCGGTCCTCAATAGGTGATGGTGGCGGTGATCGTGTCCTGATAGTTGCCCGCAGCGGCGTTGTTGACGCTGGGGTTGGCGATCTGGCCATAGACATTCAATGTCTGTGCCAGGCCTGTGCCGATGCCGGCCGTCGTATTGGTGCCAGCGGTGGCCCCCCACACATCGGTGTGCCCCGCATCGCGATAGAGCTGATAGCCCACGAAATTGTTGGCGGTCACGCTGGCGTCGGTGTTCTTCATGCGCCGGGTGGTCACGTCATTGGCGGTGCCCGCGTTGGAGCCGGCATTGAGTGCCACCGTGTAGGGGGTCAGGGCGGAGCACTGCGCGGTGATCGTGCCCTGCGCATTGGACGGGGTAGTCGCGGTAGACAGCGCCGAGCCGAAGTCCACGTCGGTCGCGGCGGCCGCGGTGATCGTGCAGGCCTTGGTGATGATCACCTTCACATTGAAGGTCGTGGTATCAGCCGCGAAGGCCGGGGTGGCGAGGCCGGTCAGGGCCAAGGTGAGCAGGGAAGGGCGGAAAAATCGCATGGGCATGCTCCTTGGACAAAAGTCCTTGCTGAACAACACGATGCTGCCGGACAGTGAAATCGTCTTCACTCTTTTATAGGTTCGGTCTTGTTTGGAGGCCGTGAGATTTGACGGAATCAATGGCCGTTTTCGGCACAAAGTCGCGTTCTGAGACGTTGGTCGCAGTTGTTCAGGGACCTGGCTGTGGGAGCCCGCCCAAACCGCGGCTGTCAGCGTTCCACCCGATCCCGTTCAGATTGGCCCCGGATCGGCGATAATGGCTCCCATGAGCGTGAATCTGAAAACCCCCGAGGAAATCGAACTGATGCGCATCGCAGGCCGTCTGGCCAGCGAAGTGCTCGACGTCGTCACCCCCCACGTCAAACCGGGCGTGACGACCGAAGAGCTGGACCGCATCTGCCACGACCACATCATCAATGTGCAGAAGGCGACGCCGGCCAATGTCGGTTACCGCGGCTTCCCGAAGACGGTCTGCACGTCGGTCAACAACGTGATCTGCCACGGCATCCCCAGCGAAGCCAAGGTCCTCAAGGACGGCGACATCGTCAACATCGATGTGACCGTGATCAAGGACGGCTGGCACGGCGATACCAGCCGCATGTACTACGTCGGCACGCCGTCGGTCATGGCCAAGCGCCTGGTCGATGCGACCTACGAAGCCATGTGGCGGGGCATCCGCGCGGTCAAGCCGGGCGCGACGCTGGGCGATATCGGCCATGCGATCCAGAGCTATGCCGAAGCCGAGCGCTTCAGCGTGGTACGCGAGTACTGCGGCCATGGCATCGGCAAGGTCTACCACGACGAACCGCAGGTGGTGCATTACGGCCGCCCCGGCCAAGGCCTGGTGCTGCAGCCCGGCATGACCTTCACCATCGAGCCGATGATCAACGAGGGCACCCGCTACAACAAGGTGCTTCCGGACGGCTGGACCGTGGTCACCAAAGACCGCAAGTTGTCGGCGCAGTGGGAGCACATGGTCGCGGTCACCGAGACCGGCGTCGACGTGCTGACCCTCTCGCCCGGCGAATCGCAGGTCTGAGCATGCTGCCGGCGAGCCCGATGCTGGACGCGCCGGCCGATTCCGTCGCCGACCCGGACTGGGCGGCGTTGGCGCGCCAGTCGCTGCAACAGACCGACGCGCGGCTGTACCGCCGCTTCGACCAGAACGACAATATCGAACGCCTGCTCGCCCTGCGCGCGCGGGCGGCCGATCACCTGATCCGGCTGGCCTGGCAGCGCTGCCTGCCCGCCGGTTCGGGGATGGCGCTGTTCGCGGTGGGCGGCTACGGGCGCGGTGAGTTGTTCCCGCGCTCGGATATCGACGTGCTGGTGCTGGGCACGCCCGAGCAGCAGCGCCGGCACGAGTCCGGGCTGGCGCGTTTCTTCGCCCTGCTGTGGGATTGCGGCCTGCCGGTCAGCCACGCGGTGCGTTCGCCGGCCGAATGCACCCAGGCCAGCGCCGACCAGACGGTGCTCACCGCGCTGATCGAGTCGCGCCCGGTGGTCGCCGATGACGCCGCGCGTCAGGCACTGAAGGCGGCGGTGAACGTGGAGGGCCTGTGGCCGCCACGCGAATTCTTCCTCGCCAAGCGCGAAGAGCTGCTGGCACGCCATCAGCGTTTTGGCGACACCGCCGACAATCTTGAGCCGGACATCAAGGACGGCCCCGGCGGGCTGCGCGATCTCAATACGCTGGGCTGGATGGCGCTGCGGGCGTTCGGCGTGCGCGACCTGGAAGCGCTGGTCGGCCTCGGCCACCTCGGCCCGGATGAAGCGGCCGCGCTCAAACGCGAACGGTGTGCGCTGGCGCGGCTGCGTTTCGGCCTGCACCTGGTCGCCAACCGGCCGGAAGAACGCCTGCGGTTCGATTACCAGAAGACACTGGCCGCCCGCTTGGGGTTCGAAGACGACATCGAAAGCCTGGCCGTGGAAAAGATGATGCAGGGGTTCTACCGCAGCGCCACCGTGGTGCGGCGGATCAGCGACCGCCTGCTGCAGCGCTTTGAAGAACAGTTTGATGGCGAAGCAGTCCCAGAACCGGTCAGCGTCGGTTTCTCGCTGCGCCGTGGCTATCTGGCTGCCAACGATCCGGCTTGGCCCCAGGGTGATATCGAACAGGTGTTCGCGCTGTTCTCCAGCTGGGCCTACAACCCGGATGTGCGCGGCCTGCACTCGCTGACCGCGCGCGCGCTGGCCGAATCGCTTCCGGAGCTGGCGGCGTACACCGACGCCAGCGCTGCGGCGCGTGAGCAGTTTCTGGCGCTGCTGCGCAGCCCGCGCGCGGTCGATACCCTGGCGCGGATGGCACGCCTGGGCGTGCTCGGCCAGTGGATCCCCGCGTTCGCGCAGGTCTCCGGGCGCATGCAGTTCGATCTGTTCCATGTCTACACCGTGGACCAGCACACGCTGATGGTGCTGCGGAACATCGGCCTGTTCGCCAGCAGCCGCGCCGATGAGCGCTTCTCGATCGCGCATGAAGTCTGGCCGCGCCTGCGCAAGCCGGAACTACTGCTGCTGGCAGGCCTGTTCCATGACATCGCCAAGGGCCGCGGCGGCGATCACTCCGAACTTGGTGCGGTGGACGCCCGCGAATTCTGCCAGGCGCTGGCGCTGAGCAGTTCCGATACGGAGCTGGTGGCCTGGCTGGTCGAGCAGCATCTGCGCATGTCGGTCACTGCGCAGAAGCAGGACATCTCCGATCCGGACGTGATCCATCGCTTCGCCACCCTGGTGGCCAGCCGCGACCGGCTCGACTACCTCTATCTGCTGACCTGCGCCGACATCGCCGGGACCAGCCCCAAGCTGTGGAATGCGTGGAAGGACCGTTTGCTGGCCGACCTGTATTTCGCCGCGCGGCGCGCGCTGCGCGACGGGCTGGAGAACCAGATGCCGGCCGCCGAACGTGTCGCCGAAGCGCGCGAATCGGTGCGCCAGCTGGTGCGCGAGCGCGGCTACGACGACGCGACGATCGAGCGCCAGTTCACCGTGATGCCCGATGAGAGCTTCATCCGGCTGCGGCCCGAACAGCTTGCCTGGCAGGCCGCCGCGCTGGTGCCGATCAAGCAGGGCAAGACCCTGGTCAAGGTGCGCCGGATCACCCCGGACGACCACGCGCTGGAAGTGTTCGTGCACTCGCCGGATCGCGATGGCCTGTTCGCCGCGATCGTGATGACGCTGGACCGCAAGGGCTACGGCATCCATCGCGCGCGCGTGCTGGACGGCCCGGTCGATACCATCTTCGATACGTTTGAAGTGACCCCGGCCGACAGCTTCGCCGATGGCGATGCGCTGCGCCTGGAGGCCGGCCTGCGTGAGGCGCTGGCCGGCGATCTAACCCGGCTGCGCCCGTCGCGCCGCGTCATTCCGCGCCAGCTGCGGCACTTCCGTTTCGCCCCGCGCATCGAGTTCCGCGATGTCACCGATGGTGACACCACCAGCACCCGTTTCAGCCTCGTCGCCCCCGACCGCCCCGGCCTGCTGGCCGACGTGGCGTTCGTGCTGCGCAACCAGCGGCTGCGCGTGCATGATGCGCGCATCGCCACCTTCGGCGAGCGCGCCGAAGACATGTTCGTGATCAGCGATGAGCATGATCACGCCCTGACCGAATCCGCCAGGCAGCAGCTGCAAGACGCGATGCTTGCCTGCCTGGACCCTGATCGAAACGCCGGAGACCCCCACTGATGGCCACCAAGCCTGCCAAGAAGACCGCCGCGAAGACCGCGGCGGCCAAGACCCCTGCTGCCGCGCCTGCGGCGAAGAAGACCGCTGCCGCAGCGAAAAAGTCGGCACCGGCAGTGAAGAAGGCCGCCGTGAAAAAGGCACCGGCCCGCAAGGTGGCAGCCACCCCGGCCGAGAGCGCCGCCAAGCGCAGTGCCAGCCGGGATGCCACCATCGCGCGCAAGTCGCTGCGCAAGCCGGCCACGCCGGGTGTGGAAGAACTTAAGTTCGGCATCGAGAGCGCGTTCGAGCGCCGTGCCACGCTGACCCTGCATGAGATCGAAGGCTCGACCAAGCCGCTGGTCGGCCGCGTCATCGACGGCCTGGAAACCGGTGAATTCCGCGTTGCCGAGCCCGATGGCCACGGTGGCTGGAAGGTCAACGAATGGCTGAAGAAGGCCGTGCTGTTGTACTTCCGCGTCAACGACATGGCCGTGGTCGATGCGCGCCCGGCGCCGTTCTGGGACAAAGTCGAATCGCGTTTTGCCGGCTTCGATGAAGCCAAGTTCCGTCGCGCCGGCGTGCGCGTGGTGCCCGGTGCGATCGCGCGTCGTGGCAGCTACTTCGGCAAGGACGTGGTGCTGATGCCGAGCTTCACCAACATCGGCGCCTACGTGGGCGAGGGCACCATGGTCGACACCTGGGCCACGGTGGGTTCGTGCGCGCAGATCGGCAAGCACTGCCACCTGTCCGGCGGCGCCGGTGTCGGTGGCGTGCTGGAGCCGCTGCAGGCCAGCCCGACCATCATTGAAGACCATTGCTTCATCGGTGCGCGTTCGGAAGTGGTGGAAGGCTTCGTGGTCGGCCATCACAGCGTGATCGGCATGGGCGTGTTCCTTGGCCAGAGCACGCGCGTGTACAACCGCGCCACCGGCGAGATCAGCTACGGTTCGGTACCGCCGTACAGCGTGGTGGTGTCCGGCCAGCTGCCGTCCAAGGACGGCTCGCACTCGCTGTACTGCGCCGTGATCGTCAAGCAGGTCGATGCCAAGACCCGCAGTAAGACCAGCGTCAACGAGCTGCTGCGCGGCCTGGCCGACTGAGCACCCCGCAGCCCGCGCTGGCGCAGGCGGCGCGCTACCGGCACCCGTTCGCGGGGTGGCCGGGACGCGCGCTGCAGCGTCTGCTCGGCTGCGCGCACCTGACCGCCGCCCGGCGTGCGCCGACCCGCGTGCTTCCGGTGCCGGCGTTGGTCAGTGATGTGCGTGAGGTGGTGTACCTGAGCTGGTGGGTGGACGTGCGTCATGCTCCGCCGCCGCCGCCCGGGCATCGCCTGTTCGAGCATGACGGGCGCACGCCCTACACGATCCTGACCTACCGCCACGGCCATTTCGGGCCGGCGCTGGCGGGGCCGTTGCGTGGCCTGTTTCCGTCGCCGCTGCAGAGCAACTGGCGCTGGTATGTGGTGCCGGACGATGCAGCGGCCGGGTCCGACACGCCGCGGGTCCTGTTTGATCGCAACGTAATCGACAGCGTGGCGCACGCGGTGGGTGCACGGCTGTGGAGCGATGCCATGCAACCGCATCTGGCCGCGCGTTTCGAGCATGCCGTGGATGCCGATGGTGGGCACACCGTGATCGAGCCAGGGCAGCGAAGTGCGCCCGCACTGCAGGCGCAGGTGCGTCCGGCAACGGCCTTGGCGGCGCTGTGGGCGGCCGGGGCGTTCACCGATGCAGCGCAGGCCATGACCTTTCTGGCCTGTCAGGAGGCCGCGTTCGCGGTCGCCCCGGAGGGTCGGTTGGCCCTGACCCATATCGATCTGCCGATCACCCAGGCCGAGCTGCAGCCGCTGCGGCTGGAGGGGGCGGTGTCCTGCCCGCACCTGGCCGCGATGGGCGTCGATCTGGCCGATGCGTTCTGTTTCCGGGTGCCGCAGGTGCCGTTCCGGGTCGTGTCCGAACGCCTGTTGTGACATCCTCATGGCGTCCTTCCTGATCGATGCTGCACGCCGCGCCATGACCACCACTCTGTACGGATTGAAGAACTGCGACACCTGCAAGAAAGCCACCAAGTGGCTGGACCGTTTCCAGGTGCCGTACACCTTCGTCGACTACCGCGACCACACGCCGACGCCGGAGACCCTGATCGACTGGGCCGGCCAGGCCGGTGGCTTTCCTGCGTTGATCAACAGATCCTCCACCACGTGGCGGCAACTGCCGGAGAACCGCAAAGCGGCCGACTCCGAGGCCGAATGGAAGCTCCTGCTGCGCGAGTACCCGCAGCTGATCAAGCGCCCGGTGGTGGTGAGCGCCGATGGCGTGATGACCCAGGGCTTCTCGGACAACGGCTTCAAGCAGCGGTTCGGAGTGGGCGCGTGAACGACGTCGTTGCCTTGACCTGCGACCTGATCGCGCGCGCCTCGGTCACGCCCGAGGATGCCGGCTGCCAGGCACTGCTGGCCGGCCGTCTCGAGCGTGCGGGCTTCCACTGCGAACACCTGCGCCTGGGCGAGGTCGACAACCTGTGGGCCACACACGGGCAGGGCGCGCCGGTGCTGGTGCTGCTCGGGCATACCGATGTGGTGCCGACCGGCCCGGTCTCGGCATGGACCAGTGATCCGTTCGATCCGCAGATCCGTGATGGCGTGCTGTACGGGCGTGGCGCGGCCGATATGAAAGGCAGTGTGGCTGCCTTCGTGGTGGCCGCCGAGCAGTTCGTGGCCGCCCATCCGGACCATCCCGGCACCTTGGCCGTGCTGCTGACCAGTGACGAGGAAGGCGATGCCATCGACGGTGTGCGTCGCGTCGCCGATATCTTCCGCGAGCGCGGCCAGGCCATCGACTGGTGCATCACCGGTGAGCCGTCCTCCACGGCCGTGCTCGGTGATCTGCTGCGCGTCGGTCGCCGCGGCAGCCTCTCGGCCACGCTGACGGTGAAGGGCGTGCAGGGCCATGTCGCGTATCCGGACAAGGCGCGCAATCCGATCCATCTGGCGGCCGCCGCGCTGGCCGAATTGACCGCGCGGCACTGGGATGACGGTTTTGAGAGCTTCCCGCCGACCAGCCTGCAGATCTCCAACATCCATGCCGGCACCGGTGCCAACAATGTGATTCCCGGCGAGCTGCAGGTGTTGTTCAATCTGCGCTACAACCCGCACTGGAATGCGCCGGCGCTGGAGCAGGAGATCGCCGCGCTGCTGCAGCGTCATGCGCTCGAGTACACGCTCAAGTGGCATCGCAGTGGCGAGCCGTTCTACACCCCGGAAGGCACGCTGCGCCGTGTCGCGCGTGACGTGCTCGGTGAGTTTGCCGGTGCGCCGCCGGAAGAGAGCACCGGCGGTGGCACCTCCGATGCGCGCTTCATCGCGCCACTGGGTGCGCAGTGCATCGAAGTGGGGCCGGTCAATGCGAGCATCCACCAGGTCGACGAGAACGTACGCGTCGCGGATCTGGAAGCGCTGCCGGCGTTGTACCAGCGGTTGATCGAGCGTCTGTTGGCCTGATGCGCAGGCTGCGCCGACCGTTGGTCGGTTCGCCCTTACGCCACGATCAACCCGAACGACGCCAAGGCGGCCGCTGCCTGGCGCTGTGAAATCACGGCCTTCTTGAACAGCTTGGCGTCCATCACCTGGAGCCCGCTGATGTCGGTGCCGCGCAGGTCGGCGCCTTCAAACCGCGTCAGCCGCGTCTGTGCGTTGCGCAGGCTGCCGCCGTTGAACACCGCATCGCGGAAATCGCAGCCGGACAGCTCGGCCTCGGAGAAATCCATGCCCTCCAGCTGCGCCTTGCGGAACGACATCCCGCGCAGGTCCGCACTGACCAGCAGGCAATCGCGGAATTCCAGCGCCCAGCCGGTCACTTCCTGCAGGTGCGCGCCGGTCAGCTTGCAGTCCTGGAACTGCACCGACGACAGCGTCGCGCGGCGCCAGTGGCTGTTGTTGAGATCGCAGTGCGAGAAGCGTGCATCGCTGAGCAGGGCCGAACTGAAATCGCACTGGCTGCCGCGGCACTTCGTCCACTGGCTTTCTTCCAGCGAGGCCGCCAACCAGCTCGTGCCTGTCACCGAGCACTGGTTGAACTGGAACCCATCCATGTCCAGCCGCGAGAAGTCGCCGTGATCGAACGTGCAGCTCTCGAAGATGGCCGCCCGCGGGTGCGCGGCGATGATGGCCTGCATGCGCTCGCGGGTGAGGGTTTCATCGCGGAAAGTGGCGGTGTTCATGCGGTCATTCTGGATGATGGGCGGCGCAGGCGGCAGTCTTGAAGGCAGCGGCGGAGTGTGTACAGCGTCACCGGCGCGCATGCCGCTGTTCGATCCGGCTCCACCGGATCGGGCGGAAATTTCGGGTATCCGGCGTCAGTCGAACGTCCAGAACGGCGCTTTGATCCGCTCGCGCCAATAGGTTTCGCCAGCCAGGTAGAACTTCTGCGCATAGGCCTTGGCAAACCAACCGGCGGCCGCGTCCAGATCACGCGTCACACCGGCGCGGCCGCGGCCGAGCAGCAGACCGCTGAAATACTGGCCATACACGTTGTCCTGGTCGGCCGAACGCCGATACCAGCGCAGCGCCTCGATACCATCGCGCGGCAGGCCCATACCCAGTTCGTACATCGCACCCAGATCCACCTGGGCATCGGCATCGCCCCGCTGCGCACGCCGCTGGAGGTCGACGACCAGCGGATGCAGAGTGCCATCCGGCTGCGCGGCGATTGCCTGCGGCAGCCGCGAGGATTCGGACGGCATGTGGTGGTAGATCGTCGCGCGCAGGTCCCAGCGCAGCGCGCTGGCCGTGTCACCGCGTTCGCGATGGAACTTGGCCAGCATCAGCATCGCCATCGGGTTGCCGTGCTCGGCGGCATCGCGGTACCAGCGTTCGGCCTTGCGTGGTGAGGCGCGCAGCGCAGTGCCCTGGAGGATCTTCGGGCCGGTGCCATGCAGCAGCTCACCGTGGGTCCAGATCCGGCCCAAGGCCTCTTCGGCCTGGGGGTTGTGGAAGCTCCACGGGGTGACCGCGGCGGCACGCTCGTACCAGGTCACGGCGCGTGGGTCGTTGAAGGTCTCGTAGGTCCTGGCGGCCTCCCAGGCACTGTCGAAGCGACCATCGGCCGCCTTGGCCTCGACCGACTGCACGATGCTCGCAGGCGTCCGTGATGGGGCGCTGCTGCAGGCGACGAGAGCGAAGGCGAGGGCGATGCCGCCCAAGCGTGAAGCGATGCGTCCAATGCGAGGGGTCATGCCAGCCAAGGTGTACAGAAGGGCGGTGATTATCGCCCGGCCCCGAAGCGCGGGGTTGTCCGCGGCGGTCGGTTTGGTTGCCATCGCAACAGTTGCACCGCCGCCCAAACCCGGTTACGGTCGGTCCATGTCCTCGTTCCCGGCCACCGCTGTCAGCAATACCAACCGCACTAATCTGCGCGCGAATAATCGTGCGCGGCCGATGCGGGACTGCGACCAGGGCTAGTACAAGCAACACGCCCGGACCCCAGAAAACCCGCATCGACCGATGCGGGTTTTTTTGTGGCCCGGGTTTACCCCTTCCGGGCCTAGGTGGCCGGTCGAATGCCTGCAATACGTGTATTCCCCCATCATCAGGAGCTGTTCCCATGTGTTCGATTTTCGGTATTTTCGGCCTCCAGGCGGGCGACGACCTCGCCGCATTGCGCCGCCACGCGCTGGACCTCTCGCAGCGCCAGCGCCATCGCGGCCCGGACTGGAGCGGGGTGTACGTCGATGACGGCGCCATCCTGGTCCACGAGCGCCTTGCCATCGTCGATCCCGCCGGTGGTTCACAGCCACTGCTCTCCGAAGACGGCGGCCTGGCGCTGGCGGTCAACGGTGAGATCTACAACCACCGCGAGCTGAAGGCCGAGCTGGCCCAGCCGTACGCCTTCCAGACCGGCTCGGACTGCGAGGTGATCAACGCCCTCTACCGCGAAGACAGCCCGGCCTCGTTCCTGAACCGCCTCAACGGCATCTTCGCCTTCGCGCTGTGGGACCGCGCCGAGCAGCGCGTGCTGATCGCCCGTGATCCGATCGGCGTGGTGCCGCTGTACTGGGGCCACGACAAGGACGGCCGCCTGGTGGTGGCCTCCGAACTGAAGTCGCTGGTGGACATCTGCGCCGACGCCGCGCAGTTCCCGCCGGGGCACTGGTACGACAGCGCCACCGACACGCTCACCCGTTACTACGAGCGTCCGTGGCGCGACTACGACGCAGTCGAAGGCGTGGAGGCGGACCGCGTCGAACTGCGTGAGGCGTTCGAGCGTGCGGTGCACCGCCAGCTGATGACCGACGTGCCCTACGGTGTACTGCTGTCCGGCGGTCTGGATTCGTCGCTGGTCGCAGCCGTCGCCGCGCGCTATGCCCGCCACCGTGTCGAAGATGGCGATCAGAGTGAAGCCTGGTGGCCGCGCCTGCACTCCTTCGCGATCGGCCTGAAGGGCTCGCCCGATCTGGCGGCCGCCGCCATCGCGGCCGAAGCCCTGGGCACCGTGCACCACGGTTTCGAGTACACCTTCGAAGAGGGGCTGGATGCGCTGCCGGAAGTGATCCGCCACGTGGAAACCTACGATGTCACCACCATCCGCGCCTCTACGCCGATGTTCCTGCTGGCGCGCCGGATCAAGGCGATGGGCGTGAAAATGGTGCTGTCCGGTGAGGGCAGCGACGAAATCTTCGGTGGCTACCTGTACTTCCACAAGGCGCCGAACGCGCGTGAGTTCCATGAGGAGCTGGTGCGCAAGCTCGATGCACTCAACAACTACGATTGCCTGCGCGCCAACAAGTCGATGATGGCGTGGGGGGTGGAGCCGCGCGTGCCGTTCCTGGATCGCGAGTTCCTCGATGTGGCCATGCGCATCGATGCCAAGCACAAGATGGTCGGGCAGGGCCCTGCCGGAACGCGACGTATCGAGAAGGCGGTGCTGCGCGAAGCCTTCGAAGGCTACCTGCCGGACTCGATCCTGTGGCGCCAGAAGGAGCAGTTCAGCGATGGCGTCGGCTATGGCTGGATCGACGGGCTCAAGGCACATGCCGAGGCCCAGGTCAGTGACCGCGTGATGGCCGCGGCGGACAAGCGTTTCGTGCACAACCCGCCGCAGACCAAGGAGGCCTACTTCTACCGCCACGTCTTCGAGCAGTACTTCCCGACCCAGGCGGCGGCGGAGACCGTACCGGGTGGCAAGTCCATCGCATGCTCCTCGCCAGCGGCGATCGCGTGGGATGCCAGCTTTGCCGCGATGGCCGATCCCTCCGGGCGCGCCATCGCCGGCGTACACGAACAGGCACTGGCCTGATCGGATGCGCCACACCGCCGCGTCTTCCGCGGTGGTGTGGCGACGCGTGCAGCCCGTAGAATCGCCCCTTCAATCGATGGGGATCGGTCATGGACTCTGACACCACCGGCATGCGCCGCAGCGGGCTGGCCTGGCGCTATCTGGGCTGGGTTGCGCTGCCGCTGCTGATCGGCCTGGGCCTGGCGCGGTTTGCCGGCCCGGCCGTGACCGCACAGGTGGCCCGTGCCGAGTCGTCGCTGGGGGCCGACTGGGCCGCGCATCTGCATGCGCCGCTCGGTCTGTTCCTGCTGCAGTTGCTGGTGTTGCTGATGGTCGCCAAGGGCGCGGGCTGGGTGTTCCGTCGCCTGGGCCAGCCGGGGGTGATCGGTGAGATGGCGGCCGGCCTGATGATGGGGCCGCTGGTGCTGGGCGCCGTGTTGCCGCAGGTACATGGCGTGCTGTTCCCTGCAGCCTCGCTCGGTTCGCTCGGTCTGCTCAGCCAGCTCGGCGTGCTGATGTTCCTGCTGGTGGCCGGTGCGGAGCTGGATCTGGGCGGGCTGCGGGGGCGACGTCGTTTTGCCTTCGTGGTCAGCCATGCGGGCATCGCGGTGCCCTTCGTGCTGGGCGTGCTGCTCGCGATCTGGCTCTACGGTGCGCACGCGCCGCCGGGCGTGGGCTTCACCGGCTTCGCGTTGTTCGTGGGTATTTCATTGAGCATCACCGCCTTCCCGGTGCTGCTGCGCATTCTGGCCGACCGGGGCATGACCGGCACGCCGCTGGGCCAGACCGCGATCGCCTGTGCCGCGCTCGGTGATGCCACCGCATGGTGCCTGCTGGCCCTGATCGTGGCGGCTGCGCAATCGCAGGGCTGGGTGCCCGCGACGATCAACCTGGTCTGTGTGGTCGCCTTCGTCGCGCTGATGCTGGGCGTGGTGCGCCCGTGGTTCTCGCGGTTGGTGATCGCCCCGGGCCAGGAAGGGCGCTGGCTGCTGATCATGCTGTTGATGGCGCTGGGCTGCGCGCTGGTCACCGAGATGCTGGGCATCCACGCCCTGTTCGGTGCCTTCGCGGCCGGCGTGGCGGTCTCCGGCAACGCCACCCTGCGGCATACCGTGGCCGAGCGCGTCGAGCCGTTCGCGGTCACCTTGCTGCTGCCGCTGTTCTTCGCCATGACCGGCCTGCGCATGCGCGCCGATGCCCTGCAGGCCAGCGACCTGGTGCTGTGCCTGATCGTGATCGTGGTGGCCACGCTGGGCAAGCTGATCGGCACCTGGAGCGCAGCGCGCAGTGCCGGCATGGGCAATCATGAAGCCTGGAAGCTGGGCGCCCTGATGAACACCCGCGGCCTGATGGAGCTGATCGTGCTCAACCTGGGCTACGAGCTGGGCTTCCTCGGCGACCGCCTGTTTGCCGTGCTGGTGATCATGGCCCTGGTGACCACGGCCATGACCGGGCCGCTGCTGAATGCGATGGAGCGGTGGAAGCGGCAGTAGGGCGTTGACCCCGTGATCATTCCACGGGGACCAGCGTCAGCGTGTACGCGGTCTTGCCCGGCAGGAACGGGGTGGGTGTTCCCTGCACCCAAGCGTCGTGTCCTGCGCCCCAGAACGGTGACAACGGGTGACCGCTCTGCCCACCGGGCATGTGGATCAATCCCTCGGCTTCGTGGCCGGGCGAGACCACCATCCGCTGCGACGCCCCGAACGCGGGCCCCTGCACGCGGGGCATGTCGCGGTCGCCGGGCAACGGATCGCCAGGCATGCACAGCCATCGTCGGGCGACGTTGGGCAGGGCGCGACTGACCGGGTGACAGATCGAGGCGGTGTTGCGTTCGCCCCACGTACGCGCGTCCAGCGGTCCCTGACTGCTCAGGTCTGCCTCCAGCGCCTTGGCGGTATCGGTCAACAGCGCATTCCAGCTGGCATACGGGGGCGGCAGCAGATGCGCCGGCCGCTCGTTCACCAATGGCCACAACACGCCTTCGAACTGCCCCAGCCGCGGCTCCAGATACGCGTCCCCGAGCTGTGCTTTCGCTGGCGCGAGCAGGCCTTCGCCAACGCGATCGATCAGCATGCCGCGGAAACCGCGGGTGATCCGGTAGCTGACCGAATCGACGGCCGCATGGCCTTCCCATTGCCGGGTTGCGACCTCAAGTCGCTGCAGGGCAGGGTCGTGGCTGGCGGTGACGACCTCGCGCAGCAGGTGCCACCAGCGCGTGAGCAACAGGGCGCGATCGTCGAGCTGGATCGCCAGCAGGTCGGCTTCGGTGAAGCGCTCCTTCGCCATCAGGCCATCGCGGATCTGCCGGCCGCGCGCACCGAGGTCGTAGCCCCCGTTCCCGGCGATGGCCAGCGCGTCCCCTTCGAGCACGCGGCCGTTGGCGGTCCAGAGCCGATGCGTGGGTGGATCGATCAATGCGGGCGCGCCATCGCTGCGGATCGCCCACGGCGTGCAGCTCGCGGGCGCCGTGATCGTGTTGCCGTCTGGCGGGCAGCCCGCAGCGCGGTCCGGGCGTGTGCCGATCAACCGCCAGGCGATGCGTCCGTTACGGTCGGCGATGACCAGATTCTGCGCGGGAATACCGCTGCGGTCGGCTACCTGGAACGCCTGGTCAAGATCCCTTGCGCGCGCCATCTCGGCAAAGTCCAGACGGACCGCACCGGGAAGCTGCGCCGTCCAGCGCAGTGCCTCGCCACTGCCGTCCGGCCGTTCGTGGAGTATCGGACCCCAGGCGGTCTCGCGCACGCGCAGCGTCACCGGCGCTTGACCGGCGACGCGGATACGCTCTTCATGCGTGGTGATGCCTTGGGCATCGGCGGGTACGCTGCGGAAATCGGCGGTGTCGATGTAACTGTTGGTGAAGCCCCAGGCAACGTGTCCGTTGCTGCCGACGACGATGGCCGGCAGGCCGGGCAGCGAGAAGCCGCTGACATCGACGCGCCCGTCGGGCGCCTGCGGATCGGGATAGCGCAGCCGTACCCGGAACCAGAGATTCGGCGCGCGCAGTCCCAGGTGCATGTCGTCGGCGACGATGGCGCGGCCGTCCGTGGTCAGTGCACCGGACACGGCGAAGTTGTTGCTGCCCAGCACGTCCGGGTCCAGATGACCGGCGGCGGCACCGGTCGCCTGCGCCGCATCGAGCCGTCGGAGATCGAGCGCCGTGGCGTCCGGTAGCGGTGCGTTGCCGCGCGCCCCGCCAAACAGGGGGGCATCCCATTCGCTGCCCTCGTGGCTGAGCAACGCATAGAGCGCCGGTGGCACCACCGCGCGGATCCGCGCCATCGCCAGTTCGTTCTGATTGGTGGGGTCCTGCAGGTCGGCATACATCGCCAGCCCGGTCAGCACGCTGTCTTCGGTCCGCCACGGTGCGGGCGTCTGGCGCAGCAGCAGATAGGGCCAAGGCCGTACCCGAAGCTCCGCGACGCCTTGGTTGATGCCGTCCACATACGCCTGCAGGGCAGCGGCGCTGCTGCCCGTGGCAATGTCCAGATGGGCCTTGGTGCGCGCCCGCAGTCTGTGCAGGCGCATGCGCTTGTCCATCTCGATCGCCGCCGGGCCGAACAGCTCGGCGAGCTCGCCAGCGGCAGTACGACGCATCAAGTCCATCTCGAAGTAGCGCTCCTGCGCATGCACCAGACCCAGCGCCCGCATCGCATCGGCCTGGGTTCCGGCCTCGATGGTGACCACGCCCACTGCGTCACGGGTGATGCTCACCGGCGCCGCCAAGCCGGTCATGGCCTGTTCGCCTTCCAGGCGGGGCAGGCTGCCACGCAGCAGCCACCAGACCATGAAGACCGTCGCCAGCGTCAGTATCAGCACTCCCCAGACCAACCGCTTCAGCCAATGCCGCATCCTGCGCGTCCCCCTGTAGGTGTGGTTCGATTGTAGGGGAGGCGTGAAAGCCCTGTGCACGCCGAACGAAGCGCAACTGCAACTGATTCCGATTAGATCACCGGAATTCCAGATAGGGCACCATGCGCGCATTGATTCATCAGGAGCACCCCCCATGAAAGGCAACCCGGACGTCATCGCCTGCTTGAAGGAGCTGCTGCGCGGCGAGTTGGCCGCGCGCGACCAGTACTTCATCCATTCGCGCCGCTACGAAGACCAGGGCCTGTTCGCGCTCTATGAGCGCCTCAACCACGAGATGGAAGAAGAGACCCAGCACGCCGACGCGCTGCTGCGCCGCATCCTCTTCCTCGGCGGCGACCCGGACATGCGCCCGCATGTGTTCGAGCCCGGCGTGACCGTGGAAGAGATGCTGCAGAAGGACCTGGAGACCGAGTACAGCGTCCGCGACAACCTGGCCGCCGGCATGAAGCTGTGCGAACAGCACCAGGACTATGTCAGCCGCGACATGCTGCTGGTGCAGTTGAAGGACACCGAAGAAGACCACGCCTGGTGGCTGGAGCAGCAGCTGGGCCTGATCAAGCGCATCGGCCTGGCGCTGTACCAGACCAGCAAGATGGATGCGAAGGGCACGGCTGCGCACTGAGTGCGGCTTCGGGTTCCGCACGCCAGCCAGCCTTCGCCAGCCAGCTGCTGAACCCTCGTCCGCCCGCCAGCCTCTGCCAGCCAGCCGACGTTGAGACGACCAGAAAGGCCGGGGAAGCCCGGCCTTTTCTGTGGGCAAAAAGGTTCTCCCTCCGTCCGCGTGGCAAGCCTGAAGCGCTCTGAACCTTTCAGTCGCGGCCGCAGGTGGGTCGAGCGCTGGGCCGCGATGCCCTTGCCGGCGAATGTCCCCCGGCGTCGGCCTGCGGCCGCCACCTCCTCCTTTATTTCGCCCACAAGGGCATCGCGACCCACGTATAGAGACCACCGGCGCTTCACAGCAATGCCCGATGTTACGCCTGCGCGCCGCGAGCCGAGCCCCGTAGCGGCCGGCAGGCTCCTGGGCAAAATCAAGGAGGAGGACGTCGCCGTCAGGCGGCGGCCGGGGGACATTTGCCGAGGGGCCTGCCGGTCGCTACGGGGCGCCTCACGGTCGCGGCAGACCCGAGCGGAGACACCGCCAGATCCAACATGCACGGCAGGCGCTCCCTTCGTTGGGAAAAGAACAAAAAAACGGCCGGGTTTCCCCGGCCGTTCCGATTCACGTCAACACCGCGACGCTTACTCCACCGCCAGCCCTTCCACCTTCTGCCAGCCACGCGGCAGCAGATGGCCACGGGTCGCGCGGGTGCCCAGGTAGGTGTCCAGATCCTTGAACGACAGGTTCATCGTGCGCTGGCCGCTGCGCACCAGCAGCGTGTTGCCCGGCGCTACCGATACCACCGCGACCACGCGCTCCGTGGCGAGCTTGGCCTTGGGGATGTCGATGATCTTGTTGCCCTTGCCCTTGTCCAGTTCCGGCAGGTCGCTGGCCGCGATCGCCAGCAGGTTGCCCGAGCTGGTCACGGCCACGATGCGGTCCGTCTCCGGATTGGCGACCACGGCCGGGGTCAGCACCTTGGAGCCGGAGGTCAAGTTGAGCATCGCCTTGCCGGCCTTGTTGCGGCCGGTGAGGTTCTCGAAGCGGGTCACGAAGCCGTAGCCGTGCGTGGACGCCAGCACAAAGCGCGTGTTGTTCTCGCCGCTGGCCAGCGTCATGAAGGCGCTGCCCGGCGCCGGCGAGAAGCGACCGGTCAGCGGTTCGCCGTTGCCACGGGCCGAGGGCAGGGTATGGATCAGGGTCGAATAGGCCCGGCCCTCGCTGTCCAGGAACGCCACCTGCTGCGTGCTGCGTGCGCGCACCGAACCGAGCAGCGCATCGCCATCACGGTAGGACAGGGTGGACGGGTCCATGTCGTGGCCCTTGGCCGCACGGATCCAGCCCTTCTCCGAGAGCACCACCGTCATCGGCTCGCTCGGCACCAGCTCGGTTTCATCGATGGCCTGCGCCGCGCCACGCTGCACCAGCGGCGAACGACGGTCATCGCCGAACTTCTTGGCATCGGCCACCAGCTCATCGCGGATCAGCTTCTTCAGCTTGGCCTTGCTCTCCAGGATGCCGACGATCTTGTCGCGTTCCTTGGCCAGCTCGTCCTGCTCGCCGCGGATCTTCATCTCTTCCAGGCGGGCCAGCTGCTTCAGCTTGGTTTCCAGGATGTACTCGGCCTGTTCCTCGCTCAGCGCGAAGCGCGCGATCAGCGCCGGCTTGGCTTCGTCCTCGGTGCGGATGATGTGGATCACTTCATCCAGGTTGAGGAAGGCGATCAGCAAGCCATCCAACATGTGCAGGCGGCGCTCGACCTTCTGCAGGCGATGGTTGAGGCGGCGGGTCACGGTGGTGCTGCGGAACTGCAGCCACTCGCTGAGCAGGGTCTTGAGGTTCTTGACCTGCGGGCGGCCGTCCAGGCCGATCACATTGAGATTGACTCGGTAGCTGCGCTCCAGATCGGTGGTGGCGAACAGGTGGCCCATCAGCTGCTCGGCGTCCACGCGGTTGGAGCGCGGCACCAGCACCACGCGTACCGGGTTGGCGTGGTCGGACTCATCGCGGATGTCCTCCAGCCACGGCAGCTTCTTGGCGCGCATCTGCGCGGCGATCTGCTCGATCACCTTCGACGGCGACACCTGGAACGGCAGCGCGTTGACCACGATGTTGCCGTTCTCCTTCAGGAAGGTGGAACGCGCCCGCACGCTGCCGTAGCCGGTCTCGTACATGGTGCGCAGATCGGCGATCGGGGTGATGATCTCGGCGAAGCTCGGGTAGTCCGGGCCTTTCACGTGCTCGCACAGGTCGGTGACCGTCGCATCGGGATCGTCGAGCAGGTGCAGCAGGGCGCTGACGATCTCGTTGAGGTTGTGCGGCGGCACGTCGGTGGCCATGCCCACGGCGATGCCGGTGGTGCCGTTGAGCAACAGGTGCGGCAGGCGCGCCGGCATCCAGGTCGGCTCTTCCAGCGTGCCATCGAAGTTCGGGGTCCAGTCGGTGGTGCCCTGGTTGATCTCGCCCAGCAGCACTTCGGCGATCGGGGTCAGCTTGGACTCGGTGTAGCGCATCGCTGCGAACGACTTGGGATCATCGGTCGAGCCGAAGTTGCCCTGGCCTTCGATCAGCGGGTAGCGGTACGAGAACGGCTGGGCCATCAGCACCAGCGCTTCGTAGCAGGCGCTGTCGCCATGCGGGTGGTACTTGCCGATCACGTCACCGACGGTACGCGCGGACTTCTTCGGCTTGGAGGACGCGTTCAGACCCAGCTCGCTCATCGCGTAGATGATGCGGCGCTGCACCGGCTTGAGGCCGTCGCCGAGGAACGGCAGTGCGCGGTCGAGCACCACGTACATCGAATAGTCCAGGTACGCCCGTTCGGCGTACTCGCGCAGGGGCAGCTGTTCAAAGCCGTGGAACGCGGGGCGGGCAAGATCGGTCATGCGGGATTGTTACCTGTGGCAAGGGACGGCGACGGCTGTCGCCCTCGCAGGCGGATGATTATCCGGATGCGGCCGGGGATGCCAAGCCGCGTGATGGGTTCAGGGGGTGTCCGCTGCGCGCCAGATAGCGCCCGGGCGGGCTGCCGAAGTGGCGGCGGAAGACAGTAACGAAGGCGCTGGGGCTGCTGAACCCCAGTTCGTGCGCGATATCGGACACGCTCTGGCCATCGGACAGCCGGCGCAGCCCCTCGGCCAGCCGGGCCTGCTGGCGCCATTGCGCGAAGCTGAGCGTGGTTTCATCGCGGAAGTGCCGGGTCAGTGTACGCGGCGACAGCCCGGCCCACCGGGCCCATTGCTCCAGGCTGCGGCCGTCGGCCGGGTCGGCGATCAGCTGCGAGGCGATCCGCAGCAGGCGCCGGTCCTGCGGCATCGGCAGGTGCATGCGCTGGCGCGGCGCATTGCGGATCTCGTCTAGCAGGACCTCGATCATGTGCTGCTGGCGCAGGCTCGGCTCGGCCGCGGGCACCCACGCGGTGACGCGCAGCGCGAGCGCCTGCAGGAGATCGGAAATGGCCAGCACGCAGGGTTCGTCGGGCAGATCGCAGGCCATCGGCGCGCTCACGATCACGCCCCAGCCACGCAGCGGCCCGCAGATATCCACCGTATGCGGCTCGCCCGGTGGCATCCATCCGGCACAGCCCGGTGGCAGCGACCAGGTGCCGTGGCGGGTGCGGGTGGTCAGCAGCCCGGCCTCCACGCAGATCAGCTGGGCGCGTCGGTGCTGGTGCCAGTCGATCTCGCGTTCCAGCCCCTTGGGGCTCTCGATGCGGAAGCCGAGCACGCCCAGTCCGTCATCCCGCTCGAACCAGTCCAGGACCTGGTTGCGGATCATCTGGGTGGCCTCGGTTTCCAGCGCTGGCCTGAAAGTGTTATCCATTGTCCAAATTGTAATACCCGGCCAGTGGCGGGCGCCATTAAGGTAGCGACCTCCCCATTGTTCTGATTGCTGCAACACAGCATTTGGTTCCAGATTGAATATTTCTATTGAGAAATATATTTTTTGGAAGAGAATGCTCACCCATGATCTGCCCTGATGCCCATCCCCCCAGCTTCGGACTCCTGCTGCGCCAAGTGCGCGATGGCCTGGTCCGTCAGCTAGACACGTCGATGGCCGAGGAAAACCTCGGTATTGGCTTTACCCACTATCTCGGCCTGAAGGTGCTCGCGGCGCGTGCCCCGTGCACCGCCAACGAGTTGGCCCAGGCCCTGGACCAGGTGCCCAGCGCGGTCACCCGCCTGCTGGACAAGCTGGAAGCCCTGGAATGCGTGCGGCGCGAGCCACATGCCCAGGACCGGCGGGCACTGCAGATCGTGCTGACCGAGCCGGGCCGCCAGTTGTGGGCCCGCCTCAAACAGCGGGGCGACCAGACCATCGACGACGCCATGCGTGATCTGTCTGCGGACGAACGCGCGCAGCTGCTTTCCCTCATGACCCGTGTACGCGACTCACTGGTAACGCCATGACTTCCATGTTTGAACGTTCTTATTCACTGCGCCCGCTGCGGCCGGTGCTGGTCTCCGCGCTGGCGCTTGCGCTGGCCGCGTGTGCCAGCAGCCGCGGCCTGGAGCCGCAGGGCCGCCTGCTCGATGCCGATAGCCTGCAGGCCCAGCGCACCCTGGCCGGCAACGGTCTGAGCCAGCCCGGCTGGCCGGCCACGGACTGGTGGCGCGCGCTGGGCGATCCCCAACTGGACGCCTTGATCGCTGAAGGCCTGCAGCGCAATCCCGGGCTGGACGCGGCCGATGCACGCCTGCGCCAGGCGCGTGCCCAGATCGGCACCGCCCGCGCCGACCGCCTGCCCAGCGTGTCCGCCTCCGGTGGCTACACCGGCGTACGCTTGCCCGAATCGATGGTCGGCGACGAACTCGGCGGCAGCTACGCCGGCAGCGGCCAGGCCTACCTGAGCTTCAGCTACGGCATCGACCTGTGGGGTGGCAAGCGCGCCGCCTGGGAAGCGGCGGTGGACAGCGGCCACGCCGCCGAAGTGGACGCCCAGGCCGCACGCCTGAATCTCTCGGCTGCCATCGCCGAGGCGTATGCGCAGCTCGGTTACGCGTGGACGCTGCATGACGTGGCCAGCGAAGAACTGGCCCGCTCGCAGAAGACGCTGGACCTGACCCGTCAGCGGCGTGCCGCCGGCATCGACAGCGACCTGCAGACCCGTCAGGCCGAAGCCCGTATTCCGGCCGCGCAGCAACAACAGCAGGCCGCGCAGCAGCAGATCGACGAAGCCCGTACCGCGCTCGCTGCGCTGGTCGGGCAGGGCCCGGACCGGGGCCTGCAGATCGCGCGCCCGCAGGTGTTGAACCCGCTGGCCCTGCAGCTGCCCGGCGTACTGCCGAGCGAACTGCTCGGCCGCCGCCCGGACATCGTCGCCGCGCGCTGGCGGGTGGAAGCGGCCAATCGCGAGATCCACGCGGCCAAGGCCGCGTTCTACCCCAGCCTCAACCTGACCGCCCTCGGCGGCGTGGTCTCCAGTGAAGTGGACCAGCTGCTCAAGAGTGGCTCGACGTTCGCTTTCCTCGGCCCGGCACTGAGCCTGCCGATCTTCGACGGTGGCCGCCTGCGCGCCAACCTGGGCAAGACCGACGCGCAGTACGACCTGGCCGTGGCCGATTACAACCAGTCCGTGCTCAACGCGCTGCGCGATGTCGCCGACCAGGTCAACGCGGTGCGCTCGCTGGCCGACCAGGCCAGTGCCCAGGCCCAGGCCGTCAGCACCGCACGTGCCGCCCATGACCTGGCCGAGCAGCGCTACCGCGCCGGCATCGGCAGCTACCTGGATGTGCTCAGCGTCGAAGAGCAGTTGCTGGTCTCCCAGCAGCGGCTGGCCGAACTGCAATCGCGTCAGATCCTTGTTTCGGTCCGCCTGAGCCAGGCGTTGGGCGGTGGTTTCACCCCGACCAGCGATGCCGCCACGGTCGCCGCCACCCCCGAATCCTCGCATTCCTGAGAGTCATCCCCATGAGTCAGACCTCCGCCCCCGCTGCCGAGAAGGCAGCTCCCTCCCGTCGCGGCAAGCTGCTGCGCGGCCTGCTGGTCATCGTCGTGCTGCTGCTGGCCGCGCTGGCCCTGTGGTACTTCATGTTCGGCCGCTGGTTCGAAGAAACCGACGATGCGTACGTGCAGGGCAACCAGGTCCAGATCACCCCGCTGATCAGCGGCACCGTGGTCGGGATCAACGCCGATGACGGCATGCGCGTCGAGCGCGGCCAGTTGCTGGTCCAGCTGGACCCGGCCGACACCGAAGTGGCCCTGCAGCAGGCCGAAGCCAACCTCGCCAAGACGGTCCGCCAGGTGCGCGGTCTGTACCGCAGCGTGGAAGGTGCCCAGGCCGAATTGAACGCGCGCCAGGTCACCCTCAAGCGCGTGCGCGAGGACTTCAACCGTCGTAAGGATCTGGCCAGCAGCGGCGCGATCTCCAATGAAGAACTGGCGCACGCCCGCACCGAACTGGCGGCTGCCGAAGCCGCCGTGGCCGGTTCGCGCGAGACCTTCGAGCAGAGCAACGCGCTGGTCGATGACACCGTGATCGCCACCCAGCCGGACGTGCAGGCCGCTGCCGCGCAGCTGCGCCAGGCCTACCTCAACAATGCCCGTGCCGGCATCGTCGCGCCGGTCACCGGTTACGTGGCGCGTCGTTCGGTGCAGGTCGGCCAGCGCGTGCAGCCGGGCAATGCCCTGATGGCCGTGGTGCCGACCGAGCAGATGTGGGTGGAAGCGAACTTCAAGGAAACCCAGCTGCGCCACATGCGCCTGGGCCAGGAAGTGGAGCTGCGTTCGGACCTGTACGGCGGCGATGTGACCTACAAGGGCCGCATCGACAGCCTCGGTCTGGGCACCGGTTCGGCGTTCTCGCTGCTGCCGGCGCAGAACGCCAGCGGCAACTGGATCAAGATCGTGCAGCGCGTGCCGGTGCGTATCGCCATTGATGCCAAGCAGCTGGCCGAGCATCCGCTGCGCATCGGTCTGTCGATCAAGGCCGAAGTCAGCCTGCGCGACCAGAAGGGCACCGTGCTGCCGACCGACATCGCCAAGGGCCAGGTGTTCGATACCGACGTCTACGCCAAGCAGCTGCACAGCGCTGACGATGTGATCCACCAGATCATCCAGCGCAACCTGCCGCAGCAGGGCAAGGCGAGCTGAGGCCACCATGTCCGCACAAGCTCCCGCCGCACCGGGCGCCCCCGCGGCCCCGGGCACGGCCTTTCGGCCGGCCAACGTCGCCCTGTGCACCGCAGGCCTGGCGATGGCCTCGTTCATGCAGGTCCTGGACACCACCATCGCCAACGTCTCGTTGCCGACCATCGCCGGTAATCTCGGCGCCAGTTCGCAGCAGGCCACCTGGGTCATCACCTCGTTCGCGGTCAGCACCGCCATCGCGCTGCCACTGACCGGCTACCTCAGCCGGCGCTTCGGCGAGACCAAGCTGTTCGTGTGGGCCACGTTGGCCTTTACATTGGCCTCGCTGCTGTGCGGCCTGGCCCAGAGCATGGGCATGCTGGTCGTCTCACGTGCGATCCAGGGTTTCGTTGCCGGCCCGATGTACCCGATCACGCAGAGCCTGCTGGTCTCGCTCTATCCGCGTGAGAAGCGCGGCCAAGCGCTGGCGTTGCTGGCCATGATCACCGTGGTCGCGCCGATCGCCGGCCCGATCCTCGGTGGCTGGATCACCGACAACTACAGTTGGGAATGGATCTTCCTGATCAACGTGCCACTGGGCATCTTCGCCGCGCTGGTGGTGGGCAACCAGCTCAAGGGGCGCCCGGAACAGATCGAAAAGCCGAAGATGGATTACGTCGGCCTGATCACCCTGGTGATCGGCGTGGGCGCGCTGCAGCTGGTGCTCGATCTGGGCAACGACGAAGACTGGTTCAGTTCGACCAAGATCGTCGTGCTGGCCTGTGTGTCGGTGGTGGCGCTGGCGGTGTTCCTGATCTGGGAACTGACCGACAAGGATCCCATCGTCGATCTGCGCCTGTTCCGGCACCGCAACTTCCGTGCCGGGACGCTGGCGATGGTGGTGGCCTACGCGGCGTTCTTCAGCGTGGCGCTGCTGATTCCGCAATGGCTGCAGCGTGACATGGGCTACACCGCGATCTGGGCCGGTCTGGCGACCGCACCGATCGGTGTGTTGCCGGTGATCATGACGCCGTTCGTGGGCAAGTACGCCTCGCGGTTCGACATGCGCATGCTGGCCACGATCGCCTTCATCTTCCTGTCGTTCACCAGCTTCCTGCGCTCGGGCTTCAACCTGCAGGTGGACTTCGGCCATGTGGCCGGCATCCAGCTGATCATGGGTATCGGCGTGGCGTTGTTCTTCATGCCGGTGCTGCAGATCCTGCTGTCGGATCTGGACGGTCGCGAGATCGCAGCCGGTTCCGGTCTTGCCACCTTCCTGCGGACGCTGGGCGGCAGCTTCGCCGCCTCGCTGACCACGTGGTTGTGGGCACGCCGTACCCAGGAGCACCACGCGCATCTGACCGAGCACATCTCCGGCTACACCCCGGGCATGCAGGACCAGGTGACCGCGATGGGGCAGGGCGACCTGCAGCATGGCGCGGCGGCGCTCAACAACATGATCAACCACCAGGCCTCGCAGATGGGCTTCAACGACATCTTCTTCCTGCTAGGCTGGATCTTCCTGGCCATCATCGCCTTCCTGTGGCTGGCCAAGCCGCCGTTCGGTGCAGGGGCGGGCGCTGCCTCGGCCGGTGGGCATTGAAATGCTTGCGGTGAGCTGAAACGAAAAAACCCCGCTGAAAGGCGGGGTTTTTTTCGATGCCCGGAAACGAAAAAACCCGCTTGCGCGGGTTTGATCATTTTCTGAGTCATGGTGCCCAGGAGAGGACTCGAACCTCCACGAAGTTGCCCCCGCTAGCACCTGAAGCTAGTGCGTCTACCAATTCCGCCACCTGGGCGACTCAGGAGGAGAATTCTGCGGGAGAACGGTGATCGTGTCAACAGGATCGCGTGGGAAATTTTTCGTCAGTCGTCAGTCGTCAGTCGCCGCGTCATCGTCGTGTTGATGCCACGCACCTCGTGCGTTACGCCCTACGCAGGGCAGAGCCGCGCATTGACGAACCGCAGAAACGAAAAAACCCGCTTGCGCGGGTTTGATCATTTTCTGAGTCATGGTGCCCAGGAGAGGACTCGAACCTCCACGAAGTTGCCCCCGCTAGCACCTGAAGCTAGTGCGTCTACCAATTCCGCCACCTGGGCGACTCAGGAGGGGAATTCTGCGGGAGAACCGCGAATGTGTCAACAGGATGTCGCAGGAATTTTTGTTCGTCGCTCGATGCAGCGTCATCGCCCACGGTGACGCGCGAATCGTGCGTGGCGGATGCAGGGCGCCAGAAACGAAAAAACCCGCTTGCGCGGGTTTGATCATTTTCTGAGTCATGGTGCCCAGGAGAGGACTCGAACCTCCACGAAGTTGCCCCCGCTAGCACCTGAAGCTAGTGCGTCTACCAATTCCGCCACCTGGGCGACTCAGGGGGCGAATTCTGGGCATGTCCCGGCGGGTTGTCAACGGTTTTGTGAAATTTCTTCACAATCCTGCACAGGAGCGCCGCTGACCGGTTCTGCACACGCGCAGCGGTTACTATTGAGGTCAATGAAACCAAAGAAACCGACCCAGGGCGCGAAAGCCCCCAAGTCCCCGGCGCCCAAGAAGGCAGCCGGTCCGTCGGGCAAGCCCCGCGCTGCCGCCAAGAAAGCCGGCAAGCTGCCCCCCTGGATGCCCGAATCCCTGAACACCGCTGAGCCGCCGCGTGGCAACAAGCGCGGCCCCAAGCCTGCGCATGCCGGGCCGATCCCGACCCGCCGCCGCCCGCATCCGACCCCGCTCGACGGTGAGGTCCAGGTCGACCCCTTCGCCGCCCGCGAGGCCGAGCGCTATGCGCAGCCGATCGCCAGCCGTGAGGCGATCCTGCAGCTGCTTGACCGCTGCGATGGCCCACAGACCGCCGAAGAGATCGCCATCCACCTCGGCCTGACCGAGCCGGACCGTGCCGATGCCCTGGGCAAGCGCCTGGGCGCGATGTGCCGTGACGGCCAGCTGGTGCAGAACCGCCGTGGCGGTTTCGCGCCGCTGCAGGCGGTCAACCTGATCACCGGCGTGGTGATCGCCAACCCGGAAGGGTTCGGCTTCCTGCGCCCGGTCGAAGGTGGCGACGATCTGTTCCTGCCGCCGTTCGAAATGCGCAAGGTGCTGCATGGTGACCGCGTACTGGTCAACGTGACCGGCATCGATCGTCGTGGCCGTCGCGAGGCGAGCATCTCGCGTGTGCTCGAGCGTGGCATGAGCCGCCTGATCGGCCGCTTCAGCGTCGAGTTCGGCATCAACTACGTGGTGCCCGACGACAAGCGCGTGCAGCGCAACGTGCAGATCCCGCCCGACCAGACCGGCGATGCCCGCGATGGCCAGCTGGTGGTCTGCGAGCTGACCCAGGCGCCGGACACCCGCCGCCCGCCGATCGGCCGCATCATCGCCGTACTCGGCGACAAGCTGACGGCCTCGCTGGTGGTGGAAACCGCCATCCACGGCCACGAGCTGCCGTTCGAGTTCCCGGCTGAAGTGTTGGCTGAAGCCACCGCCGTGCCGATGGTGGTCACACCCGAACAGATCGGCCACCGCGAAGACCTGCGCAATACGCCGCTGGTCACCATCGATGGTGAGGACGCCAAGGACTTCGACGACGCGGTCTACTGCGAACCCAATGCCGAAGGCTTCCGCCTGGTCGTGGCGATCGCCGACGTCTCCAATTACGTGCGTCCCGGTACGCCGCTGGACAATGAAGCGCAGAAGCGCGCGACCTCGGTCTACTTCCCCGGGTTCGTGGTGCCGATGCTGCCGGAGACGCTGTCCAACGGCATCTGCTCGCTGATGCCCAAGGTCGACCGCATGTGCTTCGTCTGCGACATGCAGGTGAACCGCGAAGGCGAGGTCATCCATTCGCGCTTCTACGAAGCGGTAATGAACTCGCACGCGCGCCTGACCTATAACCAGGTCTGGGAAGCGGTGGGCGAGAACGACCCGGCCGCGCGCAAGGCGATCGGTCCGCTGATGCCGCAGGTGGATCGCCTGTACCAGCTGTATCACGTGCTGGCCAAGGCGCGTAACCGCCGCGGTGCGATCGAGTTTGAAACCTCCGAAGTGCGTTTCGTGCTGGACAACACCGGCGAAGTCACGCAGGCCGGGATGATGGTGCGCAACGATGCGCACAAGCTGATCGAAGAATGCATGATCGCGGCCAACGTGCAGGCGGCGCGCTACCTGCTGGCCAAGCAGGTGCCGGCGCCGTTCCGTGACCATGAGCGTCCGCCGGAATCCAAGTACGCCGATCTGCTCGAGTTCCTGAAGGAATTCAAGCTGAGCCTGCCGCCGTGGTCGAAGGTGCAGCCGGCCGATTTCACCAAGCTGCTGAAGAAAGTGCGCGATCGCCCGGACGCAGCGCTGCTGGAATCGGTGCTGCTGCGCAGCCAGAGCCTGGCGGTGTACTCGCCGGACAACTTGGGCCACTTCGGCCTGGCGCTGGATGCGTACGCTCACTTCACCTCGCCGATCCGTCGCTACCCCGATCTGCTGGTGCACCGTGCGATCAAGCACGCGCTCAGTGGAGCCGCGCCGGAGAAGTTCACCTATTCGCCGCGTGAGATGGCTGCGCTGGCCCTGCAGTGCTCCGAGCGTGCACGCCGTGCCGATGAAGCCGAGCGTGAAGTGGACGAGCGTTACCGCGCCGCATGGATGGAAAAGCACGTCGGTGGCCAGTTCGAGGGCGTGATCAGTGGCGTGACCAGCTTCGGCCTGTTCGTGGAATTGGACGAATCCAAGGTCAACGGCCTGGTCCACGTCACTCAGCTGCCGCACGACTATTACCAGTTCGACGCGGTGCGCAAAACGCTCAACGGCGAACGCCGCGGCAAGATCTACCGCCTCGGTGACCGCGTGCGGATCCTGGTGCTCAAGGCCAGCATGGAAGAGCGCAAGATCGACTTCCGCCTGGTGGAAGAGAAGGACGATTCGCTGCCCGAACTGCCGCCGCGCGGCCAGCCGGCCAAGCGCCAGAAGCAGAAGTACTGATCGTCGCGTACCGGCCCACGGCCGGTACGCGGCAGGTGCCGACCGTTGGTGGGCACACGGATCCCACCGGAGCGATCCCATGCAGGCCCTCCCTGAATACAGCGGTGGTTGCCAGTGCGGCGCGATCCGCTTCCACGTGGTCGGTGCGCTGACCCACAGCTCGATCTGCCATTGCCGGATGTGCCAGAAGGCCTTCGGCGCGTATTACGCCCCCCTGGTGTCGGTGCGTGGCAGCGAGTTCCGCTGGACCCGCGGCGAGCCCCGGCGTTTCCAATCCTCCAACATGGTCAAGCGCGGCTTCTGCGCCGACTGTGGCACCCCGTTGACCTACGAAGCTCCGGATGGCGTGGCGGTCGCGGCCGGCGCCTTCGACGAACCGGCCCGCCTGCCGCCGACGATCCAGTACGGGATCGAGGCCAAGCTCCCGTTTGTGGATGTCCTGGGTTCGCTCAGCGCGCTGCGCAGCGAAGAGGACGCCGAGGCCGGCGACTTCCTGCTGCATATCGTCTCCCACCAGCACCCGGACCACGACACCGCGGAGTGGCCACCGGGCTGAAGGCGGTCTGTGAACGCCCCCCGTGAACGCCCGCCAGGGCAGGGTGGGCCTCGATGCTCTACCATTACCAACCCCTTTACCGGTCCCGCCCCCCGCAATGAGCAAGCAAAGCCAGTGGATCGTCGGCGTCAACGCCGTCGCCTCTTCGATCGAGAATGATGCCGAGAACGTCCGCGAGGTCCTCATCGAGGCCGGTGCGAAGAACCCGCGTCTGACCGAGATCGAGGAAAACGCACGCCGCAAGGGCATCGACGTGCGCAAGGTGAACACCCAGGCGCTGGACGGTGTGGGCGGTTCGGTGCGTCACCAGGGCGTGGCCGCGCGCTACCAGGCCGCACGGACCTGGGGCGAGAACGAGCTGGAAGGGCTGGTCGAAGCGGCCGAGGGCAAGGCCCTTCTGCTGATTCTTGACGAGGTCCAGGACCCGCACAACCTCGGCGCCTGCCTGCGCAGCGCGGCGGCAGCCGGTGCCACGGCGGTGATCATTCCCAAGGACAAGTCGGCCTCGGTCAATGCGACCGTGCGCAAGACCTCGGCCGGCGCGGCCGACCGTATCCCGGTGGTGCAGGTGACCAACCTATCGCGCTGCCTGAAGGACCTGCAGAAGCTGGGCGTGTGGATCTACGGCCTGGCCGGTGAAGCCACCGAGTCGTTGTACGCGATCGACCTCAAGGGCAACGTGGCGCTGGTACTGGGCGGTGAAGCCGACGGCCTGCGCCGCCTGACCCGCGAAAACTGCGATGGCCTGGTCAAGATTCCGATGCCGGGCGATATCGAGAGCCTGAACGTCTCCGTCGCCACCGGCGTGAGCCTGTTCGAAGCAGTGCGTCAGCGCGGGCTGTAAGCCTAAGCCGCGCGCTTGCCCCGAGGGTAGAGCCACGCCATGCGTGGCTGAGCGGCGTCGGATCCAGAGGCAGCCACGCACGGCGTGGCTCCACCTGTGATGCGCCTGGCGCGGGGGATCACCCCGCGCTGCCGCCCAGCGCCTTGAACAACGTCACATCGTTGATCAACTGCCGCTGGCGCACGGAGGCCAGTGACAGCTCGGCATCGCGCCGGGTCTGCTGCGCTTCCAGCCAGGTGCGCAGGTCGGTGGCGCCGACCCGGTAGCGCACTTCATACATCCGCTCGATCTCCACCGCTTCGTCGTAGGACGCCTGCGAGGCCGCCACCTGGGTGGCGAACTGGGTGCGCGCCGACAAGGCGTTGTCCACTTCCGACAGCGCGGTGTACAGCGTGCGGCGGAACCCGTTGGCCGCGATCTGGTAATCGGTGCCGGCCAGGCGGGTGTTCAACTGGGCCTGGCGCACATTGAGGAACGGCAGCGACAGCCCCGCGCCCAAGGTGGCGACCGGATTCTTCAGTACGTCCGATAGCGAGGTGGCGCCGGTGCCGATGCTGCCGGTCAGGCTCAGCGCCGGGTAGTACTGGGTGGCGGTGACCTTGATGGTCTTCAGGCTGTTGCGCAGGCGCAGCTCGGCGGCGCGCAGGTCCGGGCGGCGGCCGAGCAGATCGGCCGGCAGGCCTTCGGCCACGACCGGACTGCCCGCGCGCTGCAGCTGCTGCGGCTCATCGGCCAGGGCCAGCGGCTGCCCATCCAGCAGCACCGTCAGGGCATTGCGCGCGGCGACACGCTGCTGCTCCAGTGCACTCTGCGCGGCACGCTGCGCTTCCAGGCTCTGTACGGCCTGGCGTACTTCCAGGCGCGAGACCGCACCGGCATCGAAGCGCGCCTGGACCAGCTCGCGAGTGCGCTCCAGGCGCTCCAGATTGGCCTGGCCGGCGGTAATCGACTGGTTGAGGAAGGCCAGCGTCCAGTACTGCGTGGCCACGTCGCTGATCACCAGCAGCGCGGTGTTCTGCAGGTCTTCCTGGCTGGCCTGGGCTTCCCACTGCGCGATGTCACGCTGGGTGCGCAGGCGGCCCCAGAGATCGATCTCCCACTGCAGGGACACGCCGGCCGAGCTGCCGCGGTTCCAGTCCGCGCGCTGGTCGATGGGGCGGCTGCCGCTGCTGCTGACGCTGCCCGAGGGCTGCGGCCAGAGCGCGTTGTCGGCCAGACCGGCCTGAAGGCGCGCGCGCTGCACCGCCAACCCGGCCGAGACCAGGTCGGTGTTGGCGGCCAGGGCGCGATCGATCACGCGGTCCAGCCCGGTGTCGTCGAACTGGGTCCACCAGGCATCGCTGCGGACATCGGCGGCAGCCGCATGCGGCTGCTCCCTCACCGCCTCGGTGGGCGTGTTCAAGGTGGCATCGCCACGACCATAGGTGGCCGGTACTGCCGGCGCCTCGACCTGGTAGCGACCGGTGCTGACGCAGGCCGACAGGGCCAGTGCGGTCACGCAGGCCAGGGCCAGTGGACGCAGCGAAGTGGGGTGCAGCAGAGCAGGAGAAATCTTCATTCGCGCGCCAGCGCCTCCACGGGATCAAGTTGGGCGGCATTGCGGGCCGGCAGGAAACCAAACGCCACGCCGATCAGGCTGGAGCAGGCAAAGGCGGCCACGATGGATGCGGTCGAGAACAGCATCTGGAAGTCCGGCGCGAATCTGCCGAACAGCCAGCCGACCACCAGCGACAGGCCGACGCCGAGCAGGCCGCCGAGCAGGCAGACCAGCACCGCCTCGATCAGGAACTGCTGGCGGATATCGCTCTGCCGCGCGCCCACGGCCATGCGCACGCCGATTTCGCGGGTGCGCTCGGTCACCGAGACCAGCATGATGTTCATCACGCCGATGCCGCCGACCAGCAGCGCGATCGCGGCGATGGCGCTGATCAGCAGGGTCATGCTGCGAGTGGTCTGTTCAATGGTCTGGCGGATTTCAGCGCTGTTGCTGAGGAAGAAATCCTCGGTGCCGTGGCGCATGATCAACAGCTTGGAAATGGCTGCTTCGGCAGCATCCATCGGGGTCGCATCATCCACCCGCACCGTGATGCCGGACACGTGACTCTGGCCGAGCATGCGCGACATCACCGTGGTGTAAGGCACCCACACGCTCAGGCTGGTGCTGCCGCCAAATCCAAATCCTGGCCGCTGGGCGACGCCGATCACGCGTACTGGAACATTCCCGAGCAGGATCACCTGGCCGATTGGATCTTCGCCATTGGGGAAAAACTGGGTGCGGGTGTTCTCGTCGATCAGTGCCACCTGTGCCAGCCGCGTGACCGCGTCGCGGTCGAAGAAGCTGCCGGCGAGCAGCTTGACGCCCTTGACCCGGAAGAACTGCTCGCCGACGCCGCTCACCTGGGCCGTGGCCGACTGGTTGCGGTAGCGGGCGGTCACCGAGGAGGAGACGCTGGGTGTCGCGCTGTCGACGTAACTCTGGTTGGCCAGCGCATCGGCATCACTGGCCTTGAGGGTCTGCACGCGCGCCGAACGCATGTCGCCGAATCCGCGACCGGAATACACATCGATCGTGTTGGTGCCGAGCGAACCAATGGTCTGCAGGATCTGCTGCTGCGAGCCGTTACCCAACGCCACCACCGAGACCACCGAGGCGATGCCGATGATGATGCCGAGCATGGTCAGGAAGGTGCGCAGGCGATGGGCATTCATGGCCAGCAGGGCCATCCGGAACGCTTCGGTGAAGCGGTCGCGGGCGGCACGCCAGCTGTGGCCCTTGCTCGCGGCCACGGTTGGCTGGCGCTGTGCGCGATAGCTCGGCGCCGCTGGATTGGCGCGGTCGGCGATGATCTCGCCATCGCGGATTTCGATGATGCGCTGGGCGTGCTGGGCCACGCTCATGTCGTGGGTGACGATGATGATGGTGTGCCCCTCGGCATGCAGTTCGCCCAGGATGCCCATCACTTCCTCACCGGATTTCGTGTCCAGTGCGCCGGTCGGCTCATCGGCGAGGATCACCTCGCCACCGTTCATCAGCGCCCGTGCGATCGAGACACGTTGCTGCTGGCCGCCGGAGAGCTGGCCGGGGGTGTGGTTCATGCGGTCGCCCAGACCAAGCCGCTGCAGCAGCTCTTCGGCACGCGCGGTGCGCACCGGGCCGGGACTGCCGGCATACACCGCCGGTACCGCGACATTGCCGCGCGCATCCAGATCGCCGAGCAGGTGGTAGCGCTGGAAGATGAACCCGAAATGTTCACGACGCAGCTCGGCCAGGTCATCCGGTTCCATGCGGCCGGTCTCGCGGCCGGCGACCTGGTAGCTGCCGCGCGTCGGCCGGTCCAGGCAGCCGAGGATGTTCATCAAGGTGGACTTGCCCGAGCCGGACTGGCCGACGATGGCGACCATCTCACCGGCAGCGATGTCCAGATTGACGTCGCGCAGCACCGCGATGGTGTCATCGCCCGCCGGGAATTCCCTGCGCAGGTCGCGCAGCCGCAGCAGCGGCGTGCCCGTCGAGGCCGCGCTCATCGGCGCGGTCCGCCCATGCCGGGGCCGCTGATCCGCACGGCGCCACCGCGGCTGCCGCCGCCTGCGCCCTGTGCACCACCGCCTTCGCCGACGATGACCTTGTCACCCTCTTCCAGGCCGGACAGGACTTCGGCGTTGGCACCGTTGTTGATGCCGATCTTGACCTTGCGCGGGGCCGGCATGCCGTCGGCACCGGCCACGCGCACCAGATACTGCCCATCGCGACTCTTCGGGCCGAGCGCCACGGCGGGAATGAGCAGCACATTCTTGGCCTGCTTGAGCATCATCGAGACCTGGGCGGTCATGTCGATGCGCAGGGTGCCGTCCGGGTTTTCCACATCGAACAGCGCGTTGTAGTACACCGCGGTGGTGGTGGAGGAGTCGCTGGTGGTGGAATCCTTCTTGACGATGGTGGCCGGGGCCGGGTTGATCTGGCGCAGCGTGGCGTGATATTTGCGGTCTGGATCGCCCAGCGTGGTGAAGTACACCGGCATGCCCGCCCGGATCTTGACCACGTCTGCTTCGGACACATCGGCATTGACCGTGACCAGATCAAGGCGGGCGAGCATCACGATGGTCGGTGCGGTCTGGTTGGCGTTGACGGTGCGCCCTTCTTCGGTGACCACCGCGACCACGGTGCCGTCCATCGGCGCGATGATGCGGGTATAGGCGAGATTGGCGCGGGCCGTGCCCAATTCGGTTTCGCGCCCCTTGATCTGTGCGTCGAAGGACTGGATCTGGGCACGGGCGGTCTTGAGCTTGGCATCGGCCGCATCGAACTCGGCGCGCGAGGTGGCTTCGGCCGCCAGCATCTGCTGCTGGCGTGCGAACTCGAGCTCGGCTTCGCGCAGGCTGGCCTGCTGGACCGCGCGTTGTGCCTTGACCTGGTCCAGCGAGGCCTGGGCATTGAGCACCTGGTTCTGCTGGGTGGTGGCGTCGATCTCAGCGATCAGATCGCCCTCTTTGACGGTATCGCCGAGTTGGACCTTCAGCGACGTGACCTGGCCGGAAGCCTGCGCACCGACGCTGACCAGCTTGTAGGCGTCGATCACGCCGGTGGCTTCCACCGTCTGTTCGATGTCGCCGCGGCTGACCGGCGTGGTCGCCAGGGTGGGCGCGGCCGGCTTGCGCAGCATCCATGCCACAATCGCGGCGATCAGGGCGAGCACCACAAGCAACAGCAGGAGGCGAGCACGGCGGGTTCTGGGCAAACGGGGCTTCACGATGATCGTCAACTCGGCAGGCCGGTGCATCGGCGTTGTCAGCATTGTGAAGATCGTTCACCGCCGGCTCAATGCTCGCCGTGTACCAAGATGTATCCCTGCGGTGCTCAACACGTTTCGTTGTGTATCTGCATCACCCTTTGAAACAGACGTACGCAAACCAGGAGATGCGGTTCAGCTCCCGACAGGGGATGATCACCGCATGGAGACTGCCAACAGCATGCACAGACTGCTGATCGTCGATGACGACAACGATATCCGCCAGCTGCTCGCCGAGCAGCTTGGCCGCGCCGGTTACCTGGTGAGCACGGCCGGCGACGGCAATGGCATGCGCCAGCTGCTGGAGCGCGAGCACGTCGACCTGATCGTGCTCGACCTCAACCTGCCGCGCGAAGACGGCCTGACCCTGTGCCGCGACCTGCGCGCGCGCTCAAGCACGCCGGTGATCATGTTGACCGCGCGCAGCGAGCCGATCGATCGCGTGCTGGGCCTGGAAATGGGCGCCGACGACTACCTGGCCAAGCCGTTCGAACCGCGCGAGCTGCTCGCCCGCATCCGCAACGTGCTGCGTCGCACCGAAGCGTTGCCAGCCAATCTGGAGCCGCTGGCGATCCGGCGTGCACGCTTCTCCAGCTGGATCTTCGATCTCGAACACCGCCACCTGGTCGATCCCGATGGGCGCGTGGTGGTGTTGTCCGGCGCCGAGTTCCGGCTGCTGCGGGTGTTCGTCGGGCATGCCAACAAGGTGCTGTCGCGCGAGCAGCTGGTCTCGCTGAGCAGCGGCCGCAACTACGAATCGCAGGATCGCGCCATCGATCTGCAGGTCAGCCGCCTGCGCAACAAGCTGGCCGATGATGGCGGCAGCGATGGCCTGATCAAAACCGTGCGCAACGAAGGCTATGTGCTTGCTGCGGCAGTCACCTTGGAATGAAACGCCTGCGCCACTTCTTTTCCTCGATGGTGGGGCGGCTGTTCGTCATTCTGCTGCTGGGCATGAGCGTGGCCGCGGTCGGTGCGACCATGCTGGCCAGCACCAAGCGCCAGCAGGAGTTCGAACGGCAGAACCTCAACCGCATCGCTGATCGCCTGCAGGGCTTCGTGAACCTGCTCGACGGCAATCCGGAACTGCGCGAGCGCCTGCTCAGCAGCGGCGGGCCGAGCGTGCGACAGTTGCCGGAAGGCGCGCGGATTGGGCGACCGGATGCGGCGTTGATGGAAATCCTCGATGACCGCCCGGGCCCCGTCGCCAGCAGCCAGGTCGCCTTCACCTCGTTCCGGTCCTGCCTGCCGCGCCTGCCGGAGCTGCTGCCGCCGCCCCCGCGCGACAAAGACAAAATGCGGCATCCGCCGCGCGAACGCGACCCGGCCTTCATCCCGCCCAAGTGCCGCGTGGTGACCCTGCAGCTGACCGACGGCACGCCGCTGCGGCTGGCGCTGGATTCCCCTGCGGTGGCGCACAACGGTGTGCTCGCCGTCGACCCGCTGTTCCTGACCCTGCTGGTGATCGCGATCGCGATCCTGGCGTATATCGTGGCGCGCATGGCCAGCGCCCCGCTGCAGCGGTTGGCCGATGCCGCCGCGGCGTTGGGCGATGACCTGCAGGGTGCGCCGATGCCGGTGACCGGCCCGTTCGAAGTCCGCCGGGCTGCGGAGGCGTTCAACGCCATGCAGAAGCGCCTGCAGCGCCATCTTGGTGAGCGCACCCAGATGCTGGCGGCGATCACCCATGATCTGCAGACCCCGGTCACCCGGCTGCGGCTGCGGCTGGAGAACGTCACCGACGAGGCCCTGCGTGAGCGCTTGATCGGTGACCTCGGTGCGATGCAGGCGTTGATCCGTGAAGGGCTGGAGCTGGCCCGCAGCGCCGAGAGCGCCGAGCAGCGCGCCGCGCTGGACCTGGATTCGCTGCTGGAGAGCATCGTCGAAGATGCCGCCGAAGCCGGTGCCGATGTCCACTTCGAGCAGCCCAGTGGTGCGGTGCTGATGTTGCGGCCGCTGGCCATGCATCGCCTGTTCTCCAACCTCGTCGACAACGCGGTGATGTACGGGCAGACCGCCCGGGTCCGGGTCGAGCAGGCTGGTCAGGATGTGGAGGTACGCATCCGCGACAGCGGCCCCGGCTTGGCCGAGGACGAGCTCGAAGCGGTGTTCGACCCGTTCGTGCGGCTGGAGACCTCGCGCTCGCGCCAGACCGGCGGTGCCGGGCTGGGGCTGACCATCGCCCGGGCGCTGGCCGAAAAGGACGGGGCGACGCTCCACCTGCGCAACCATCCCCACGGGGGGCTGGAGGCGATCGTGCGCTGGTCCTCACCGGCACGCGCCGCGGCGGGGCCGCGCGGGGGCTGAGTCCAGCCCCCCAAGACGCCCGGTTTTGCCTACTATGGGCGTCTCTTTCCAGCGTCTCCCCCATGAGAGCGTACGACTCTGCCAGCCATCGCGCTGGTGCACGGCCGTTCCCCCCATGCGCACGGCGCCTGCCCAAGGCTGCTCCACACGGATGAGCGAGCGGGGGGGCAGGATCCGGTGGCGGCCGGTACAACTGAACGACTCCGGCATGCCAACCCTGCAGGCGGTAGCGCTGTGGCTGTTGCTGCTGTGCGTGCTGCCATGGTCGCTGGCGGCGCAGGATGGCCCGCCGCCGCTGCGCGATTACGCCATCGACGTGTGGACCTCGCGCAACGGGCTGCCGCACAACTCCCTGCGCGATATCGCGCAGACCCCGGAGGGCCACCTGTGGTTTGCCACCTGGGAGGGGCTGGTCCGCTACAACGGCCTGGACTTCACCGTGTTCGACCGCAGCACCACCCCGGGCCTGCGCGACAACGGGGTCGGGGCGTTGCTGGTGGACCGCAGTGGCGGCTTGTGGATCAGTGATTCGCGCGGCAACGTGACCCGCCGGAGTGCGGATGGCCGCTGGCAGGTGTGGGAACACCGCGCCGACACACCGCAGGTGCTGATCCAGGCCATGCAGATGGACAGCCATGGGCGCCTGTGGCTGCTGTACGAAGGCAAGGGGATTGCGAGTCTGGGCCCGGACGGCACCTTCGACTACCAAGCGCCACCGGCCGACGTACCGTTGGCGATGAGCTTCACCAAGCTGGTCGTGGATGCCCAGGACCGGGTCTGGGTCGGCACCCTGGATGGCCTGGTGGTGCGCGACAGCGATGGGGTCCTGCGCCGGGCGCCGGAAAGCTTCGGGCTGGGCCGTGGGCTGGTCTGGCCCTATCGTGCGCCGGATGGCGTGATGTGGGTGGTGGCCAGCGAGCGCATCTACCGCATGCAGGATGGCGTGCCGTTGCTGCAGCATCGCCTGCCCGGCGCGACCCACATCACCGCCATGCTGCAGGACCGCCACGGCGACCTGTGGCTGGGGACCGAAAACCAGGGCCTGCTGCGGCTGTCGCGGCACGGGCTGGAGCGGCTGCCGGCCGGGCTGTCCTTGCCCGGCGGGCGCGTGGTCAGCCTGCGCGAAGATGCCGAAGGCAGCATCTGGGTGGGTGCCAACGGCGGCCTGTATCGCCTGCGCGAAACCCTGTTCAGCAGCTACACCGAACGCGACGGGCTCAGTGGCGATTACGTCCGCACTGTCTTCGAGGATCGCCAACGGCAGCTCTGGATCGGCAGTGCGCGCGGGCTGGATCGCCGCGATGCCCAGGGAAACTTCAGTCCGGTGCCGCTGCGCAACAACGTCGGCAAGAGCCCCTCGGTGCTGAGCCTGGCCCAGGACCGCGACGGTGATCTATGGGTCGGCACCTTCGGCGATGGCATCTTCCGGGTCGGCGAGAACGGGCAACCGCGGCGGACGTACGGCAGCGCCGACGGCCTGCTCGGCGGCAACATCCGCGCGATCAGCATCGACCGTGACGGAGTGATCTGGGCGGGCACCCAGAAGGGCGTGGTCCGCATCGTCGCCGACAGGGCCGAGCCGGTGGCCTTTCCCGGCATGCCCACCGGGCTGACCACCGCGCTGGCGCACGATGCCCAGGGCGCCCTGTGGATCGGCACCATCGAGGGCATCCGCGTGTTGCGCGGCAACCGCGTGCAGGCGATCGATCTGGAGGCACTGGGGGGTGGCCGCAGCGTGTTCGGGTTCCAGCAGATCGGCGATGCGATGTGGGTCAGCACCGATCGCGGCCTGTACCGCTACCAGGAAGGCAAGCTGGCACGGGTCGGCCTGGAGCAGGGCATGCCGGTGGATACGGTCTTCCAGCTGATTCCCGATCGCGTGGGCAACGTCTGGATCAGCAGCAACCGCGGCGTACTGCGGACCGACATGGCCATGCTCAACGCCGTCGCCGACGGGCGTGCCGCACGGGTCGAGGTCGAGCATTACAACGAGATCGACGGCATGGCCAACTCACAGGCCAACGGCAGTTCCGGCCCCTCGGCGATCCTGCGCCAGGACGGCACCTTCTGGGTGGTCACGGCCGGCGGGCTGAGCACGGTCGATCCACTGCGCCTGCAGCGTTTCCGTGAGCGCCTGGCACCACCGGCGGTGATCGAGACCGTGCTTGTCGATGGCGCCCCGCTGCACTGGCAGGGCAGCAACCACAACACCATCCCGGGCGGGCGACGCCTGAGCGTGAGCTATGTGGGGCTGAGTTACCTGCTCTCCGAGCGCATCCGCTACCGCACCCGCCTGGAAGGGCTGGACAAGGGCTGGGTCGAGCGGGGGCAGCAGCGCAGTGTTGAGTTCATCGGCCTGCCGCCGGGCGAGTACACCCTGCATGTGTCGGCCGCCCATCCCGGTGGCGCCTGGAGCGACAGCGAAGCGGTCTGGGCGTTCACGGTGGAGCCGTTCCTGTGGCAACGACACAGCGTGCAGCTGATCGCCGCGCTGCTGTTGCTGGCCGGGCTGGTCGCGCTGTACCGGTATCTGATCAACCGCTACAAGGCCAGCAACGTGCGGCTGGCGCGCCTGGTGCAGGAAGCCACGCTGGATCTGCAGACCCAGACGGTCAACCTGCAGGCACTGAATCAGGAAAAGACCGAACTGGCCGATCGTCTGGCGGTGCAGGCCGAGGCGTTCGAGCGCCAGGCCCGCGAAGACGCGCTGACCGGGCTGCCGAATCGACGTGCCTTCGATGAAGCGTTGGCGCGCGATTTCGCCCGTTCGCAGCGCAGCCGCCACCCGTTGTGCCTGGTGGTGCTGGACATCGATCACTTCAAGGAAGTGAACGACCAGCACAGCCATTCGGTGGGCGATGTGGTGCTGGTGGAGGTAGCGCGGCTGCTGGCCTCGGCCTGCCGCGACTCGGACATGCCCGCACGTACAGGCGGCGAAGAGTTCGCGCTGCTGCTCAACGATACCCGCCTGGATGAAGCGGCCCAGGTCTGCGCGCGGCTGCGCGGGCTGTTCCATGATCATCCCGACTGGGCCGGTATCCCCGACCTGAAGGTCACCTTCAGTGCCGGTCTGGTCGAACTGGACGCTGCTGACCGCACCCCGATGCTGCTCTACCAGCGCGCCGATCGCGCGCTGTACCGCGCCAAGAGCGAAGGGCGTGATAGAACCGCTATCGGGTGATGCCCCTCAGGGGCGCGGCCAGCTGTTGGCGACCTTGCAGAACAGCTTTGCGGTCTGCTCGGTGTCGTACACCGCGCTGTGCGCTTCATCGGCATCCCAGCCCAGCCCGGCGGCGGTGGCGGCGCGTGCCAGAACGGTCTGCCCATAGGCGATGCCGCCCAAGGTGACGGTGTCGAAGACACTGAAGGGGTGGAACGGGTTGCGCTTGTGGCCGGTACGGTTGACCGCGGCATTGACGAAGCCCAGGTCGAAGTGGGCGTTGTGCCCGACCAGGATCGCGCGCTGGCAACCGTACTTCTTCATCGCCGCCCGGATCGGGGTGAAGATGTGGTCCAGCGCATCGCGCTCGACCTTGGCCAGCCGGAACGGGTGATCCAGGATGATCCCCGTGATCTCAAGCGATTTCGGATCGATCTCCAGGCCTTCGGCCGGCACCACGTGGGCGCTGGCGGTCTGGCCGGGATAGAGCAGGCCGTTCTCGTCCATCTCGATCGGAACGGCGGCGATCTCCAGCAGGGCGTGGCGATCAGAATCGAATCCACCGGTCTCCACGTCCACCGCCACCGGCAGGAAGCCGCGGAAGCGTGTTGCCATCAAGCGCTGGGCAGCAGCGGGCAGTGCGTCGGCAGCAGCCGGCACGTCGGAGCGGGGGAGGTCGTCAGTCATCGCCCCAGTTTAGCAGAGCGACCTGTACGCCCCCGCTGTCAGGTCGCGCGGTCAGGTCGCGGGCGCGGCGGGCCCGATCACGCCGTTGTCGTGGAACTGGCGCAGCAGGGCGGCGCCGGGCAGGTGCAAGGCATCGGCCGCCATGCCGTGCGCCTGCGCAAGCTGCTGCAGGTAAGCGGCCCCGGTACTGCCGGGGTGCTGGCCGATCAGATCCAGCAACTGCGCGGCCATCGGGCTGATCGCGGCGAAGCGGACCTGCCCATCAGGGTCGCGCCGGACCAGCAGCCCGGTCGGCTCCGGGGCCGGCTGCGAGGGCGCGTCATCGGTGCCGAGCCGATGCACCGGCCAGTGATAGAGCAGTGGCCAGGCCAGGGGGGAGCGCTGCAGCGCTGCGTGCATCGGGTCCAGGCTGGGCGAGGGCGGCAGGGGGGACGCGTCCAACTGGTAGAGGGCCGTTTCCACCCACTCGTAATGGGCCAGTTCGGCCAGCGCCGGATGCGGCAGCGTGGCCTGGTGCTGCAGCCACTGCACGAACTCGGCGGCCAGTTCGGTGAACAACGGGGTCTGCGCCGGGTGCGCTGCCAAGAACCGCCGGATGAGCGCAGACCACGCTGCCTCGCCAAGCAGGCGCACGCAGACCGGGAAGCCGTTGCCGAGCAGCCCGAGCACGTTGTTGAACACCAACCGCTGGTAGATGCCCAGCCGGCGTGGGTCCATGCCATCGGGTGCGGCGATATGGTCCGGGTCGCGCAGATGCGCGGTGAACGCTCTCTGCTGTGCGTGCAGGCGCGCTGGGACCTCAGTCATGTCCGTTCCCGGCATGAGCGGCCATCAGCTGGCGGATGTGCTGCAGTTCGCCGCGCAGCTCGGCATACGGCGGGAAATTGAAATCACGTTCCAGCAGCGTGGGGCGCGCACCGATGCGCGCATAGGTGCGGGCGAGCAGGTCCCAGACCGGATCGATCACCGCGCTGCCGTGGGTGTCGATCTTCAGATCGGGCGCCTCGTCCAGATGGCCGGCCACATGCAGGCACACGATGCGCGCGGCCGGCAGCCCGGCGATGAACGCATCGGCGTCGTAGCCGTGGTTACAGGCGTTGACGTAGACGTTGTTGACGTCCAGCAGCAGATCGCAATCGGCCTCTGCCAGCACGGCATTGGTGAAGGCCAGCTCGTCCATGGCCGGTTCCGGGGCGAGGTAGTAGGAGACGTTCTCCACTGCGATGCGCCGACCCAGCAGGTCCTGCACGCGGGCGATGCGTGATGCGGTATGGCGTACGGCCTCGTCGGTGAAGGGAATCGGCAGGAGATCGTAGAGGTGACCTTCATCGCTGCAGTAACTCAGGTGTTCGCTGTACAGCGGCACGTGGTGCCGCGCCAGGAAGCGTCCTACCTGTTCCAGCAGCACCGTATCCAGCGGCGCGGTGCTGCCCAGCGAGAGCGACAGCCCATGGCAGGTGAGCGGGTGGCGCGTAGCCAGTTCGGCGAGTGCGTCGCCGGCCGGCCCACCGATACCGATCCAGTTTTCCGGCGCGCATTCGAGGAAGTCGATATCGCCGGTGGGCGCGTCGCGCAGGTCCTGCAGCAGGGCGCGGCGCAAACCCAGTCCGGTCGCCGCCGCAGGCAGCGGCGACCGGACCGGGCCAGCGGCGAGCGCGTCAGTGCTTGGCACCGCACTTGCCTTCGCCGCATTTGCCTTCCGCCGTCTTCTTGTCGCCAGCGGTCGTTGCCTTGGTGCCAGCAGCCTTGCCCTTGTCGGCGCCGCACTTGCCTTCCCCACACTTGCCTTCGGCGGCCTTGGCGCCGGCAGTTGCGGCCTTGTCGCCCGCCTTGGTGCCGGCCTTGTCGCCATGCGCACCGCACTTGCCTTCGCCACACTTGCCTTCGGCCGCCTTGGTCGCCGCCTGGCCGGCCACCAGGTAGCCCTGGGCCAGCTCGGTCATGCTCAATGCGGACGCCGAGGCGGTGACGCCCAGGCCCGCGGCCAGCGCGGTGGCCGCCAACAACGACAGCGATCGGGTGGGTGTGCTCATCGTGTGGATCTCCTTGAAATGGGCGGGTGCCGGTTATGGCTGCGTGGGCAGGTGCGGCCATGGTGGCCCGGCCCGGCGCATCGAATCCTCACACAGGATTCAACGTTTCGTGAAGTGCAGCGCCGCATTCCTCAGCGGCAAGTGGGTCGGGCGCTGGGCCGCGATGCCCTTGCCGGCGAATGTCCCCCGGCGTCGGCCTGCGGACATTTGCCGAGGGGCCTGCCGGCCGCTTCGGGGCCCTACCGCTCGCGCCAAGGCTCGAACGGAGACACCTGCAGCGCCCTCACCGCGCCAGGACTTTCCAGCCACAAAAAGAAAACCGCCACCCGAAGGCAGCGGCGTTTGCTTTCCGTTATTGAAGCACGCGCTCAGACGTGATCGGTACTGCTCGTCTCGTCGCGCTTCTCGCGCGGCGGCAGCGCCTGCTCGCCATGCACCAGGAACCACACGTTCTCGGCGATGTTGGTCGCATGGTCGCCCACGCGCTCCAGGTTCTTGGCCATGAACAACAGGTGCGTGCACGGGGTGATGTTGCGCGGGTCTTCCATCATGTACGTCAGCAGCTCGCGGAACAGCGCGGTGTACTGCGCGTCCAGACGGGCGTCATCGTCGCGTAGCTCCAGCGCTGCGGCGGCGTCGTTGTCGCGGTAGGCCTCGATCGCACGGCGCACCTGCTGTGCGGCCAGCCGGCCCAGGGCGCGCAGGCCTTGGATCTGCGGCAGCGGCGGCACCTTGCTCAGCGCAATCGAGCGCTTGGCCACGTTGGCCGCGTAATCGCCAATGCGTTCGATATCGGCCGGGATGCGCAGGCCGGCCAGGATCTCGCGCAGGTCGCGTGCCATCGGCCCGCGCAGCGCCAGGCGCATCACGTCGTGGCTGATGTGCTGCTCAAGCTGATCGATGGCTTCATCGTTGGCGATGATGCGCTGGGCGGCGTTCTCGTCGCGCTTCTCGATGACGTCCATGGACGCCTCCAGCTGCGCGACCGCCATCTCGCCCATGCGCACGATCTCGGCGACCAGGCGCTGCTGTTCTTCGTCGTAGCTTTTGACGATGTGGTCGTTGGGAATGCTCATGCGGTTCTATCCAGGGTTCGTGGGCCGGAATCAGCCGAAGCGGCCGGTGATGTAGTCTTCGGTCTGCTGCTTGTTGGGCTGCGAGAAGATCACTTCGGTGCGGTCGTGTTCGATCAGGTCGCCCAGATACATGAAGGCGGTGTAATCGGACACACGCGCGGCCTGCTGCATGTTGTGGGTCACGATCACGATGGTGTAATCGTGCTTGAGCTCTTCGACCAGCTGCTCGATGCGGCTGGTGGAGATCGGGTCCAGCGCCGAGGTCGGCTCGTCGAGCAGCAGCACGTCCGGGCGCAGGGCCACGGCGCGCGCGATGCACAGGCGCTGCTGCTGGCCACCAGACAGGCCCAGCGCGCTCTGGTTGAGCTTGTCCTTCACCTCGTCCCACAGCGCGCCTTGGCGCAGGGCCTGCTCGACGCGATCGGTCATCTCCGACTTGGAGAGCTTTTCGTGGTGACGGATGCCGTAGGCCACGTTCTCGAAGATGGTCATCGGGAACGGCACCGGCTTCTGGAACACCATGCCGACCTTGCTGCGCAGGCGGTTCATCGGGTACTTCGGCGAGAGGATGTTCTCGCCGTCCAGCATCACTTCACCGCGCGCTTCCAGCTTGGGGTACAGCGCGTAGATGCGATTGAAGATGCGCAGCAGCGTGGACTTGCCGCAGCCGGAGGGACCGATCAGCGCGGTGACACGCTTTTCCGGAATCTCCAGGTCGATGCCCTTCAGCGCGTGGAACTTGTCGTAGTAGAAATCCAGCCCACGTGCGGCCAGCTTGATCGGCGCCGGGGTCTGCAGGCTTTCATGCGAGGCCGGGACCACGATGCGCTGCATCGGCACGGCGTTGGAGAGATCGTTCATGGCGATGTCCGTGGAAAGGTCAGTCATGGGAGATACGGTTGCGCAGCAGGATGCCGCGCGCGGAAAGGCTGACCAGCAGCACGAACACGGTCAGCACCAGCGCGCCGGCCCAGGCCAGCACCTGCCAGGATTCGTACGGGCTGCCGGCGAACTGGTTCATCACCACCGGCACCGACGCCATCGGCTGGAACACGTTGCTGTTCCAGTACTGGTTGCCGAAGGCGGTGAACAGCAGCGGGGCGGTTTCACCGGAGATGCGGGCCAGTGCCAGCAGGATGCCGGTCACGATGCCGGCGGCGGCGCTGCGGTACAGCACCTGCACCGTCACCTTCCACTGCGGGATGCCCAGCGACAGGGCCGCTTCACGCATCTGCGAAGGCACCAGGCGCAGCATTTCATCGGTGGTACGCACCACTACCGGCAGCACGATGAAGGCCAGCGAGAGCGCACCGGCGAAGGCCGAGAACTGGCCACCGGTCTGCATCACGTACAGCGTGTAGACGAACAGGCCCAGCACGATCGACGGCGCCGAGAGCAGGATGTCGTTGACGAAGCGGACCACCGTGCCGGTCTTGCGGAAGTTGCCGTACTCGGCCAGCCAGGTGCCGGCCAACACGCCGAGCGGCGTTCCGATGGCGATGGCCAGGCCGCACATCACCGCGCTGCCGAAGAAGGCATTGGCCAGGCCACCTTCCTGCATCGGCGGCGGGGTCATCTTGGTGAACAGATCCAGATTGATGCCGGCCAGGCCCTTGGAGGCCAGCGTCCACAGGATCCAGCCGAGGAAGAACAGGCCGAACAGTGCGGTCAGGCAGGACATCAGCAGCGCGACCACGTTGACGATGCGGCGGCGCAGGTACAGCGGTTGGGCGTTGGCGGTGGACATCAGTTGCCCTCCTTGCGGGCCAGGCGCATCAGCATCAGGCGGGCGATCGCCAGCACCACGAAGGTCACCAGGAACAGCACGAAGCCGAGCAGCAGCAGCGCCGAGCGGTAGGTTTCGGTGGCTTCGCCGAAGTCGTTGGCGATCAGGGCGGCAATGGTGGTGCCCGGTTCAAGCAGCGACGGCGACAGGCGCACGCTGTTGCCGATCACGAAGGCCACCGCCATGGTTTCACCCAGGGCGCGGCCGAGGCCGAGGAAGATGCCGCCGATCACCGCCGAGCGGGTGTAGGGCAGCACGATGTCCCAGCTCACTTCCCACTTGGTGGAACCCAGCGCATACGCCGATTCCTTCAGGCGGGTCGGCACGGTCAGGAACACTTCGCGCATCACCGAGGAGATGAAGGGGATCACCATGATCGCCAGCACGAAGCCGGCGGTGAGCACGCCGATGCCCAGCGGCGGACCCTGGAACAGCGGGCCGATGATGGGCAGCGTGCCCAGGTGATCGTTGAGGAACGGGGTGACGTACTCGGTCATCACCGGCACCAGGACGAACAGGCCCCACATGCCGTAGATGATCGAGGGGATACCGGCCAGCAGTTCGATGGCGGTACCGACCGGGCCACGCAGCCAGCGCGGGGCGACCTCGGTCAGGAAGAAGGCGATACCGAAGCTCACCGGCACCGCGATGACCATCGCGATCAGGGCCGTGACCAGGGTGCCGTAGATCGGTGCGAGTGCACCGAACTTGTTCTCCACCGGATTCCATTCGGAGGAGTAGAAGAAGCTCAGGCCCTGCTCCTGCAGGGCATGGCGACCGCCCCACAGCATCGAGAGCGCGGCGCAGGCCAGGGCGACCAGCACCAGGATGACGGTGGCGATCAGGACCCAGCGGAACAGTTTGTCGTTGCGGGCATCACGCAGGTCGCGGAGGGACGGTGCGGGAACAGGCTGGGCGATGGCATTCATGGCTGAGGCGGGGGCCCGAGTGGTGGTTCGGCAGGGTGGTGCGGCGAGGAAAGCGGGCCTGCGCTGTGCACAGGCCCGCTGTCTGGCTTACTTGAACTCGCTGGTCCAGTAGGCTTCGATCTGGGTGACCAGCTCGGCCGGCAGCGGCACGTAGTGCAGTTCGTTGGCCTGGGTCTGGCCCTTCTCGAAGGCCCACTTGAAGAACGCCAGGGTGTCCTTGCTGCGCTGCGCATCCTTGGGCTGCTTGTGCATCAGCATGAAGTTGGTGGCGGTGATCGGCCATGCCTGGTCGCCCGGGGCATTGGTGATGACCAGGTTGAAGTCCTTGGCGCTGGCCCAGTCGGCGCTGGCGGCTGCCGCGGCGAAGGTTTCCGCGCTCGGCTGCACCCAGTTGCCGGCGGCGTTCTGCATCGAGGCGTACGGCATGCCGTTCTGCAGCGCGTAGGCCAATTCGACGTAGCCGATCGAGCCCTTGATCTGCTTCACGTACGAGGCCACGCCTTCATTGCCCTTGCCACCCACGCCGTCCGGCCACTGCACCGAGGTGCCTTCGCCGACCTTGCTCTTCCAGTCCGGGCTGACCTTGGACAGGTAGTTGGAGAAGTTGAAGGTGGTACCCGAGCCGTCCGAACGGTGGACCAGGGTGATCTTGCCGTCCGGCAGTGTGACGCCCGGGTTGGCGGCGACGATGGCCGGGTCGTTCCAGGTCTTGACCTTGCCCAGGAAGATATCGGCCAGCAGCGCGCCGCTCAGGCGCAGCTTGCCGGCTTCCAGGCCGTCGATGTTGACCACCGGCACCACGCCGCCGATCGCCGACGGGAACTGGCCGAGGCCGGCCTGGGCCAGCTCTTCGCTGCTCAGCGGCTTGTCGGAGGAACCGAAGTCAACGGTACCGGCCTTGATCTGGGCGATGCCGCCACCCGAACCGATCGACTGGTAGTTGATCTTGGCGCCGGTGGCGGTGTTGTAGTCGGCCGACCACTTGGACACCAGCGGGAAGATGAAGGACGCACCGGCGCCGGAAATCTCGGCGGTCAGGCGGTCGCCAGCGGCCGGGGCAGCGGCAGGCGCGTCGGTGGCCGGCGCGGCGGCCTGGCCTTCAGCGCCCGGCTTGCAGGCGGAAAGACCCAGCGCGATGGCCAGGGAAAGGGCGGCGATGCTGGCCGTGTGCAGTTTCATGCGTCACTCCATAGCGGGATAAGGGCCGGGCTTTCCGGCGACGCGACTATGAAATGATGTTTTTGTTACAGCTTGATGACGCCGTGACCGAGCGCACGCAAAGCCTTGCGGCACAAGGGCCGGGTATTCTGCGGCAGGCAACAAAAAGGCGCGGAACCTTGCGGTCCGCGCCCGATGGCGCCGGAAGGGGAGAGAGGTCCCTCCGGCGCCATTGCTTCGTTGTGCGTACCGACCAAGGGTCGGTACCTACCGCCAGCTCACCACCGTGGGTGGTGGCTTCCTCAATACTTCAGGTTCTGCGACCAGTAGGTCTCGATCTGCTTGACCAGGGTGTCCGGCAGCGGAACGTAGTCGAGCTGCTTGGCCTGGGCATCGCCGCTCTTGTAGATCCAGCGGAAGAATTCCTGGGTGGCCTTGGCGTTGGCGACGTTCTTGGGCTGCTTGCGGACCAGGATGAAGTTGGTGGCGGTGATCGGCCACGCATCGGCGCCCGGGGCGTTGGTCATGACCAGGTAGAAGTCCTTCGCGCTGGCCCAGTCGGCGCTGGCGGCAGCGGCGGCGAAGGAGGTGTCGCTCGGCAGCACGATCTTGCCCGAGGCGTTCTTCATCGCAGCGTAGGACATCTTGTTCTGCAGCGCGTAGGACAGTTCGACGTAGCCGATGCCGCCCTTGATCTGCTTCACGTAGGCGGCAACGCCTTCGTTGCCCTTGCCGCCGATGCCGACCGGCCACTGGACCGAGGTGCCTTCACCGACCTTGGTCTTCCACTCCGGGTTGACCTTGGAGAGGTAGTTGACGAAGTTGAAGGTGGTGCCCGAACCGTCCGAGCGGTGCACGACGGTGATCTTGCCGTCCGGCAGCTTCACGCCCGGGTTCAGCGCGGCGATCGCCGGGTCGTTCCAGGTCTTGATCTTGCCGAGAAAGATGTTGCCCAGGGTCGGGCCATCGAGCTTCAGCGCGCCCGGGGCGATGCCGGCCACGTTGATCACCGGGACCACGCCGCCGATGACCGACGGGAACTGCGCCAGACCGGCCGCAGCCAGTTCTTCCGGCTTCAGCGGGGCATCGGAGGAGCCGAAATCAACGGTCGCGGCCTTGATCTGGGCGATACCACCACCGGAACCGATGGACTGGTAGTTGACCTTCTTGCCGGTGGCGGTGCTGTAGTCGGCCGACCACTTGGACATGACCGGGTAGATGAACGAGGCGCCCGCGCCGGTCACATCGGCGGCGTTGGCGGCGAACACGGACGACGCGGCGAGGACGGCAACGGCGGCGCGCGACTTGAAGGCGTGGATCACGGGGTGGCTCCTGGGATGGATGAAGGTGCGGGGTGTCCCGCCCGGTGCTCATTCCATAACGGTTCGATGACAGCGCAGCGACTGTCATATGACCACCTCGTGACACGCTTTCTGGGCACGGTGTCACAGCGGCTGCAGCGCCTCCGGGACCGCGTAGCGGCGGCCGTCGAAGCGCAGCACACGGCGCTCGCCGTCCACCGGCGTGTCCTGGTCGCGGCAGGTGTCGCCGTCCATCCAGCTGTGCGTGGTGACCCGGCGTTCGCGCAGGATGAGGTCGGCCAAGCCGTGTCTGCCCTTGGATCCAACGGCGACGGTGCGCGTTACGTCGGTGGATTCACCCGCGCAGCGCGTATCCCACTCGGCCTGGAAACGACGCAGCACCATCGGTGGGCCGAGCGTGCGCAGCGTGTCTGCCTGCACCGCCAGCAGATGCAACTGTTCTTCGCTGAACGGATTGGGCCCGGAGCCATTGCGCCGCTGCACACGCAGGCCGAAGGCGAGGGTGTCCGGCGCAAGCTGGTAGCGCGCGGTATCCAGGTGCATGCCGTCGAAGAAGATCGCATCGCTGTCGAGTGCGCCGGACAACACCGTCCATGCGCGCGTTGCGAGGGTGTCGGTATCGATCACCAGCACCTCCACGTCGCCATCGCGGGCGTCGTTGTCGCCGCCGTCGCGCCAGACCGGTGTGGCCACCAGGGTCAGCTCGGGGCGTGCCGGCCATCGACGGCAGACGCTGGCGGCGGTGTCGCGGGTGTAGCCGGCGCGGTCGGGCAGCACGTCGGGCGCTCGGACCGTGTACGCCTCCTGCGCCGCCGCCTGGGCGTCATGGCAGTCCTGCGCCTGGGCGGGCAGGGCGGCGGCACTGCACGCGACGGCCAGCAACAGCGAGAGTGCGATACGCATCGGGTTCCATCCATGGGGCAAAGGGCGCACAGCATACCGGCGCGCGGGCACGAAAAAAGGCGCAGCCGAAGCTGCGCCTTTGTGTCACACGCGTGTTGCAGGGCTTACCAGAAGAACTGCAGGCGCGCTTCGAGGATGTTCGGGTCGTCGTTGACGAACGTGCGCGCGGTCGAACTGTACTTCTTGCTGTCCACCATCACGTAGTTCAGCGCGAACTTGGTGTTGGAGCGCCAGTAGTAGTTCACGCCCACGGTCCAGATGTCCATCTTGCCGCCCAGCACACCATCGACGATCGGCGGGCGACCGGCCACCGGGTTCGCCGACAGGTTGCCGTCGTTGAGGTCCATGTGGTCGTAACGCGCACCCAGCTGCCACATGCCGCGGCCCGGCTCGTCCGGCAGGCCGGTGGTCGGGGTGCCGCCCTTGTAGCCCCAGGTCTCGCCGGTGATGTTCCACAGGCCGCTGACGTAGTAACCGTCGCTGCTGTAGTTGTCATGGGAGTAACGCTTGGCCTTGCTGGTGTAGTACTCGGCCTGGGCCTTGAACGGGCCGCCGATGTACATCGCTTCGGCGCCGATCGTGCTGACGCGGTCGGTATCGACCAGGTTGCCGCTGTCGACCAGGCGCACGGTGGCCAGATCCGCATTCGGGCGGGCACGCACGCGCAGGGTGTCGGCGTCGGTGTCGTAGTCGACGTAGCTCAGGCCGAAGTGCAGGACCTGGCCCTTCTCATTGATCGGAGCCCAGGTGCCACGCGCGCCGTAGCCGCTGCCGTGGGCGAGGTTGCGGGTCAGTTCGCGGCCGAAGGCGCTGGCGGTGACGGACCAGTTGTTGTCACCGATGCTGTACGCACCACCGAGGCGGCGGGCCACGGCGTAGGTGTTGGTGACCGCAGCCTTGGAGATGAAGTCGTTGTTCTTGGTGCTGGACAGTTCTTCCAGGCTGTTGGGCTGCTTGAACTGGCCGAACTGCACGAAGTGGTTGGCATTGCCGGACAGCTTGTACTTCAGGTTGGTGTCCAGGAACTTGTCGGCCTTGGCGTCGTAGCCCACCACCCATTCCACATTGCCCGGGCCCTTGCCCTTGAGCACCAGCTCGGCGCGGCGCAGCTCGAATTCGCTGTTCTTGCCGTTGCCGGCGTCACCGCCGTTGAGGTCGGCCACATCGTTGTCGAACCAGTTGCCGTCAGCCTGGACCAGGCCTTCGAACGTGATTTCCGAACCGCCGATCACATCGATGGCCACTTCAGCGTGAGCGGCCGGAACGAACAGCGCAGCCGCCACGGCCGCAGTAAGAAGTTGGCGATGCAGTTTCATGGAAGGAGCCTTGCAGGCAGGTGGGAAGATGCTGCGCAGGCTAATTAGTGAAGATTGCGTAAATGTGACAGTTTCGGACAAACCGTCATCGCCCGTATCCCAAGCGGCGTCAGGGGCTGCTATTGATGCCCGGCGCAGATGACCGCCGGGTTGCGTCCATATGGCAGTCGCGGCCCCCGTTCAGGCGGCGGTCTTTTCCTTGAAACGGCACAGGTCGCGGATGACGCATTGCGGGCAGTCCGGTTTGCGTGCCTTGCACACGTAACGGCCATGCAGGATCAGCCAGTGATGCGCGTCGAGCAGGAACTCGGCCGGGATCACCTTGATCAGCAGATCCTCCACCGCACGCACATCCTTGCCCGGCGCCAGACCGGTGCGGTTGGAGACGCGGAAGATGTGCGTGTCCACCGCCATCACCGGCTCGCCGAAGGCCGTGTTGAGCACGACATTGGCAGTCTTGCGGCCGACACCGGGCAGCGCCTCGAGTGCCGCACGATCACGCGGCACCTCGCCGCCGTGCTGTTCCACCAGCATCGCGCAGGCCGCAATCACGTTCTTCGCTTTCGCGTTGTACAGGCCGATGGTGGCGATGTACTTCTTCAAGCCGTCCTCACCAAGCGCAAGGATCGCCTGCGGGGTATTGGCGACCGGGAACAGTTTGCGCGTGGCCTTGTTGACGCCGACATCCGTGGCCTGCGCCGACAATGTGACCGCCACCAGCAGCTCGAACGGCGAGCTGTACTCCAGTTCGGTCCTGGGGTGCGGGTTGAGTTCGCGCAGGCGCGTGAACATTTCGATCACGTCGGCCTTGGGCATGCGCGCGGTGCGTGCGGCGGTTTTCTTCATCGTGGCCATCAGGATGTACGGCCCGCGGCCTTGGCCTTGGCGCGCGCGAGGATCGCGGCAGCGGCCGAGGGCAGGGCGGGTTTCTGGATCTCGGGTGTGGGGGGCGGTGCGCGGCGTGCATCGCGCTCGGCGGCGCGGCGCGCGAGCCGTTGCTGGCGCTGGCGGTAGCGCTCGCGTGCGGCCCAGGCGCGCTGCAATTGCTGCTGTGCGTGCTGAAGCCGCTGTGGAAGATCGGGATGATCGGGACGCAGCGCTTCGTCGCCCGGCTGCGGGACGTAGTCCATCAACCCGGCCGCCAGCGCAGCATCCCATTGATCGTCGAGGACGAGTGCCAGCAACTGTGCCGGCGAAGCGGTATCGGAAGGCGACATGGCTCAGCGGTTCTGGAACACCGGCGGCCGGCGCGCCAGGAACGCGCTGGTGCCTTCGCGCATGTCCTCGGTGGCGAACAACAGGCCGAACTGCACGCTCTCGTACTCCAGCCCCTCGCCGAGCGGACACTCGCCGCCGATATGGATCGCATCGAGGATGCCGCGCAGCGCGAGAGGCGCGGCCGAGGCCAATTGCGACGCCAGTGCCTGGACGCGGGCATCCAGCTCCGCAGCCGGGACCACCTCATTGACGATGCCCAATTGCGCGGCACGCGCGGCAGTGATCGGGGCGCCCAGCAGGCACAGCTCCAGCGCGGCGGCGCGGCCGCACAGGCGCAGCAGCCGCTGGCTGCCACCGAAGCCGGGCATCAAGCCCAGATTGATCTCCGGTTGCCCCACCTTGGCGGTCTCGGAGGCCACCCGCAGGTGGCAGGCCATGGCCAGCTCCAGCCCGCCGCCCAGCGCAAAACCGTTGATCTTGCCGATCACCGGCTTGGGCATGCGCGCGATGCGGCGCATCAAGCGCTGGCCCAGCAACGAGAAATCACGACCCTGAACCGCGCTGAGGCCGTTCATTTCAGCGATGTCCGCCCCGGCCACGAAGGCTCTGGGGCCTGCGCCGGTCAGCACAACCACCCGCACGGCCGGGTCGGCGGCTGCCGCGGAGAACGCGGTATCAAGGGCTTCCAGGGTCGCCCGGTTGAGGGCGTTGAGTTTGTCCGGGCGGTTGACCGTCACGGTGCGCACAGCCGCATCGTCCATAATCGAGATAAGGGCGTCGGCCACGGCAGGACTCCTGAAAACGTTAAAAAAAAGTGATTGTTGAACTCTTGAAACGAAGTCAGGTCAGAGCCTGCGTCGTTAGTGGCGGTTCAACGTTGCGGCGGCTATCCTAACCCGTCGCCTCAGGGCGGCCCAACGCGTCCTGAGTTACCACCCCTGGAGAAAAGTTTGATGAAGTTGCGTTCTATCGCGGTCGCCGTCGCGGCCCTGGCCCTGACGGGCAATGCCTTCGCCCAGGACACCTCGTCCGAAAAGGGCAAGCTGAGCTATTACTTCGGTTACGACTACGGTAACAACCTGGCTGAACTCACCGCACGCGGCGAGCAGCTGGACATCAACTCGGTGGTGAAGGGCCTGCAGGATGCCTACGCCAAGAAGCAGCCGTCGATCACGGCCGAGCAGTTGAAGCCCGCCGTCGAAGCCTTCCAGAAGCGTGAGCAGGGTCGTGCGCAGGCCGCCAAGGCCGAGTACGACAAGGCTGCCGCCGAAAACAAGACCAAGAGCACCCAGTTCCTGGCCGCCAACAAGGCCAAGGCCGGCGTGCAGTCGCTTCCGAGCGGCGTGCAGTACCGCGTGATCGAAGCCGGCAAGGGCGCCAAGCCGACCCAGGCCAGCACCGTGCAGCTGGAAGTGGCCGGTCCGTACCCGTTCGGCACCCGTCCGGCCGAAGCACGTCCGGCGCAGCAGATTCCGGGCATCAAGGTCAGCGAAGTCGAAATGAAGGCCATGCGTGAAGCCCTGCTGCAGATGCCGGCCGGCTCCAAGTGGGAAGTGACGCTGCCGCCGGATCAGGCCTATGGTGCCGATCCGCGCACGCCGTTCCCGCCGAACGTCGCGGTGCAGTTCGAAATCAAGCTCGTCAGCGTCAAGTAATTTCTGCAACATCAAGAACGCGCCGGTGGAAACACCGGCGCGTTTTTTGTTTCCGTGCAATCGCGGTACTGTTGACCGGTGCAATCGATGGAACACTCCCCGCATGCCGTGCCCACTCCCTGCATCGGAATCTGCGCGCTGGACCGCGCCGATGTCTGCACGGGTTGCCTGCGCACCGTGGATGAAATCACCCGCTGGCGAACCATGAGCCGACCCGAACAACATCACGTCATGCAGCACACGCTGCCCCTGCGCGAACAACTGCGGCAATCGCTGCGCGGCTCGCTGGCCGAACACAAGCGCCTGCTGCGCGCGCTGCATCCGCTGGACCAGCCGCCGCCCGGTGATGGCTGGAACCGGAGTGAACTGATCGACCTGTTACCGCCCGGTCCGCCGGTTGAAGCGGCCGTCCTGGCCGGCATCATTCCGCGCGAGGGCGGCGCCCAGGTGCTGCTGACCCGGCGCACCGACACGTTGCGTCATCACGGTGGGCAGGTCGGTTTTCCCGGTGGCCGCAGGGAGCCGGAGGACCGCGATGCCGTCGCGGCCGCGATCCGCGAGAGCGATGAGGAAATTGCTCTCAAACCGGACCAGGTGCAGGTATTGGGGTATCTGGATCCGTTCGTGACGATTACTGGTTATCGGGTCATGCCGGTGGTGGCCGTGATCGATCCCGCCTTCGTGGCCGTGCCCGAGCCGGGCGAGGTCGCGGAAGTGTTCGAAGTGCCATTGTCCTACCTGATGGATCCAGCCAACCTGCACCATGTCGAGATCGACCACCGCGGTCGCATCCGCCACGTGCTCGAATACGGCTGGCCCGGGCAGCGGATCTGGGGTGCGACCGCCGCCATTCTCTACAACCTGCGTCGCCGCCTGGAGCAGACCGCATGACCACGCCGTTGATCGATGTCACCACCCTCGCACAGGCGTTGGACGACGGCGCGACGCGCCTCATGGATGCACGTGCGACGGCCAGTGCCGTCCCCACGCTACGGGTGGTGGATGCGCGCTTCTCGTTGGCCGATCCGCAGTCCGGTGCGGCGTTGTATGCACAGGGCCATCTGCCCGGTGCGCTGTACGTCGATCTCAACCGGGATCTGTCCGATCTTGGCCGCACCGGCCATGGCCGTCATCCGCTGCCGGACAGCGATGCGTTCGCCGCGCGCCTGGGTGCGTGGGGCATCGGGCCGCAGACCGATGTCGTGATCTACGACGCCGGCGACGGCAGCATGGCGGCCGCGCGTCTGTGGTGGCTGCTGCGGCTGATCGGGCATGCACAGGTACGCGTTCTCGATGGCGGATTTGCGGCGTGGCAGGCCGCCGGTCTGCCGGTCACCGCAGCGCTGCCGCAGGTGACGGCATTGCCGCCGTACCCGGGGCAGTTCGACCGCAGTCAGATCGCCTCGGTCGAGGAGGTACAGGCACGTCTCAAGCACGCGCCGGGCTGGCTGATCGATGCGCGGGCGGGCGAGCGTTTCCGGGGCGAAGTGGAACCCTTGGATCCGGTCGCCGGCCACGTGCCTGGCGCGGTGAATCGGCCGTTCGCGTTGAACGTGCATGAGGGACGGTTGCGCCCTGCGGAGGATCTGCGCGCCGCGCTGCAGCCGCTGATCGGCACGCACGCTCCGGACGAGGTCGTGCTGATGTGCGGCTCGGGCGTGACCGCCTGCCATCTGCTGCTGGCGATGGAAGCCGCCGGGCTGGAAGGGGCGCGGATCTATGCGGATTCGTGGAGCGGCTGGGTCAGCGACGCTTCGCGTCCTGTCGCAACCGGCTGATCATCACCCACGCAGTTCCTGCAACGGCACCGCCGCCAGCACGCGTGGCCACGGGAACATCGGACCGGGATCACGCTTGCGCGGCACCCGCCGCTCCGGATCATCGCTGGCCACTTCCTCGCGCGTATCCAGCCACTCATGCCCGGCGATATGTGCCAACGCGGGCAGCCTCCCGCACAGGTGTTGCAGCAGGTCGATCAGCGCCGCGATCTGCGCATCCGGGTAGGGCTCGTCCATCGCCTGGTGGCGGGAATCCCACCAGTGTGGGTAGCGCCCGGTGTTGACCAGTTCGATGCCGATCGAGCGCGGGTTATAGCCACTGACCTGATGGGCGACGCGGTCCACGGACACGTACTGCACGATGCGCCCATCGCGGTCGATGTAGTAATGGCCACTGTTGCCGGTGCCGCTGTCATACAGCACGCGCTCGCCGTACTCGCGTGCCATCGCAAGGTCCGGCAGTTCGGTGCAGTGGATGACCACCAGATCAATCTCGTCGTGCGTGCGGGGCAGCAGCCTGTCCTGGTAGGGCAGGGGCTGTGCATCGATGGCGGGCGGGGCGCGGTCGGGCATGCGGCGATGCTAGCATTCGGGCATGAACGCTCCTATCGATTTCCGCGCGGTATGCGCATGAGCCGCGGCCACTGCATCCTCTCCCATGGCTTTGAAAGCGGCCCGGACGCCATCAAGGTGACCGCCCTGGCCGAGGTGGCCGAGCGCCTGGGCTGGACCCACGAGCGCCCGGATTACACCGACCTGGACGCCCAGCGCGAGGTCAGCAGCCTGGGCGATGTTCGTGCCCGCCTGCTGCGCCTGGTCACCCTGGCCACCGCCCGTGCCGCGCAGGGCCCGGTGGTGCTGGCCGGTTCCAGCCTGGGCTCGTACATCTCGGCCATCGCCTCGCTGCAGGTGCCGGTCCAGGGCCTGTTCCTGATGGTGCCGCCCACCCGCATGGGGCCGATGCCGGCGCTGGATGCCGCCCGCGTGCCGACCAGCGTGGTGCATGCCTGGCACGACGAGCTGATCCCGCCGGCCGAGGTGATCGCCTGGGCCCAGGCCCGCTCGGCCCGCCTGCTGATGGTGGACGACGGGCACCGCCTGACCGATCACGTGGAGGCCTCGAGCCGAGCCTTCGAGGAACTGCTGGCCTCGCTGTAACCGGGCGTTCCAGCCCACCTCACGTACAATGGCCCCCCGGACCCCGTGCCCGGCTGCTTGCCGTGCCCGTGGGCACCCCCTCTCCGCTGACCTGCGATACCGATTCCGTGAAATTCTTTGTTTCCTGCGCCAAGGGCCTGGAGTATCTGCTCGCCGACGAACTGTTGGCGCTCGGCCTGGACAAGGCCACCGCCACCATTTCCGGCGTCAACGCCGAGGGCGAGCTGGCGCAGGCGCAGCGCGTGGTGCTGTGGTCGCGCCTGGCCAGCCGGGTGCTGTGGCCGCTGGCCGAGTTCGAGTGCCCGGACGAGGGATCGCTCTACCAGGGCGTGTCGGCGATGGCGTGGGAGCAGCACATCAGCCCCGAGCTGACCCTCTCGGTGGACGCGCATGTGTCCGGTACCGAGATCACGCACGCGCGCTTCGCCGCGCAGCGGGTCAAGGACGGCGTGGTCGACAGCCTGCGCGCGCAGGGCCTGGAGCGGCCGTCGGTGAACGTGGAGTTTCCGGACGTGCGCATCAACCTGTCGCTGCGCAAGGGCCGGGCCACGATCTCGATCGATCTCGGCGGTGGCCCGATGCACCGCCGCGGCTGGCGCATGGCGCAGAACGAAGCGCCGCTGAAGGAAAACCTGGCCGCTGCCGTGCTGCTGCGCGCCAACTGGCCGAAGATCCACAGTGAAGGCGGTGGTCTGCTCGACCCGATGTGCGGCAGCGGCACGCTGCTGATCGAAGGTGCGCTGATGGCCGCCGACGTCGCCCCGGGCCTGCAGCGCCACGGCAGCATCCCACCAAGCCGCTGGTTGGGCTTTGACCGCGAGAGCTGGAACACCCTGATGGCCGAAGCGCGCACGCGCGAAGAAGCCGGCCGCGGTGCGCTCAAACAGGTCATCCACGGCAGCGATATCGACCCGCATGCGATCCGCGCGGCCAAGGAAAATGCCGAGACCGCCGGCGTCTCGCACGCGATCTGGTTCGGGGTGCGCGACGTGGCCGATGTGCAGGTGCCCCTGCAGGAAACCGGCTGCGTGGTCTGCAACCCGCCGTACGACGAGCGCCTGGCCGCCGATGCCCTGCTGTACCGCCGCCTGGGCGACGCGCTCAAGCGCGCGGTGCCGCAGTGGCGTGCCAGCCTGCTGTGCGGCAGCGCCGACCTGGCTTTCGCTACCGGCCTGCGCGCCAACAAGAAGTACCAGCTGTTCAACGGTGCCATCGAGTGCGCGCTGATCGTCTGCGACCCGATCGCGGTGCCGCAGCGCGAGAACACCGGTCAGCCGCGCGAGCTGAGCGAAGGCGCGCAGATGGTGGCCAACCGCCTGCGCAAGAACATCAAGAAGTTCAAAACGTGGCGGACGCGCGAGAGCATCACCTGCTACCGCGTTTACGATGCCGATCTGCCCGAGTACGCGGCCGCCATCGATGTCTATGAGGAAGACGGCGGTGCCCGCCGCACGTTCCTGCATGTGCAGGAATACGCGGCCCCGGCGACCATTCCGGACGTGGATGTGCGTCGCCGCCGCAACGAGCTGCTCTCGGCCGCGCGCGAGGTCTTCCAGGTGCCGGCCGAGCAGGTCGCGCTGAAGTCACGCGAGCGTGGCAAGGGCGGCAGCAAGTACGGCCGTTTCGAGCAGCGCGGCGAGTTCGTGCTGGTCCGCGAGAACGATGCGCTGTTGCGTGTGAACCTGTTCGATTATCTGGACACCGGGCTGTTCCTGGACCACCGTCCGCTGCGCTGGCACATGGCGCAGGAAGCGCAGGGCAAGCGCTTCCTCAACCTGTTCTGCTACACCGGTGTCGCCTCGGTGCAGGCCGCCGTGGCCGGTGCCGCGACCACCACCAGCGTGGATCTGTCCGGCACCTATCTGCAGTGGTGCGCCGACAACCTCGCGTTGAACGGCAAGGGCGGCAGCCAGCACCAGCTGATCCAGGCCGATGCGCTGGCGTGGCTGGAAGCTGAACGTCACCGCTTTGACGTGATCTTCTGCGATCCGCCGACGTTCTCCAACTCCGCCCGCGCCGATGACTTCGACATCCAGCGCGAACACGTGCGCCTGCTGCGTGCGGCCGTGGCGCGCTTGAGCCCGGAAGGCGTGCTGTATTTCTCCAACAACTTCCGCCGCTTCAAGCTGGACGATGAAGCGATCAAGGAATTCGCGGAGTGCAAGGAGATTTCGCCCGAGACCATCGGGGCGGACTTCGAACGCAACCCGCGCATCCACCGCGCGTGGGAACTGCGCCGCTACGGCGCCTGACCGGACGGGGGCTGACATGGACGACAGCCCGCTCCACGCCGACGGGCTGCTGCTGCGGCCGTTCGAGGATGCCGACGCCGCCTCCTTTGCGGCGGCGGTGCGTGAATCGGCCGAGGGCATGCGGCGCTGGATGCCGTGGAGCTCGGTCGACTACCGCGTCGAGCAGGCGCTGCAATGGTTCCAGGCCTGCCGGGACGGCTGGGCGGCAGGCACGGCCTGCGAATACGGAATCTTCGACCAGGACACGGCCGCCTTCGTCGGCGGCGCGGGATTGAACAAGATCCAGCACCACCCCCGGTTCTGCAACCTGGGCTACTGGGTGCGGCAGTCGTGCCGTGGCCAGGGTGTGGCGCCCCGCGTCGTGCAGGCGCTGGCTGCCCAGGCGTTCGGGCCGCTGGGCCTGCATCGGGTGGAGATCGTCGTGGCCGTGGGCAATGAGGCCAGCGAACGGGTGGCGGTGAAGGCCGGCGCCCTGCGTGAAAGCGTGGCGCGCAACCGATTGGTCATCGACGGCCGTCCTGTTGCCGCGCATATGTTTTCACTGGTGCCCTGATCGGCGATCGCGATGCGGCTGCGCGTGGCTGCTCCCTCAGCGCGCGACGAGCGCCACCGCCAGCCCCACCACCGGCAACGCCCATGCCAGCGGCGCGATCCAGCGCGGGCGGTACGGGTACAGCCCGAACGCGATCAGCACGCCGCTGATCGTCAGCGCACCCAGCCACAGCACCGGGCCGATCGCCCAGCCGTGGTCCATCACGCACAGCGCGAACGTGACGGTCAGCAACGTCCACCCCACCCAGCGCCACACCCGCATGCGCGATGCGCTGGCGCCGGCTTTGCCGTGCAGGTCCAGCTGGTGCTTGTCCATGGCCAGCGACAACGCCGTGAACGCGGAGAAGGTCAGCGTGATTGCGAGCAGCATCATGCCGTCGCCCCCGCAGCAGCGGCCTGCTGGCGGCGCTTCTTCTCGGCCGCACTCAGCGGTGGCTGCCAGCGCTGCATGCGATGACCGCAGTAGGCCAGCATCGCGCCGAACGCGAGCATGGTCAGATCGAACCCGGCCAGCACCCAGTCACCGGTGCGCAGGGTGACGCCCAGATGCGCATGCGTGGTGACTGCATTGACCACGGGAATCAACGCAAACAGCGCGCCGCCCAGGTACAGCTGCCACGTCCACATCATCCGCTTGGGCCAGAGGAAACCGGCCAGCAACGCGGCGGCCCAGGCGTAGAAGAACGCATTGACCTCGGCGGAGGAGCGCTCGGCCATCTGTACCGGCAGCAGACGGTTGGCCAGGAAGTAGGTGGCGAAGGCGATCGGCAGGCCGGCCACCGCGCCGATGTTGAGCGCATCGACCAGGCGCAGGCCGAAGCCGGTCTTGCCGGACTTGGCATGCTTGGGTCGTTCCTTCACCGCCCACAGCACCACGCCGCTGGCGACCATCAGGCAGCCAATCAGACCGGACAGGAAGAACAGCGCACGCAGGCCCCAATCGGCGAACCGCGCCAGGTGCAGGCCGTACATCACGCCGCGGGTCTGGGTGGCGCCGCCCGAGGCCGGGCTGGCCTCGAGCAACTGGCCGGTGATCGCGTTGAAGCGCAGCGACGGGGTATCCACCGACAGGCGCTTTCCATCGCGCTGGGTGATGTCCACGATCGCGTTCGCCGCGCCCGGGTGGTACATGGTGAAGCCAGCCACATCCGCACCCTTCCATTCGGCGCGCGCGCTGTCGAGCAACTGCTGGATCGGCAGCGGCGTGGCGCGTCCTTCAGCCGGGGTGTCGATCTCGGCCAGGCGCGCGAAGGCCTCGCTGAAGAACGCCTCCTCATCCTTGGGATAGGCCACGCTCACGCCCCATGGCAGGTACATGAACATCAACGTGACGATGCCGGTGTAGGTGATCATCGCGTGGTACGGCAGCGCCATCACCGCGCTGACGTTGTGGAAATCCAGCCACGACCGCAGGCCCTTCTCCGGCCGGAAGGTGAAGAAGTCCTTGAAGATCTTCTTGTGCGTGATCACGCCGGTGATGATCGCCACCAGCATGAACATCGCGCAGAAGCCGACCAGATAACGCGCCCAGTACACCGGGATGTAGTGCAGGTCGAAATGCAGGCGATAGAAGAAGTCCCCGCCGCGGGTTTCGCGCGCGGCGATTTCCTCGCCGGTGTTCGGATCGACGGTGGCATCGCCGAAGCGGCCACCGCCGCGCCGGCGGCGCTCGCCTTCCACCGGCGGCTTGACCATCGATTCGGGGTTGCGCCAGAACATGCGCATCGCCGGGTTGCGCGGGTCGGGCAGGGTGACGTTCCAGCTCTCGGCCTGCGGCGCCTTGTGCTGCAGGAAGGTCAGGGCGCGCTCGGCCGCCACGTCGGCGGTCACGCTGCTGCGCGGCAGCTCCGGGCGCATCCAGCGGCTGATTTCCTCGCGGTAATAGCTGGCCGTGCCGGCCATGAAAATCAGCAGCAGCAGCCAGCCGACCAGCAGGCCGGTCCAGGTGTGCAGCCAGGCCATCGACTGGCGGAATCCGTTCTTCATGCGACCCCCTGCAGCAGGCGGGTGCCGATCCAGAACAGCGCGGTCGGGATCAGGATGCCGACCCACGCGCGCAGCGCGGTACGGGTAGCGAACGCCCACAGCGCCGCGCAGGCGCACAGCACGATCGCCACCAGCATGCCGGTCAGCACCGCTTGCCCGCGCGCGATCGGCAGCGCGACCGCGAAGAACATCGAGCAGGTCGCGGCCAGCGCGTAGCCGCCGAAGATCGCGGCGAGCGAGCGTGACAGGACACCCAGCCAGGGGCGGGTGAAGAAGGAACCAAGACGGTTGAACCTGGCGCTGGCGTGCGGCGTGCTGTCCACGGAAACCTGCTGATCGATCGGGGAAACGGGCATCACCGGCCGCAGCCGGTGATGAATGATAGTGGCCATCCCTGGCCGTGTTCACTGCGCGTCGCAGTGGTCCCTTGGAGCCGGTGTCAGAGCTTCCAGCGCAGGTTCAACATCACATTGCGCGGTTCGCCCCAGTACACGCCGTTGTAGAAACCGACGTTGCCGAAGTATTTCTTGTCGAGCAGGTTGTTGACGTTGAGCTGCGCGGAGAAATTGTCATTGAAGCGGTAACCGGCGAACACATTGACCAGGTAGAACGCGTCCTGGCTCATCACCGCCGATTCGGTACGGCCGCTGGTCGCGTAGTCGGCGCGCGGCTTGGTGCTGTTGCGGTAGATCCGGCTCTGCCAGGTCACGCCGCCGCCCAGCGAGAGGCGGTTCCACTCACCGCTCGGGCGCCAGCTGGTGTTGAGGCGGAACGTGTCCACCGGGTTGGCGGTGTTCTGCGCCACGCCGGCCTGGTTGCGGATGGTGGTGTGCGCGAACCCGGCCGACAGGTTCCAGTTCTCGGTCAGGCTGCCCTGGGCTTCCAGTTCCCAGCCCTTGACCTTGTTGCCCTTGCCGGTGGACCGGTAGGCACTGCCGCCATCGGGCAGCGAGGCGGCCGGCACTGAATCGTCGAGTTCGGCGACATTGTCCTTCTCGCCCTTGAACACGGCGGCGGAGGTGTTCAGGCGGCCACCGAAGAATTCACCCTTCAGACCGGCCTCCCACATGTCGCCGACTACCGGCTCCAGGTAATCGTTGTTCTTGTCGCGGTAGTCCTGCGGCTGGAAGATATCGGTGTAGCTGGCATAGGCGCTGAACTGCCTGCTGAAGTCGTAGACCAGGCCGAAATAGGGCGTCAGCGAATCGTCCGGCTTGTAGCCGCCGCGGGTGGTGCCGGTGCGGTTGCCGGCCGCATCGTTGGTGTAGCGCCAGCTGCGGGTCTCCCAGCTGCCATAGCGCGCGCCGAGCACGGCCAGCAACGGATCGGCCAGCTGCAGGCGGGCGGCCACGTAGGCGGCTTTCTGCGTCAGCTCGTTCTCCGAGGCCAGCCAGTCATGCCGGGTGAGCGGCAACGGGGCGACGTCACCGGTCCAGGTGCGCCAGTCCGGTACCACGTCGTAGCCCGGCGGCTGCGTGAATTCCGAGGCAGGCGATTCGCCCTTGCGAACCGACTGACCGAGGCCGAACACCAGCTCATGCTCGCGGCCGAACAGCTGGAACGGGCCGCTGGCGTTGAGGTCGAACACGTTCATTTCGCTGCGTTCGGCGAAATGCGAGAGGTAGGCGCGCACACCGGTACCATCCGGCGCCGGATAGCCCTGCGCGCCGTACCAGACGTCACCATCGGTGTTGCGCTTGGCCTGGGTCGCGCTGGCCTTCAACGACCAGCCATTGCCGAGCTGCTGCTCCAGACGCATGAAGGTGGTCTTTTCCACGATCGGCCAGCTGCTCCAGCTTGCCGACAGGTTGGTCGAGCGCGGCAGGTTGGCCGGCGTGCCGTCCGGGCCCCAGTACGGCACGACGCCCCAGGTCACGCCCTTGGTTTCCGGCGACTGGTAGTCATAGCCGACTTCGAACAGGGTGCTGTCGGTCAGGTCGGCCTGCACGATGCCGTAGAACACATCCTTGTCCAGACGGTACACATCGCGGAAGGAATCGCTCTGCTGCTTGGCGGCGACGAAGCGCGCGCGCACGCGGCCATCCAGCGCGACCGGGCCGCCGATGTCCGCTTCCAGGCGCTGGTTGCCCCAGCGACCCAGGGTCAGGCCGGCGCTCATCGCCATCTCCTGGGTCGGGCGCTTGCGGACCATGTTGATGGTGCCCGACGGGTCACCGGCACCGGTGGTCAGGCCGGTCGCGCCGCGGACCACTTCGATGCGCTCGTAGATCGCGCTGTCGGTGTTGGTCTTGAGCGAGCCACCAAACGTGTTGAGCATCCCGTCGATCTGGAAATTGGTGATGCTGTAGCCACGTGAGATGTAGTTGATGCGCTCCGAATCGGTGACCGATACATGCACGCCGGTGACCTGGCCCATCACATCGGACAACGCGTACAGGCCCATGTCGTCCAGGCGCTGGCGGGTCAGCACGGTGACCGACTGCGGGGTGTGGCGCAGCGACAGGTTCAACTTGGTGGCGGTGCTGGCCTGCTTGACGGTATACGAGTTGGGAATCTCGCCATCGGCGGTCACCTTGATCGTGTCCAGCGTGGTCGCATCATTCGGCGCGGCCTCGGCGAAGGCGGGCAGTGCCGGCCCGGCGAGGGCGGCGACAAGCGCGATGGCCAACAACGATGGCCGGGACAACGGTGACGCGGACGAACGGGACATGGCAACACTTCCAGTGTGAGAAAACGGCAGCACGCACGCGCAGCGACGCTGCCGGAGGCAGCAGGGCAGGCAAGGCAGAGCGGATCAGGGGGTGTACACGGGGCGTTGCGCGGGGAAGGCGTGGTGCATCCGGGCGCTGGTTGGCTAGGCGTACAGCCGATCAGTGAATGATAGTCATTATCATTTCGTTAGACAAGCGCCAAGTCGGTGTCCGCAGCGGGTAAACGCCGTGCGCTGGCGTATGTGGGGCAGGCGATAAGACCGTCGCCTGGGTGTCACTGCGGGGCAATATCGCGTCAACAGACTGTGAGGATGTCGTGACACGCCGTCACGGCATCCCTCATCTGTTCGTTTGCGGAGTCGTCAGTGAATCGTTGTGTGCTTGCTGTAGCGGTGTTGTCCGTCCTTACCTTCGCCACGGCCGCCGATGCGCGTGCCGAGGCCGCCCCGGCAGGGACTGCCGCGGCCCCCGCCACCCTGGACACGATGATCGTCACCGGCACGCGCGGCAGCAACCGCACGCAGTTCGACACGCTGGCCCCGGTGGACGTGTTCTCGCAGGAAGAGATCCAGGCGATCGAATCCTCCGACCTCAACGACGTGCTGGCCCAGCTGGTGCCTTCCTTCGTGGTCCAGCGCATGCCAATGAACGACGGCTTGGTGTTCGTGCGGCCGGCCACGCTGCGCGGCCTTTCGCCGGATCAGACGCTGGTGCTGGTCAACGGCCGCCGCTTCCATCGTTCGGCACTGTTGGGCGCGCGCGGTGCGCAGGGCCCGGACCTGGCGCAGATTCCGGTGCATGCGATCCAGCGCATCGAAGTGCTGCGCGATGGCGCGTCGGCGCAGTACGGCTCGGACGCCATCGCCGGGGTGATCAACATCATCCTGGATGACCGCGTCGGCGGGGAACTGTCGGTGGGCCTGTCCGAATACAGCGAAGGCGACGGGACCGGTCGCAAGATCGGCGGCCGCCACGGTTTCGCGCTGGGTGACAAGGGCAGCCTGTCGCTGTTCGCGGACTGGGACAAATCCGATGCGACCTCGCGCAGCCGCCAGCGCGCCGATGCGATCGCCTTCCAGAACGCCCATCCGGATCTGGTCGTGCCCGATCCGGTGCAGCGCTGGGGCCAGCCGGACCTGGAAAACCGCCATTTCGGCTTCAACCTCACCCTGGCCTTGAACGACAGCGTCGATCTCTACGGTTTCGGTCTGTACGGTCACAGCGAGGGCGTCAGTGATTTCAACTGGCGCAATCCCGATGGCACTGCCTCGGTCTACAACCGCAGCCGCGTGTTCCCCGGCTGGGATGCGCGCAACCTGTACCCGACCGGTTTCAGCCCGAAATACGGCAACGAACAGGACGACCTGCAGGGCGTACTCGGTCTGCGCGGCTACTGGGGCGAACGCTGGCGCTGGGATGTGAGCGGCTCCTACGGGCGCAACCGCATCGACTACACGCTGGGCAATTCGATCAACGCCTCGCTCGGTCCGGACAGCCCTACCTCGTTCTACCTCGGCCGCCTTTCGCAGGAGGAGAAGAACCTCAACGCGGATATCGTCTACTCGCTGCCGGTCAGCGCGCTGGCCGCACCGATCAACATCGCCTTCGGTGCGGAAACGCGTGAGGAAACCTACGGGGTGGATGCCGGCGATCCGGCCTCCTATGCGATCGGCCCCGGAGCGGTGACCGGCCTGGCCGGGGGCGCCAACGGTGCGCCGGGCTTCAGCGCGGCCAATGCCGGTCGCTGGAGCCAGCGCAGCCGCGCGGCGTACATCGATGTCGAAGCCCCGTTGACCGCCCGCTGGACCGTCGGCGCGGCGACCCGTTACGAGCACTTCTCGGCCTTCGGCGAGAGCGTGGACGGCAAGCTCTCCAGCCGCTTCGAGTTCACTCCGGCCCTGGCCGTGCGCGGTTCGCTTTCCACCGGCTTCCGTGCGCCCACGCCGGGTCAGCTGTACACGCAGAGCACCCAGCAGGGCCTGGATACCGTGACCTTGCAGGTGTTCACCACTGGCCGCCTCGCGCCCAGCGATCCGCTGGCGATCCAGCTCGGCGCCCAACCGCTCAAGCCGGAGCAATCGCGCACCGCCTCGCTCGGCCTGACCTGGAAGAACGACCTGGGCTTCTCCGGCTCGGTGGACCTGTACGACATCAAGGTCACCGACCGTTTCAGCCAGTCCGCCGCGTTCGCGGTGCCGGCCGGCGTGCCCAATCCACTGGCATATACCTCGGTGAGCTTCTACACCAACGATTTCGACACCACCACGCGCGGTGTGGATGTGGTGGCCAGCCACACCACCGCACTCGGCGCGGGCCGGCTGAGCACCACGCTGGGCTACAACTACAACCAGACCCAGGTGGACAGCGGTGCCACCGGCGTGGCCACCAATGACAGCCAGCGCCGCATCTTCGAAGAGCGCCTGCCGCGGCAGAAGGCCACGCTGAGCAGCACGTATGCGTGGGGTCGCTTCAGCGTACTTGGCAAGCTGCGATACTACGGGGCATGGACAGACTCTTCGGGCAATGCCACCGGCGATATCTTCCAGCGCTTCGGGGCGATGAGCTTCGTCGATCTGGCGGTGAGCTGGAACGTCACCGAGCAGCAGACGCTGCGGATCGGCGCGGACAACCTGTTCAACCGCTATCCGGACGAGGCCAGCTTCCAGGCCAGCCGTGGCCTGATCTACTCGCGGAACGCGCCGTATGACACCGACGGGCGCAACCTCTACGCCGAATACCGGATCCGCTACTGATGGACCGGCAACGACGCTCTCTTCTGCGTGGCGCACTGGCGCTGCCAGTCGCCGCGGCACTGTCCGGTGCGACCGCCATGGGCGCTGAGCCGATGGCCCTGCCGGCAGTGGGCACGCGCACGCCGGCCGAGCTTGCGGCCGACGAAACCTGGTGGGCCCAGGTGCGCGCGCTGTACGACCTCACCGACGAGGTCGTGATGCTGGACAACGGCTACTGGGGCGCGATGGCGCGCCCGGTGCTGCAGGCCTACCAGCAGGCCACCGCCACGGTGAATGCCGGTAACGCCTGGTTCGGGCGGCTCGCGTTTCCACCGCTGTTTGAACAGGCCCGCGTCCGTCTGGCGCAGGTGCTGGGCGTGGAGACCGACGAGATCGTGCTCACCCGCGGTGCCACCGAGGCGATGCAGGTGTTGATCGGCAGCTACCGCGGGCTGTCGCCGGGCGATGCGGTGATGTACGCCGACACCGACTACGACAGCATGATCAGCGCGATGCAGTGGCTGCAGGCGCGGCGCGGCGTGCAGCCGGTGGCGATCACGCTGCCTGAGCCATTCGACCATGACAGCATCGTGGAGACCTACCGCCGCGCGCTGGCGGCCAACCCGCGCGTACGCCTGCTCCTGCTGACCCACGTCAACCACCGCAACGGCATGCTGCTGCCGGTGGCCGAGATCGCCGCGCTGGCCAGGGCGGCCGGCGTGGAGGTGGTACTCGACGCCGCGCACGGCATTGGCCAGGTGGACACGCCGCTGCGCGCGTTGGGCGTGGATTTCATCGGGATCAACCTGCACAAGTGGATCGGCGCGCCGGTCGGTGTCGGGGCGGTATATGTCCGCCGCGGGCGGGTGCGTGACCTGGATCCGTACATGGGGGAGCAGGACCACGACGACATCCGCACCCGCGTGCACACCGGCACGGTCAATTTCGCCGCTTACATGGCGCTGCCGGCCGCACTGGAGCTGCACGAGCGTATCGGCGTGGCCAACAAGCGGGCGCGCCTGCTGCGCCTGCGCAATCAATGGATGGACGCGTTGCGCGGCGACGCGCGCATCCAGCTGCTCGGCTCGGACGACCCGCGCCTGTCCAGTGCGATCACCTCGTTCCGGCTGCGTGGGCAGACCACGATGCGCGACAACACCGCCACCTCGCAGCGGATGGTGAAGCAGTCCGGCGTGTTCGTGGTGCCGCGCGAAGGGCTGGCCTCGGGCGCCTGCCTGCGGGTGACGCCGGGCATCTTCAGCACGCCGGCGCAGATGGACGCACTGGTGGCGGCGGTACGCGCGGTCGCCGGCTGACGTACCCAACGACGCTGGCGGTGTTTCCGCCAGCGTCGCCAGTCGATGCCAGCGGTTATCGCGCTACCAGTGGAACCACACCGTCAGCGCGTGCAGGATCACGCCGATCAGGCCACCGACCAGCGTGCCGTTGAAGCGGATGAACTGCAGGTCGCGGCCAACGCTCAGTTCCAGCTGCTCGACCAGATGGCGTTCGTCCCAGCTTTTGACGGTCTGTGCGATGTGCTCGGTCACGCCGCTGCGCAGCCGCGTGGTCAGGCGCTCGGCACCGTCCATCAGGTGCTGGTTGAGCGCTTCGCGCAGCGACGGGTCGGCCTGCAGCGCCTCACCCACCGAGGCCAGGCTGCGGCGCAGATGGCCGGCCAGTACGGAGTCCTCGCTGGCCAGGTCGGCTCGCAGGCTGGCATGGATGCGCGCCCACAGGCCCTGCACGTACTCCTGCACGGCCGGGTGGTCGATCACCTGCTGCTTGAGCTGTTCCACCTTCTCGGCCAGGGCCGGGTCTTCGCGCAGCCGCTGGATGTAATCGCTCAGCCAGGTTTCGTAATCGCGCCGCAGCGGATGCTCGGGCTGGGCCAGGATCTGCTGCAGTTCTTCCAGCACCGCATGCGCCAGGCGCTCGGCGAGGGTGTCGCCGATCTCATCGATCGGTTTGACCCAGTTGACCGTGCTGGCCAGCTTGGGCCACTCGCGCTGGATGTAGCCCACGATCAACGTGGACGCGCGATCTTTGACCTTCTCGTTGCCCAGCCATTCGCTGATCCGGGTCAGGCCTTCGTCCAGCACGCGCTGGTGGCGGTTGTCGGCGGTGAGCAGGCCGAGCAGTTCCCCCGCGGTGGCCGCCGCATTCCACTGCCGCAGCTGCTGGATCACAAAGCCCTGGATGCTGCGCCGGACGGCGGCCTCATCCAGGAAGTCCAGCGCCTGCAGTGCCCAGCCGCGCGCCATGTCGGCCAGCATACGGGCCCGGGCGGGTTCAGCCAGCCAACTGCCCAGGCGGCTGGCCGGATCGAACACCTGCAGCCGGGCCAGCAGCGCCTTCGGTTCCAGGAACTGGTCGCGCACGAACAGCGCCAGGCTGTCGGCAATGCGGTCCTTGCTGCGCGGGATGATCGCGGTATGCGGGATGGGCAGGCCGAGCGGCCGACGGAACAGGGCCACCACCGCGAACCAGTCGGCCAGCGCGCCGACTGCGGCAGCCTCGCAGAAGGCCGAGACCCAGGCCCAGATGCCGCGTTCGCCGTGCCAGTGGCTGACCGCGAAGCCGGCCAGCATCGCCACCAGCATGGCCAGGGCGATCAGTTTGAGCCGACGCAGCTGGGCGCGGCGCGGGTCGGGAGGGGAGGTGGGCGTCATTGCGGCAGTTTAACGACCCCGGCATGAGCAACAGGTAGTGCCGGCCAGCGGCCGGCACTACACCGGATCAGGCGTCGGCCATCCCGCTGTCCGCCACCTGCTTGCGCAGCGCGGCCAGCTGCTGGCGCAGGGTGTCGTTTTCCAGGGTCAGCGCGATGATGCGCTGGCGCAGCTCGGCCGGGCCTTCGCCCAGTGCGTTGAGCGCATCGGCGATCTCGGCGGCGCGGCTGGGGTCGACCTCGGCGTCGCCATCGGCACTGTGCAGTACCTCCTGGGCGGGCTTGCGCGGCTTGCGCTTGGATTCGCGCACGCGCTTGGCGGCCTGCTTGAGCTCGTCCTTGCCGGCGGCGGCCGCGGCGCGCTGTTCCTCTTCCGGCAGATCGGCCACGGCGGCCGCGGCACTGATCGAGATCACCCCGGTCTTGACCGCCTCCACCAGCTCCGGTGCGGCCTGCTTGTGGATGCGCTCGATCATCGTCACCTGGCTGCTGCTCAGGCGGGCTTCGCGGGCCATGTCGGCGCGGCTGACCTTCGGCGCGGCCGCCCACGGCGGGCTGTCCTCGTCACCGGCATCGGCCGGGCCGCTGATCTCGCCGTCGCTTTCTTTCTGCAACTGGGCCTGATCGGCGCGGTGGCGCTCGGCCAGGATGTCGCGCTTGCGCAGCGCCAGCACGCCGCGCTGGAAATCGGAGACGCTGCGGCGGCCCAGGTGCTGTTCGATCATCCACAGGTGGACGTCGTCCATCGACTGGAAGCGGGTGTTCTGGATCGTCTGGAACGGCAGGCCGTGCTTCTGGCAGATGCCGTAGCGGTTGTGGCCGTCCACCAGCACCTCGCCCCACAGCACCAGTGCGTCGCGGCAGCCTTCGGCCAGGATGCTGCGCTCCAGCGCGTCGTGCTCGTCCGGGGTCAGCGGGTCGATGTAGGCCTTGAGTTCTTCTTTGACGACAATGTCCATGCAATCCGGTACGCGAGCGAAACGTGACCGACCATTGTAAGGATCGCGGCGGTCGCCGTCGTCGCCGGCGGATTCAGCCTCAGCCGGTGGCGCGGATCATCTCGCCCAGCACGTCCACGATCCGGTCGATGTGGCTGCGCTCCAGGATCAGCGGGGGCGACAGGGCGATCACATCGCCGGTGCAGCGCACCAGCAACTGGCCATCGCGGAAGCAGCGCTCGAACACCTCGTAGCCGCGGGCACCCGGAGCGTCCTTGCGGGGCATCAGCTCGACCGCGCCGATCAGCCCGAAATTGCGGATGTCGACCACATGCGGCAGCCCGCGCAGGCTGTGCAGGCGTTCCTGCCAGTAGTCACCCAGCTCGAGGGCGCGCTCGAACAGATGCTCCTCGGCGTAGGTATCCAGCGCCGCCAGGGCCGCTGCGCAGGCCAGCGGGTGGCCGGAATAGGTATAGCCGTGGAAGAACTCGATCGCGGCTGGTGGGCCCTGCATGAAGGCGCCGTGGAGCGCGTCGCTGGCCAGCACCGCGCCCATCGGCACCGCGCCGTTGGTCAGCCCCTTGGCCAGGGTCATCAGGTCCGGGGTGACCCCGAAGCGCTGCGCGGCGAAGGCGTTGCCGACCCGGCCGAAACCAGTGATCACCTCATCGAACACCAGCAGGATGCCGTGCTGGTCGCAGATCTCGCGCAGGCGCTGCAGATAGCCCGGTGCAGGCAGGATCACCCCGGCCGAGCCGGCAATCGGTTCGACGAACACCGCCGCGATGGTGGACGCATCGTGCAGCGCGATCAGGCGTTCCAGATCCTCGGCCAGTTCGGCGCCGTGGCGGGGTAGGCCAGGGCTGAAGGCATTGCGCTCCAGATCCAGCGTGTGGCGCAGGAAATCGCTGCCGGCCAACAGGGGTCCGAACGTTTTGCGGTTGTTGGGCAGGCCGCCGATCGACAGGCCGCCGAAGCCGACGCCGTGATAGGCCTTCTCGCGGCCGATGAAGCGGGTGCGCTGGCCCTCGCCGCGCAGGCGGTGGTACGCCAAGGCGATCTTCATCGCGGTGTCGACCGCTTCGGAGCCGGAGTTGGTGAAGAACACGTGGTTCAAGCTCGCCGGTGCCAGCGCGGCGAGGCGTTGGGCCAGCACGAACGGCAATGGCGAGCCCATCTGGAAGGGCGGCGCGAAATCCAGCGTGGCCGCCTGCTGCTGGATCGCCTGCACGATCCGCGGCCGCGCATGGCCGGCGTTGCAGCACCACAGGCCGGCTGCGCCGTCCAGGATCGGACGGTCGTCGACATCGTGGTAATACATGCCCTCGGCGCGCACCAGCAGGCGCGGGGCGGCCTTGAACTGGCGGTTGGCGGTGAACGGCATCCAGTAGGCATCCAGGTCTGCGGGTACCTGGCTGGCCAGGGTCGACAACGACGGTTCGGGACGAGGCATGAGGCACTCCGCAAGGGCGCGATGGTCACGACTTTATCGCACTCGCCTCACGTCATCCCGTGACGGCGACGGGTATAACCGCCTTACCCGACTGAGTGGATGAGGACGATGCCGATGACCACCGCACGCACCCGCGACGACTGGCAGCGCCATGCCGATGCACTGACCTTCCAAGGCCAGGCGTTCATCGATGGGCGCTACGTCGATGCGGCCAGTGGCGCGCGCTACGACTGCATCAGCCCGATCGACGGGCGCGTGTTGGTGCAGGTGGCCGATGCCGATATGGCGGACGTCGACCGTGCGGTCGCGGCGGCGCGGCGCAGCTTCGACGCGGGCGACTGGTCGCGGGCCGCACCCTCGCACCGCAAGCAGGTGCTGCTGCGGCTGGCCGATCTGGTTGAACAGCATGCCGATGAGCTTGCGTTGCTGGAAACCCTGGACATGGGCAAGCCGGTGCGGGACGCACGCCAAGGTGATCTGGCCGGTGTGTTGCGTTGCCTGCGCTGGACCGCCGAGGCGGTGGACAAGGTGTATGGCGAAGTCGCCCCGACCGCGCTCGACACGTTGGGCCTGATCACCCGCGAGCCGGTGGGCGTGGTGGCGGTGATCGTGCCGTGGAACTTCCCGCTGCTGATGGCCTCGTGGAAGATCGCGCCGGCCTTGGCGGCGGGCAATTCGGTGGTGCTCAAACCCTCCGAGCGCTCGCCACTGAGCGCGATTCGTCTGGCTGCGCTGGTGGCGGAGGCGGGGGTGCCTGATGGTGTGTTCAACGTGCTGCCGGGCCACGGCGAGCGCACCGGCGAACCGTTGGCGTTGCATATGGATGTGGATGCGCTGGCGTTCACCGGGTCTACCGCCGTGGGCCGCCGGTTGCTGCAATGCGCCGGGAAATCGAATCTCAAGCGCACCTGGTTGGAGTGCGGCGGCAAGAGCCCGAACCTGGTGTTCGCCGACGCGCCCGATCTGGACAAGGCTGCGCAGGCGGCAGCCACCGCGATCTTCTACAACCAGGGCGAGGTGTGCACGGCTGGCTCGCGTTTATTGGTGCAGCGCTCGATCAAGGACGCTTTCGTGGCCCGGGTGCTGGCGCATGGCCGGCATATGCAGCCGCAGCATCCTTTCGAGCCGGACGCCGCGATGGGCGCACTGGTCGATGAGGCGCATGCAGGCCGCGTGCTGGACTACGTGGCACGCGGCGAGGCCGATGGTGCGCGCCTGCTGCTGGGCGGCAAGCGGCTGGAGGTGGTGCCCGGCGGCAGCTATGTGGAGCCGACGGTGTTCGACGAGGTCGATCCGCAGCACACCATCGCCCGCGAGGAAATCTTCGGGCCGGTGCTGTCGGTGCTCACCTTCGATCACGAAGACGACGCACTGCGCATGGCCAACGATTCCATCTACGGCTTGGCCGCCGGGGTGTGGACGCGCGATCTGGGCCGCGCACATCGGGTGGCACGCGGGCTGCGCGCGGGCAGTGTATGGGTCAATCAATGGGATGGCGGCGACATGACCGCCCCGTTCGGCGGCTACAAGCAGTCCGGTATCGGCCGTGACAAATCCCTGCATGCCTTCGACAAGTACACCGAGCTCAAGGCGACCTGGATCCATCTGGGCGGGTAACGCCGGTCAGCAGTCCTGGTCTTGACGGATCAGTGACTCGCGCAGCAGGTCGCGGTCCATCTCATCCACGGCGTTGCGCAGATAGTCGATCTGCTGCCGGGTCAGGCGACACTGGTCCACCGTATAGCCCGGTGGCCATGCGCCGATCAGCTGGAAGATGCCGTGCACCATCTGCTCCGGGGTCATCCCGGCCTTCATGCGGAAGCGCTTGGGTCTGGGCTGGAATGCCGGGTGCACCTCGCGGTCGCCCAGCACGCGCGGAACCAGCGAGGCGGCATCGATACCGCTGCCCGCCAGCGAGCCCGGCACGCTCAGGTCCAGTGCGGCGCGTGGTGCCTGCGGATCCACCGCCGCAGCAGGCGATGCGATGGTGAGCGTTGCCACGCGTGGCGCAGGCAGGCGCGGCGACGCCGGGGGCTGCGGTGCGGGTAGCGAAAAAGTCACCGAGGGTGGGGGAGCCGGCGCAGGCAGCGGCCGCGGCAGCCAGTACACCGCCAAGCGGGTTTCCTCGGCGGTGCCGTTGGGGGCCGGTGAACGCAGCAGCACGCCCAGCATCAGCCCGTGTACAACGATCACCACGGCGACGGCGGCGGGCTGCGCCCAGCGCGAGGCGGTGGCACTCTTCCGTGAGGCTGACATCCGGGACCGTCCTGGTGGGGTGACCGCGTTGAGACCTTGCGGTGCAGAGGAAGTTCCTGTCGGATGCGCAGGCCGCCGACCGGATCACAGGCTGACAGTCTCGTCTGCAACCATCGCGGCAGCCATGGGGTGGGCATGGCAGAATCCGGCAGCTGCCCTTTTCTGCGTACCCGATGCCCACACCTGCTGTCACCCCTGCCGTGAACTCTCCCCGCCGCATCCTGCTGGCGAGCCTGATCGGCACCACCATCGAATTTTTCGATTTCTACATCTACGCCACCGCGGCGGTGCTGGTGTTCCCGCACCTGTTCTTCCCGGAGAGCAGTGATGGGGCGGCGATGCTGCAGTCACTGGCGACCTTCGCGGTGGCCTTCATCGCGCGGCCGGTCGGTTCAGCGGTGTTCGGTCACTACGGTGACCGCATCGGGCGCAAGGCGACGCTGGTTGCTGCGCTGCTCACGATGGGCATCTCCACCGTGGCGATCGGCCTGCTGCCCACGCATGCCAGCATCGGGCTGGTGGCACCGGCCCTGTTGGCGCTGTGCCGCTTCGGCCAAGGCCTGGGGCTGGGTGGGGAGTGGGGCGGCGCTGTGCTGCTGGCCACCGAGAATGCGCCGCCCGGCAAGCGCGCCTGGTACGGCATGTTCCCGCAGCTGGGCGCACCGCTGGGCTTCCTGCTTTCGGCCGGCATCTTCCTGCTGCTGGGCCGCGCGATGAGTGAGGCCGATTTCCTGCAGTGGGGCTGGCGCGTGCCGTTCCTGGCCAGTTCGCTGCTGGTCGGTATCGGGCTTTGGGTGCGCTTGAACATCCACGAGACCCCGCAGTTCCAGGCCGCACTGGACCGCAACGAGCGGGTCAAGCTGCCGATGTGGACGGTGCTGCGCGAACATCCGCTGACCCTGGTGCTGGGCACCTTGGGGGCCTTCGCCACCTTCGTGCTGTTCTACCTGATGACGGTGTTCACGCTCGGCCATGGCACCACCGTGCTGGGCTATTCGCGCGAGCAGTTCCTGCTGCTGCAGATGGTCGGCATTCTGTTCTTCGCCGCCGGCATTCCCATTTCCGCGCTGTACGGCGACCGCTGGGGCACGCGCCGCACGATGATCGTGGCCAGCGGCCTGATCCTCGCCTTCGGCGTCGTGTTCGCGCCGCTGTTCCAGGCCGGCAGCCCGTGGCTGGTGCTCGGCTTCCTGGCACTGGGGCTGTTCCTGATGGGCCTGACCTACGGCCCGTGCGGCACTTTCCTGGCCGAGATCTACCCGGTGCAGGTGCGCTATACCGGCGCCTCCTTGTCGTTCAACCTGGCCGGCATTCTCGGTGCCGCACCGGCACCCTATGTGGCGACCTGGCTGGCCGAACGCTACGGCCTGGTCGCGGTCGGCTACTACCTGTGCGTGACCGCACTGGTGACCATCGTCGCTTTGCTGGCGATGGGGCGGCGCGGACGCTGATCAGCGGAAGAAGCGCTTGAGCGTGCGGCCCAGCCAGCTGCCCTGCTGATGCTCGCGCGCGAACTGGTTGAGGTGTTGTTTGACCTGCGGCGCGTACGCCTTGTCATCGCCGCGGATATGGTTGAACAGCCAGCGCGACAGCATCGTGCGCAGCTCTTCGGTGATGTCTTCGCCCGCCTGGAAGCGCAGCCGGTACTCGCTTACGCGCTTGCCGAAAATCTCGTGCACGCGCTTGTGCGCCGAGCAGAATGGATAGCCAGCTTCCTCCATCAGCTCTTCTTCGAAGGCGAAATGGGACATGGTGTAGTCCACCAGCTCGTCGATCACTTCGGCCACCGCCAGGCGCTCCAGGCTCTTCTGGGCGACGTGCAGGTGGTTGAGCATCTCCACGATGCGCATGTGCTGGTGATCGATGACATCGATACCGATGTTCAGATCGTCCTGCCAGACCAGAAGTGCCATGGTGCGTTCCCCGCGCTGTTCAACTGGGGGCGACTCTAGGCACTCGATCCGGCAGCCGCGTTGATCTGGATCAAAGCACCGGTTCGGGCTCGCGGGTGAGCGCGCTCGTAGCGACGGTCGCGCAGTGGACCCGGTTGCGGCCCCCGGCCTTGGCCAGGTACAGCTGACGGTCGGCCTCGGAGATCAAGCGGTGCAGCGAGTCGTGCTGCGGGCGAAGGCAGCACAGGCCGATGCTGACGGTCATGCGCAGCGTGGCAGGGCCGACATCCACCGCCAGCGCCGCGATGGTCTGGCGCAGCTGTTCGAAATACGCCACGGCCCGATCGGTGTCCAATCCCGGCACCAGAAGGCAGAACTCCTCGCCGCCGAACCGCGCCACCAGATCCTCATGGCGAGCATGGCCCGCTACCGCCGCGGCCACCGCGCGCAGCGCATCGTCGCCGGCCTCGTGGCCGTGGGTATCGTTGATGTGCTTGAAGTGGTCGATGTCGATCATCGCCACCGCCACCAGCTCGCCGTCCAGCTGCAGCTGCGGCAGCTGGCGCTGGCTCTGCTCCAGGAAGCAGCGCCGGTTGGGCAGGCCGGTCAGGAAATCGCGTGTGGCCAAGTCCTGCAGCGTACCGATCAGCTCGAGCTGGTCCACGTTCTGCGACACGCGGCAGAAGAACTCTTCGCGTGAGAAGGGTTTGCGCAGGAAGTCATTGGCGCCGTTCTTGAGGAAGCGCGGGATCAGCGACGGATCGGAGTTGCCGGAAATCCCGATCACGGCGAGTTTGTCGCGCGACCGCATCGTACGCAGGCGACGGGTGAACTCCACGCCCTCCATGCCGGGCATTTCCTGGTCGACCACCGCGAGCCGGATGGCCGGGTGCGCTTCGATCGCCTTGAGTCCCTCGGCGCCGTCGGCGGCCTCGTAGACATCATGGCCGTACATGCGCAGCAGCGAGGCTGCGTACATCCGCGCCGACATCGAATCATCCACGACCAGCGCGGCGATGCGCCGGTTGCGCTCCAGTCGCTGCACCAGCCACACCAGATAGTCGATGCTGCCAGGGGTGTTCTTGAGCACGTAATCGATGATCTGCTGCTGCAGCACGCGCTTGCGCAGGTCCTCGTCGTATACGCCGCTGACCACCACGGTGCGCAGGCCGCGCGAGAGGAAGTAGTCCACCACGGTATCGCGGTCGCCATCGGCCAGTACCAGCCCGGTCAGGACCAGGAACCAGCCCTGTTCCTCATCCAGCAGGCGACCCGCCTCGGCCAGGCTGGTCGCCACCGAGACCGGCAGCTCCAGCCGTTGCTCGATCGCCTCGCGCAGCATACTGGTGAAGGTCCGCGAGTTTTCGACCAGCAGGATCCGCTGGGGCAGGGCATCACCGGGGTCGCTGAGAACAGCGCCCTGCAACAGTGCCGGCATGAGGCGTACGCTCGGTTCCGAGGAGGTCGGGACAGATAGCGGCGGTTTCACACGCAACTTTAGGGGGGCGGGTGCAGCGAAGTGTCGCATCCTGCGCCGGTCGGTAAGACCGCCATCCTGTTCTGGCTCGCTCGCATGGGACGAACGGCTGTCATTGTTCGTTGCGTGACGGCTTACGGTTACTATCGCTGGAGTTCCCCTCATTGAACTTAATCAGGAGGTTAATGTGCGCATTTCAGGTATTCGTGGTCTCGTCGGTATCGTGATTCTCGCGTCGATGCCCATGGTCGGGCTGGCGCAGTCGGACAATCATGGTTCGCCATTGGCAAAGCGCGGGCTGGGGCAGGCCCAGCCACTCGCTGCCAATGTGAGCCAGGATGCAAACTGGCTGGTATATGGATTCGAGCGGGAGGGGATCACCTATTTTCAGGTGAACGATCTTGCCGGACGTGTACACGTGATCATCGGAAATGCGGATGACGTGTTCTGGGTGCTGCCAGCGGGCGATGTTGCGGCCAAGGTTTCATTGCCGGCGCAGCGTATCCAGCTCCCCCGCAACGCACGACGATCCGAGGTGTATCGAGGCGCGCGATTCTCGCTGGTGCGCTACGGCAACGGTAGCGATGCCGTGTGGTCAGTCGAGCCGGTCGGTGGCGGTCGCTAGTGACCGGAAGCACATCCTCTGCATGAAATGACATTGGGGACCTGCAGGTGGCCCTTACCACCTGCAGGTCCATGCTGTCATTGCGGTCCAATGGCGAGCGGTGGTAATAAGCCGTCCGGCAACCTCATCGTTTCGACGCAATGATGCAGGTCAGGTGACCGCTTGATTGCTGCCACGATCGGGTGCTTCGAAACGATTGCTCCAGCCATCGCACGCAGACTCACGCGCCGATCGCGTGTGGGTTTCTGTCAGCAGCAACCTGACCCGATTGCGCCGACACTGTACGACGCCACCATAGGCCAGCGCCCGCCCGGCCAGTCGTTCAACGGCCGTGATCATGGTCGCTTCTGACAGAGGGCGTTCGGCGTCCAGTAAGCCTATCGTCACAAGTATCCCGCGCGACGGTCCATAACGACCACAGCGAGCGCGCACTTGGATTTGTCCGGACTCACTTTCCAGAAGTAACGAAACGGCATCGGTCATTGCACGGTAGGCGGCCAGCTGCAAGTCAACGCTCAACTGGCATGGGTCCCCCTCCAGCCTGGGTCGGGTAACCCGATGGGTGAGATCCCAGGTCTCGCGTACACCGCCAGCCTGCAGCGCGACATACAGGCCGAGCTGATCCAGTGCCGTCGGGTAAACCATGCTGGCCTGGGCCCGGAACTGGCGCGAATGTACAAGTGAGGTATGTAGCAGGCTGCCGGCAATGTCGTGGTGTCCTTGCAGCTTCAGCCAGTTCACAACTTCATTGAGAGATACATCCATGCCATCGCCGATTTTCCTTAGATGAAGTGCTCGCTCGCGTAGCCCCATTTCGCTTGCGACGTGTGAGCTTCTGGCGAGTTTGATGGCGATCTTTTCGCTATCGTCCCGGAGCCTGGAATGGTAGTAGAAGTGAGTAATGCGCGAGCCGAGGACAAGGAGTGCAATACCAGCGGTGGCCATGATTAACTGGGTGGTGAAGGTCGCAGGGTCGAAGGATGTCGGGTAGGGCTTTGGTGTAGTGAGCCCAATGACGAGGTTAAGAGCCGGCACCGCGATGGCGGCACCTCGCCATCCGAGCAGGCACGTCAGTGCGGTGGCAGGAAGCGCCATCAGGACGTGAAGGCTGGTTTTCACCGTGGTCGATTCTGCGGAGACCAGCGCTGCAGAGAAACCCAGGAAGGCCATCAAACTGAGTGCGGCGACTACTGGCTTGAAGAAGGTAGCTGTCCAGTCGGGCGCGCTGTGTCGGGTTGCCCAGAGCATGGCAAGCGGTGCCACCGTCAATATGCCGATGAAATCGCCCACGATGTAGCGTGCCAAGGCGGTGAGCACTGGCATCTCTGGTGGTATTGGCCAGAGCAGTTCGGATAGAAAGATATTGAGGGTCGTGACGACGACAGCAGATACAGCGCCAATCGAGATCAGCCAAACTTGTCTGGTCTCGGTCATCATCCTGCGGTGCAGTCGAACGACAAGTGCTACGGCGGGCATCAGGCACGCAGAGGCAACCACTACCCATGCCCAACCGTACTTCTCCACCAAGGGATAGCGCATCTGGGCGAAGTAGGCGTACTCACCCAGGATCAGATAGGGCCACAGTCGCGGCGGGCACAGAAGCAGGGCGGCGACGCGAACGCCGGCAGGCAGATAGAACTGATCCAGTGATACCTTGCGCGCGCCCCAGCAGGCGATGGCATAGATAACCGCGAGAACGAGCCCGATCGGCTCGATGCGCAGATTCAACTGAAGCCCGTCTTTCCACCAGTCCCTTAGCACCCGATCCCCCTGTTCGTGCCCTGCCGACGTCCCTGTGGAGCAATGCCGCGATCAACTTGGACGGTATCCATACGCGCGGGAATATGCAATTACGCAAAGGGCCAAGCGCGATGCCGAATACGCGTCTTCGAAGCAACTGCACGCTGGTTTAGCGTCCGATGCGTGATCGTTGTCCCACTTTGATCTTGGCATTGGTTAAGTCGCGGCTATGACGCAATTTCCACTCCTTGAAATTGCGTAACGTGTTAATAGCGCCGTGTGAAGGGCGGTTCCATCGGGTTGCCCGGACATTGGATGAGCGGCGCATGTCGTATCCGGTTCAGAGAGACAGCTGAATTGGCCCCGCTCCATGTCGCATTTCCACCGAATGCCCGTTAATCCCTCACCACAATGCGTCCCGCAGTTTGTACCAGGACATCGCCGCCACCAGCAGCGGCGTCCGCAGCATCCGTCCCCCAGGGAACGGCCGGTGGGGAATGCGTTCAAACACATCCAGGCGTTCGGCCTGCCCGGCGATGGCTTCGGCCAGCACCTGGCCCGCCAGGCCCGCGGCAGCGACACCGTGTCCCGAGAAGCCCTGCGCGAAATAGACATTCGGCGTCAGCCGGCCCCAGTGCGGGGCGCGATTGCGGGTAATGTCCACATACCCGCCCCAGACGTACTCCAGCTCCACATCGGCCAGCTGCGGGAACACCGCGCGCATGCGCCGGGTCATGACCCCGCGCAGACCCGGCGGGGGCAGGGCGGAGTAGCTGGCCTGGCCGCCGAAGAGCAGGCGGTGGTCGCGGCTGAGGCGGAAGTAGTCCAGTGCCCAGCTGACGTCGGCCACGGCCATGTCGTTACGGATCAGCGATTGCGCCCGTGCTTGCCCAAGGACCGCACTGGCACCGATATAGGTGCCGACCGGCATGATCCGCGATTCGAGCTCCGGCGCGATGCCCTCCAGCCAGGCATTGCCGGCGATCACCACGTGGTCGGCGCTGACCGTGCCGTGCGCGGTGCGCAGCTGCGGCCGGGGCCCGCGGATCAGCTGCAGGACCGGGGACTGCTCGTGGATCACCGCGCCGGCCGCTTCCGCGGCACGGGCCAGGCCCTGTGCGTAGGCCAGCGGATGCAGATGGCCGCTGTGGGGATCGAACATCGCCCCGCGATAGCGGGGGCTGTCCAGCTGCCCGCGCAGCTGCGTGCGGTCCCACCATTGCAGCGGATAGTCGTAGCGCTGGGCCAGATCGATCAGCCCGGCGCGCAGCACGCGCTCCTGACGGGGTTTGATCGGCACGCTGGCGTGGCCGTCGCGCCAATCGCAGTCGATCTGATGCCGGGTGATGCGGTCGCGCAGCAGGCGCATGCCGTCGCGCGAAAACTCGAACAGTGTCCGCGCGTCCTCGGCGCCGACCAGGTGTTCGAGCGTGTCCACTTCACAGCCATAGCCGACGATGGCCTGGCCCCCGTTGCGCCCGGAGGCGCCCCAACCGACCCGGTGGGCCTCCAGCAGCACGACGCGATAGCCACGCTCGGCCAGGGTCAGCGCGGCGGACAGGCCGGTGTAGCCGGCGCCGAGCACACAGACATCGGCCGTCAGGTCACCGCTCAGCGGCGCGCGCAACGCAACGGCAGGCACGCTGTCGGCGTACCAGCTGGGCGCATGCGCCTCGCCGGCGGCGGTCATGCCGGGCACCGGCGGGAAGAGGACAGGACAACAATCATGGACAAAGAATGCCAGCAACCGGCGCGCGGGACAGGGGGCAGTCTGTCGCAGCGGCTGCCGCCTGCGTGTGAGGGGCACGCGCGGCCGATGTGGCGCCGTGTTGCGCGACGTCTGCGCGGAGGGGTAACGTGGCTGCAGGTCATCCGAGCATGACGCATGGTCCCGCCCCCTTGGGTCGGTCTGCCCACCGACAGCACGATGCTGGGCCATCACCGCTTTGCGGCGGCAGGTGAAAAGTACATCCACGCGCTGGTCCAGGCGGCCGGGGTCACCCCGGTGCTGCTGCCCAGCCTGCGGCCGCCGTTGCCGGCAGCGCCTTGGTTGGACCGCCTGCAGGGCCTCCTGCTGACCGGGGCGGTGAGCAATATCGAACCGCATGGCCTGATCGAAGCCGCCCGCAGCACCGCGCATCGTTTCGTGCTCGGCGTGCAGTGGCATCCGGAGTGGCGGGTGGCCGACAATCCGTTCTATCACAGCATTTTTCACGCTTTCGGCGATGCTTGTCGCCGCAACTCTCTTACAGCAGACCGGTCATGACCACCCGAACGCGTTCGCGCAAAGCCGCCGCCCCCAAGCCTGTTCCCCAGGAGAGCACGCTGCTGCGCTGGCTCAAGGACCGGCGCATCACCGAGGTGGAGTGCCTGGTGCCGGACATCACCGGCAACGCGCGCGGCAAGATCATTCCGGCCGACAAGTTCTCGCACGATTACGGCACGCGCCTGCCGGAGGGCATCTTCGCCACCACGGTCACCGGCGAGTTCCCGGACGACTACTACGAGCTGACCTCACCGTCGGATTCGGACATGATCCTGCGCCCGGATGCCGACACCGTCCGCATGGTGCCCTGGGCGACCGATCCGACCGCGCAGGTCATCCATGACTGTTTCACCAAAACCGGCGAGCCGCATGAGCTGGCCCCGCGCAATGTGCTGCGGCGGGTGCTCAATGCCTATGCCGAACTGGGCCTGCGCCCGGTGGTGGCACCGGAGCTGGAGTTCTTCCTGGTCCAGAAGAACACCGACCCGGATTTCCCGCTGCTGCCCCCGGCCGGCCGCTCCGGGCGCCCTGAAACCGCGCGTCAGTCGTATTCCATCGATGCGGTGAACGAGTTCGATCCGATCCTCGATCTGATGTACGACTACTGCGATGCGATGAAGCTGGACGTGGATACGCTGATCCATGAATCCGGCGCGGCGCAGCTGGAGGTCAACTTCACCCACGCCAATGCGATGGATCTGGCCGACCAGGTGTTCCTGTTCAAGCGCACCATGCGTGAGTCGGCGATGCGCCACGGCATCTACGCCACCTTCCTGGCCAAGCCGATGGAGAACGAGCCGGGCAGTGCGATGCACATCCACCAGAGCCTGCTGCGGATCAGCGACGGTAGCAATGTGTTCACCGGTGAGCACGGCGGTGAGGATTTCAGCCCGTTGTTCGGCCATTACCTGGCCGGCCTGCAGAAGTACGTACCGGCGGCAATGGCGTTTTTCGCCCCGAACGTGAACTCCTACCGCCGGCTGATGTTCGGCGAGGTCTCCCCGAGCAACGTGCACTGGGGCTTCGACAACCGCACCTGCGGCTTGCGCGTGCCGCTGGATACGCCGGAGAACATGCGGGTGGAAAGCCGGTTCGCCGGCTCCGATGCCAACCCCTATCTGGCGATCGCCGCGACCCTGGCGGCCGGGCTGCTCGGCATCCGCGAGCAGGGCTCCCCGACTGCGCCGATCAGTGGCAGCGCCAAAGAGCTCGGTTATGACCTGCCACGCTCGCTGGGTGAGGCGCTGGACGGGTTGGAAGCCTGCCCGGAACTGCGCGAGATGCTGGGCGAGCGCTTCTGCCGTGCCTATGTGTCGGTCAAGCGCAAGGAATACGAGACCTTCTTCCGGGTGATCAGCTCTTGGGAGCGCGAGTTCCTGCTGCTCAACGTCTGACCCCGGGCGCCACGCCCGGCATGGCCGTGAGGGCCATGTGTGGGAAAATGAGGGCATGCCCGGTAGGCTGGCACCCGTTGTGCCGGTCCGGCCGGTTCCCCCCAACTCGCACCTGACCTGTGGAGAGTCCGATGAAGCTGCGAATCCTCACCCTCGGCATTGCCGTATCCGTGCTGACCGCCTGTGGCGGCGGTGACAAGCAGGACGACGCCAAGGTGCTGAACGTCTACAACTACAGCGATTACATCGCCGAAGACACCATCCCGAACTTCGAAAAGGCCACCGGCACCAAGGTGACCTACGACGTGTTCGACAGCGATGAGATGGTGGAGACCAAGCTGCTGGCCGGCAACAGCGGCTACGACGTGGTCGTGCCGACGCTGAACTTCTTCGGGCGCCAGATCAAGGCCGGTGTGTTCCTGCCGCTGGACAAGAGCAAGATCCCGAACCTGGCCAATCTCGACCCGAGCGTGATGCAGCGCATCGCACAGCAGGACCCGGGCAACGAATACGGTGTGCCGTACATGATCGGCACCACCGGCATCGGCTACAACGTGGAGCTGCTCAAGCAGCGCTTTGGTGGCAGCACCGACATCGCCAACAGCTGGGATCTGATCTTCAAGCCCGAAAACATCGCCAAGATGAAGGACTGCGGGATCACGATCCTGGATACGCCTTCGGACATGATCCCGATCGCGCTGCATTACCTGGGCGAAGATCCGCACAGCCAGGACCCGGCCACGCTGGAGAAGGCCGCCGCGCTGCTCAAGACCATCCGCCCGTACGTGCAGAACTTCCACTCCTCGCAGTACGTAGGCTCGCTGGCCAACGGCGGTACCTGCCTGGTGGTGGGCTGGTCCGGTGACATCATCCAGGCCCGTGACCGTGCGGCCGAGGCGTCCAACGGCGTGACCGTGGCGTACTCGATCCCGCGCGAAGGTGCCCCGCAGTGGTTCGACATGCTGGCCATCCCCAAGGATGCCAAGCACCCGGAGGAGGCCTACGCCTTCATCAACTACCTGCTGGAGCCGAAGGTCGCCGCGGCCAACACCAACTTCATCCACTACGCCAACCCGGTGACCACGGCCACGCCGCTGGTGGACGAGGCGATCCGCACCGACCCGACCATCTACCCGCCGGCCGATGTGGCGGCGAAGATGTTCACCTACTCGATCAACACGCCCGAGGTGGACAAGCTCTACACCCGGCTGTGGACCGAGGTGAAAACCGGGCGCTGACCGCCTCTGCGACGCCGGCCCCGTGCCGGCGTCGTCGTTTCAGGGGGTAGGACATGACGCGGCCACCACCGGTAAAATGGCATTCTCCCCCCGTCCCGCCGCCGCTCCCGGAGCCGCTGACCATGCCATTTGAAGCCAAGCCGGAAGGCGCGGTCCTGCCGGTCCTGGAACCGGGCTACCTGTCCATCCGCGCGCTGCGCAAGGAGTTCGACGGCTTCGTCGCGCTCGATGACGTCACCCTGGACGTGCGCAAGGGCGAGATCTTCGCGCTGCTCGGTGGCTCGGGCAGTGGCAAATCGACGCTGCTGCGCTGCCTGGGCGGCTTCGAGACCCCCACCCAGGGGACCATCGATCTGGACGGCCAGCGCATCAACGCACTGCCCCCGTACCAGCGCCCGATCAACATGATGTTCCAGTCCTATGCGCTGTTCCCGCACATGACGGTGGAGCAGAACATCGCCTTCGGCCTCAAGCAGGACGGCATGGCCCGCGATGCCATCAACCGCCGGGTCGGCGAAATGCTGGAGCTGGTGCAGCTGGGCAAGCTGGCCAAGCGCAAGCCGCATCAGCTCTCTGGTGGCCAGCAGCAGCGCGTGGCGCTGGCGCGGTCGCTGGCCAAGGGGCCCAAGCTGCTGTTGCTGGATGAACCGATGGGCGCGCTGGACAAGAAGCTGCGCTCGCAGATGCAGCTGGAGCTGGTCAACATCATCGAGACCACCGGGGTGACCTGCGTGATGGTCACCCACGATCAGGAAGAAGCCATGACCATGGCGACCCGGATCGCGGTCATGGATGCCGGCTGGATCCAGCAGGTCGGCAAGCCGGATGAAATCTACGAGCAGCCGGCCAACCGGTTCGTGGCCGAGTTCATCGGCTCGGTGAACCTGTTCGATGGCGTGCTCGATGAGGACCTGCCCGAATACGTCACCGTGCGCACGCCGCTGTTCCCCGCACCGATCTACGTCGCCCACGGCATCACCGGTTACGAAGGCCAGCCGGTGGCGTTCGCGCTGCGCCCGGAAAAGGTGATGATCGGCAAGGACGAGCCGGCCGGGGATACCAACAAGGCCCAGGGCGTGATCGAGGAGATCGCCTATTTCGGCAGCCACTCGGTGTTCCATGTGCGCCTGCCGAGCGGGGCCAAGGTGCTGTCCAATTTCGCCAACTCCCAGCGCTGGGCCAGCGATGGCCTGACCTGGGGTGACACCGTCTGGGTGCACTGGCGCGACAACGATGGCGTGGTGCTGACCTCATGACCGCGACCGGCTGGAAGCGCTGGCTCCCGGGCACGCGCGCCGGCGTGATCGCCGCGCCGTACCTGTGGCTGCTTCTGTTCTTCGCGGTACCGTTCGTGATCATCCTGATGATCTCGTTCGCGCGCACCCAGGTCGGCTCGCCGCCGTACACCTGGCTGCTGGAGTACGTGGATGGCGCCTTCTCGCTCAAGCTCAACCTCGGCAGCTACGCGGCCCTGGTCAAGGACAACCAGTACGCGCTGGCGTACCTGAGCTCGATCAAGATCGCGGTCATCTCGACCCTGCTCACGCTGCTGATCGGCTACCCGATGGCGTACGTGATCTCGCGGATGAGCCCGGCCGCGCGCAACGTGGCGATGATGCTGGTGGTGCTGCCCTCGTGGACCTCCTTCCTGATCCGCGTGTACGCCTGGATCGGCATCCTGGACCGTAACGGCCTGCTCAACCAGCTGCTGCTCAAGCTCGGCCTGATCGATGCGCCGCTGCAGATTCTGTACACCCCGACCGCCGCCTACATCGGCATCGTCTACTGCTACCTGCCGTTCATGGTGCTGCCGCTGTATGCCAACCTGGTCAAGCTGGACAACCGCCTGCTGGAAGCTGCCTACGACCTCGGCGCCAAGCCGTGGCAGGCCTTCGTGCGGATCACGCTGCCGCTCTCGCGCACCGGCATCATCGCCGGCTGCATGCTGGTGATGATTCCGGCGGTGGGGGAGTTCGTGATTCCGGAAATGCTCGGCGGGCCGGATACGCTGATGATCGGCCGCGTGCTGTGGGGCGAGTTCTTCAACAACCGCGACTGGCCCACGGCCTCGGCGGTGGCGATCGTGATGCTGGCCCTGCTGCTGGTGCCGATCCTGCTGTTCAACCGCATGCAGCAGCGCGAGCTGGAAGGAAAGCTGGCATGAGCATGGTGCGCAGCAACCGCTGGCTGGGCTGGAGCCTGCTCGGGCTGGGCTTCGCCTTCCTGTACCTGCCCATCCTGTTGTTGATGGTGTACTCGTTCAACGCCTCCAAGCTGGCCACGGTTTGGTCGGGCTTCTCCACGCGCTGGTACGGCGAGCTGTTCAACAACCGGCAGATCCTGGATGCGCTGTGGATCAGCCTCAAGGTCGCGTTCTGGACGGCCTGCGCGGCCACCGTGCTCGGCACGATGGCGGCGATGGTGATGACCCGCATGCGCCGCTTCCCGGGCAAGACCGTGTTCGGTGCGTTGATCACCGCGCCGCTGGTGATGCCCGAAGTGATCCTGGGCTTCTCGCTGATGACCCTGCTGGTGGCGATGGGCGGCATTCCCGGGTTCCCCAGCCGCGGCGTGACCAGCATCTGGATCGCGCATGTCACTTTCACCCTGTCCTTCGTGACGGTGGTGGTGTCCTCGCGCCTGCAGGAGCTGGACCGCTCGCTGGAAGAGGCCGCGATGGACCTCGGCGCAAGTCGGCTCAAGGTGTTCTTTCAGATCACCCTGCCGATCATCGCCCCGGCGCTGGTGGCCGGCTGGCTGCTGGCGTTCACGCTGTCGCTGGATGACGTGGTGATCGCCAGCTTCGTGGCCGGCCCGAACTCGACCACCCTGCCGATGAAGGTGTTCTCCTCCGTGCGGATGGGCATCAAGCCGGAGATCAATGCCTTGGCCACCTTGATGGTGCTGGCGGTGTCTATCGCGGCGGTGGTGGGCTGGTACATCACCTCCCGCGCCGAGAAACGCCGCCAGCGCGACATGCAGATGGCGCTGCAGGACCCCAGCTGAACGTCATCCCGATCCGGCAACATCCGGATCACGGGGCCGGGCGCACACTGCGGGTCTGACTTTTGGAGACCCGCGATGACCGCTGACATCATCAATCCCGCGACCGGCCAGATCACGTATCGCCATGAACTGCTCACCGCCGAGGGGGTCGAGCAGCGCCTGGCCGCGGCCGCCGAGGCGTTCCCGGCCTGGTCTGCGCGTTCGCTGCAGGAGCGCGGGGCGATCCTGCGCGCCATCGCTGCCCAACTGCGCCAGCGCAAGGGTGACATCCAGCAGGCGATGACCACCGAGATGGGCAAGCTGAAGGTGGAAGCGCTGGGCGAGATCGACAAATGCGCCGAGGCCTGCGAGTTCTATGCCGACCACGCGGCGGATTACCTGAAGCCGCAGCTGATCGACACCGAGGCCCAGCGCAGCTACGTGCGCTACGAGCCGATCGGCTGCGTGTTTGCGGTGATGCCGTGGAACTTCCCGATCTGGCAGGTGTTCCGCTTCCTCGCGCCCGCGTTCATGGCCGGCAATGTGGCCCTGCTCAAGCACGCCAGCAACGTGCCGCAATGTGCTGACCTGATCCTGGCGGTGTGCCGCGATGGCGGCCTGCCCGAGGGCGTGTTCGATGTGCTGCACATCGACAACGACCAGGCCGCCGAGGTGCTGCGCGACAAGCGGGTCAAGGCGGTCACCCTGACCGGCAGCGAGCGCGCCGGGCGGTCGATTGCGGCCAACGCCGGTGACCAGCTCAAGAAGTGCGTGATGGAACTGGGCGGCAGCGATGCCTTCGTGGTGCTGGACGATGCCGATCTGGACAAGACGGTGGCCGCAGCGGTGAAGTCGCGCTTCGACAACAGTGGCCAGACCTGCATCGCGGCCAAGCGCTTCATCGTGGTCGATGCGATCGCCGATGCGTTCGTGGAAAAGTTCGTCGCCGCCGCCGGCAAGCGCGTTTACGGCGATCCGCAGGACGAAAAGACCACGCTCGCGCCGATGGCGCGCGCGGACCTGCGCGACGAGCTGCACAAGCAGGTGCAGGACAGCATCGCCAAGGGCGCCACGCTGCTGCTCGGCGGTGAGCCGGTGGCCGGCTCGCACGCGGGTTACCCGGCCACCATCCTGGACAACGTGACGCCCGGCATGCCGGCCTATGACGAAGAACTGTTCGGCCCGGCCGCCGCGATCCTGCGCGTCCGCGATGACGCCGAAGCGCTGCGCGTGGCCAATGACACCACCTTCGGCCTGGGTGGCAGCGTGTGGACGAGCGATGCGGCGCGCGGCGAAGCCATCGCCCAGCAGCTTGAGTGCGGTGCCGCCTTCGTCAACGCCATCGTCAAGAGCGACGTCCGCCTGCCATTCGGCGGCAGCAAGCGCTCCGGCTTCGGCCGTGAACTCGCAGAACATGGCATCCATGAGTTCATGAACATCAAGACCGTTTACGTGGCTTGACTGCGTCTGGAGCCATAGCCCCCTTGGAGTTCAAGGGGGCGCGCCGACAGGCGCGGGGTTGTGGTGATGATGAGCCGGGGCCCGCGGTTTGCGCAGCAAAGCGTGGGGTGGATGCGCGAATGCGCAGCCGCGCTACCTACAACCAGCGCGCGCGCTTGAACAAGCGGTACAGCCCCACGCACACCGCACCCACGCCGATGATCATCGCCGGGTAGGCCCAGGGCTTGTCCAGCTCGGGCATGTGGGTGAAGTTCATGCCGTACCAGCTGGTGATCAAGGTCGGGGCGGCCAGCAGCGCCGCCCAGGCGCCCAGGCGCTTCACCGTCTCGCCCTGGGCCAGGGTCACCAGCGACAGGTTCACGCTCAGCGCGGTGCCCAGCATCTCGCGCAGGGTATCGATCACATCGCTGATCCGCACCGCGTGGTCGTGCACGTCGCGCAGATACAGCTTTACTTCGTCCGGCACCAGGTCACCCTGGTAACGCTTGATCTGCGAGAGCATGTCCTGCAGCGGCGCGACCGCCATGCGCATTTTGTTGAGTTCGCGCTTGAGCTCGTACAGCCGCACCACGGTGTGGCGCTTGTAGTTGTCGGAGAAGATGTCCTTCTCCAGCAGCTCCAGTGTGTCGCGGTAGCGCTGGGTGATCGGCAGGTAGTTGTCGACCACGAAATCCAGCACCGCATACAGGCAGTACGACGGGCCCATCGTGCGCAGCAGCTCCGGCTCGCGCTCCACGCGGGCGCGCGGCGCGGCGTAGGACAACGAGGCGCCATGGCGCACCGTGACCAGGAAGCGCGGCCCGAGGAAGGCGTGCGTCTCGCCGTACTGGATGCGCTCGTCCACCATCTGCGCGGTGGTCACCACCACGAACAGCGAGTTGCCGTAGGCCTCGACCTTGGGCCGTTGATGGGCGTTGCGCGCGTCTTCGATGGCCAGCGAATGCAGGCCGAATTCTTCCTGCAGCTTCAGCAGCACGCTGTCCTGGGGTTCGTACAGCCCCACCCACACGAAGCCGTTGTCGCTGGCGATCACATCGCTGATCGCATCCAGGCTGATGTCGTGGCGCTTGCCCTGGTCATCGTAGTGAACGCAGTTGATGACGCAGGCGGGGTTTTCGGGTGTGACGGTATCCATGGCGGGCATCGTGCGTCAGCGGCCCGTGACGGGCAGGTCACGGCGGCCCAGCATCCATGCCAGCGCTACGTGGATGGGCAGCAACAGCACGATCCACTGCAGGTTGTACTGCGCCTGCAAGGTCAGCCAATGCAGCACCAGCCCGAGCAGCGACACGCCGGCGACCGCCCACAGCACGATCCGGAACCACGCGCGCGGCGCGCGGCCGCGCAGCAGGGTGATCGCAGCGGGAACGAGCAGCAGGCACAGCGGCGAGAGCTGCAGCAGGTTGCGGTTGGCCCAGGCAGCCTGGTGCGCACTGAAGCCCCACAGGTAGGTCAGCAGGGCGCCACCAATGCCGCAGAACAGCCAGAACGGCAGTGCCAGGCCACCCAGCAGGCGGCGTCGGCGGCGCAGTGCAACCACACCCGCAGCGGCGATCAGGCCGCACAGCAGCCACGGCCACCAGCTGCGCGGGGACTCGGTCGGCTCCGGGGCGATCCGGTGCGGCAGCAGTTCCTGCTCGGCCTGCACCAGCGGGCGGCCTTCGCTGTTGCGCACCTGGCGCAGCGCATCGGCCAGGCGCATCGGCACGAACGCTTCCTGCCAGCGCGACAGCGGCTGGTCGGCGAACGGGCCCAGACCGATATCGAAGCCCAGCCACATCCACGGCGAAGGCGAGGCCAGGCGCACCGATTCACTGCGGTAGGTGTTGCCGCGCGAGCGCCCGGAGAGCTGTGAATGCAGCCCGCCGCCCAACGCGCCATCGATCGCATCGCGGACCATGGTGGCGCAGTTGGCGGTGTAGTAATCGTAGTGATAACGCGCGTTCTCGGGCTTGGCGCGCTCGGCCAGTGACGCGGCCAAGGTGCGCGCCTGCGCGGGCGTCAGGTCCAGCCACTGCACGCTCGCACCGCGGCCGCTCTCCTGGTAGTACGACAGGTCCTGCCCGAGCGGCAGCGCGACCAGGTAATACATCATGTCGCCGCGCACGAAGTTGCCGATGAAATCGGACTCGCTCGGGTCGAAGTAACCGAAGTTGTAGGAGGTGGCGTCGCCGGTGACCGGATCAACCACCACCAGCGCGTCATGCCCGAAGCGCTCGAAGAAGATCTCGCCCGGCTGCATGGTGACGACGCCGATGCGCGGTGCATCGGCGACGGTGGACGTGGGCGCATCAACAGCGGGCGCGGCATCCTGCGCGGCCAGCGCCCCGAAGGGCAGGCTGGCCATCGCAAGCAGCGACAACACGAACAACAGGCGGCACAGCGACCACCGATTCAAAGGGGGCCGCATGGCGTGGGTCAATCCTCGTTGTGGGTGTCGGGCGGCAGCACGGTCACATGGAACGCCTGCACACGGCGGGCATCGGCACGCGCCACCCGGAACACGAAGCGGTCCAGGGTGAGTTCGTCGCCGGTTTCCGGCAGGTGCCCGATCGCTTCGGTGACCAGGCCACCGATAGTGTCGTAATCGTCGTCGGGGAACGTGGCACCGAAGCGCTCGTTGAAATCCTCGATCGCGGTCAATGCATCGACCACGTACTGGCCGTCGGCCTGGATCGCGATCTGCGAGGTGTGGTCCTCGGCCTCGTCGTGCTCGTCGTCGATCTCGCCGACGATCTGTTCCAGCACGTCTTCGATGGTGACCAGGCCGGCGACACCGCCGTACTCATCGACCACGATGGCCATGTGGTTGCGCGAGAGCCGGAACTCCTTCAGCAGCACGTTGAGCTTCTTGGCTTCGGGGATCAGTACCGCCGGGCGCAGCAGCTCACGGATGTTGGCCGGCCCGTTGTCGGCGACCACGCCGCGCAGCAGGTCCTTGGCCAGCAGGATGCCGAGGATGTCGTCTTTGTTGTCGCCGTGCACCGGGAAGCGCGAATGGCCGGATTCGACCACCTGCTTCATCAGTTCAAGGAAGGGGGCTTCGACCGGCAGGGAGACCATCTGCGAGCGCGAGATCATCACGTCGCCGACGGTGAGCTCGGCCACCGAAATGGCGCCTTCCATCATCCGAAGCGTGTCAGCGGCAATGAGGCCGTCTTCGTGCGCGGTGTGCAGGACCGCCACCAGCTCGTCGCGGGTGTGGGGTTCGCCGGAGAAGGCAGCGGTCAGGCGTTCGAGCCAGCTGCGCTTCTTTTCATTGTGCTCCTGGGTGGAGCTACTACTGTCGTCTTCAGACATCTCTGGAAAAAAAGGCACCCGGCGTGCCGGGCGTTGGATTTAGTCTATCAGGATGCGGGCGCCTGTCAGCGCCCTGCCGAGGGCGGATTCACGCCCGGCAAGGGGGCGGGGGCGGCGCCCGGCGGCGGGGTGTCTTCCTCCGGCGGCAGGTCCAGGCTGTAGGTACAGCCGGCCAGGGTCTTGCCGGGGTGGGTCTTGACCGTGGACAGGCTCAGGATCACCGATTCGATCAGGGCCTCGCCGGTACGCGGGTCGGTGACATCGCGGCTCACCAGCTCGCGCCCGGCCATGAACTTCTCCGGCGTATCCACGCCGTCCTCCAGCGCCAGGCGCTTGGCCAGCGGACGCGGGTCGGCCAGGTCCAGGATGGCCATGATGCTGGCCCCGGCCACCGTGATGTACTCGGCGCGCTCGCCGAACACCGTGATCGGGGCGGCCAGGCGGAACTCGGTCATGAACGGGTTGGTCTGCGGCAGCGGTTGCAGGCCGTTGGCGACCGCCTTGAGCGGGTCGGCCACCACCGGGGCGACCGCATCGTAGTCACCAACGCTCTGGCGGCATTCGATCAGGGCGGTCAGATCCAGCGGACGTGCAGGGGCGTCGGCAAAGGCAGGGGCGGGCAGCAGGCCCAGCAGGCCAAGGCAGGCAAGTCGCAACGGGGTCATCGAAGCAGATCCATCAACGGGGGCGTGCAGCGCACGGACACGGTGACGATCATAGCGGGCGCCGGTCGGCCGTGGCAGGGCGTCACCGGCGGCGGAACAGCCAGCGCAGGGTGGTGGTGAAGGTGACCACGGCGATTCCGGCCGCCCACAGCACCAGTGCAGCGGCGCCCAGATGCAGCGCGCCCGGTCCGTCGGCGGAGGCCACCAGCAGCGCGCGCCCGAATACCAAGGCAAACGCCGCGGCAAGGACGAACAGCAGCGCGACCTGCACCGGCCGCGCGTGGAAGGTCGATGACTGTGCCGGCGAGGCCCCATCGCGACGTGACCAGCGGTACAGCGTGCGCCAGCCCAGCGGGGCCGCCAGCGCGGCCGCCAGTCCCGACCAGATCGCCACGCTCAAGCCGGCCGCGCTAAGAGTCGCTTCGCCAGAACCGGCCAGCAGACGAGGCAGGATCAGGCCCGCCAGCACGCAGGTCAGGATGCCCACTACGAACACCCCGGCGGCCAGGCCGGACAGACGCCCGGCCCACGCCGCAGACAGGGGCGCGCGCTGCTGCCGCGCCGCCCACCAGCTTCGCGCGGGCGCCAACGAGAGCGCTGCGATGACGGCAGACAGCCCGAGCATGCCCAGCTGCAGTGCGCCGGGGTCACGGCCGGCCGGCGTCAGCGCGGTGAGGCCGGGGGCTCCGATCGCGGTGTACAAAAACCCCACCCAGGACACTGCAAGCAGCACGGGGCCCAGTGCGGAACGACGATCAGGAATCGGCATGGCGGCATACGTCCTTGTATGGCAGGGCAATCAACACAGGTTGCGAGAGTAGCGCTCAGCGCTCGCCGGCATACGGATCGGCAATGCCCAGTTCGGCCAGGATGTCACGCTCGAGCTGCTCCATGGCATCGGCCTCTTTCTCGTCCTCATGGTCCCAGCCGAGCAGGTGCAGCACGCCGTGCACGGTCAGGTGCGCGTAGTGGGCGTTAAGTGCCTTGCCCTGTTCGTCCGCCTCGCGGGCGACCACCGGGGCGCAGATCACCAGATCGCCCAGCAGCGGGAACTTCACGCCCTTGGGCAGGCCCTCCGGCAGTTCGGCCGGGAAGCTGAGCACGTTGGTCGCGTAATCCTTGCCGCGGTAATGCCGGTTCAACGACTGGCCTTCCTTGGCATCGACCAGACGGATCGCCAGGTCGGCCTCGCGGATGCGGCCCTTCAGGGCGGCGGCCACCCACTTGCGGAAGCTCACCGCCGAGGGCAGCCCGGCGCGGGGCAGGGCATAGTTGATCGCGACGTCCAGTCGCACGGGACCACGGGTCATGGGGTCGCTCCGGGTTGGACCTGCTGCAGATCGCGGCGGTCGTAGGCGCTGACGATGCGGGCCACCAGCGGGTGACGGACCACGTCGCGTGCTTCGAAGAAGGTGAAGCTCACGCCCTCGACATCACGCAGCACATCGATCGCATCGCGCAGGCCGGACTTCACGTGCTTGGGCAGATCGGTCTGGGTGAGGTCGCCGGTGACCACGGCCGTGGAGCCGAAGCCCAGCCGGGTCAGGAACATCTTCATCTGCTCGACGGTAGTGTTCTGCGCTTCGTCGAGGATCACGTACGCATCGTTGAGCGTGCGGCCGCGCATATAGGCCAGCGGCGCGATCTCGATGACGTTCTTTTCCAGCAGCTTGAGCACCTTCTCCACGCCGAGCATTTCGTACAGCGCGTCGTACAGCGGCCGCAGATACGGGTCCACTTTCTGGCTCAGATCGCCGGGCAGGAAGCCCAGCTTCTCGCCGGCCTCCACTGCCGGGCGGACCAGGATCAGGCGCTGCACGCGCGCTTCATTGAGCGCTTCCACCGCGCTGGCCACGGCCAGGAAGGTCTTGCCGGTACCGGCCGGGCCAATGCCGAAGTTGATGTCGTGGGTAGTAATCTGATGCAGGTAGCGGGCCTGGTTGGCACCGCGGCCGCGCACGGTGCCGCGCTTGACCTTGATCGCTACTTCCTGGGCCTCGTAGGCGCGCTCGACCACATGCTCCACGTTGGCCTGGTTCAGCCGCAGGTGGATGGCATGGCTGTCGAACACCACATCGCCGGCTTCGGCGTACAGCGCTTCGATCAGCGCCTGCGCATCGGCGACCACGGCCTTGGGGCCGGTCACGCGGAACACATGCCCACGGTTGGCGATTTCCACGCCGAGTTTGAGTTCCACCTGGCGGAGATGCTCGTCGAACGGACCGGCCATGTTGGCCAGGCGCTCGTTGTCTTCCGGGGTGAGGGTGAAGTCGCGTTGTGCGAGTGCGGTCATTGCGTCCGGCGGCCGCCGGTCCAGCCGACCGGGCCGCAAGCAGGGAAAGGGAGAACAGGGTAGCGCGGGTGTGGGGCGGCCGCTACAGCACGGGCGGAAAGCGGTTTTCCACAGGGGCTGTGCAACGCCGGTGCAGCAACCTGTGGATAGGTGGCGCCAGCCTTACTGCGGCAAAGGGTTCAACTGCGTGGTCAAAAAAGCGTCAACGATGGCCGCACCGTGGTCCGGCCATCCCGCTCAGTCTTCCGTCACCATCCGCGCGCGCAGCGAGTTGCTGTACGCCTCGGTGATCACCACATCCACGAACTGGCCGATTAAACGCGGGTGCCCCGGGAAATTCACCGAGCGCATGTTCTCGCTCTTGCCGGTCAGCTCGTTCGGGTTGCGCTTGGACGGGCCTTCCACCAGCACGGTCTGGACGGTGCCGACCATCTTTTCCGAGATGGCTGCAGCCTGCTCGTTGATCCGGGCCTGCAGGCGCGACAGGCGCGCGTGCTTTTCCGCATCGGTGGTGGTGTCTTCCAGATCGGCGGCGGGCGTGCCCGGGCGCCGTGAATAGATGAAGGAGAAGCTCTGGTCGAAGCCTACGTCCTCGATCAGCTTCATGGTCTTCTCGAACTCGGCGTCGGTCTCGCCGGGGAAACCGACGATGAAATCCGAGCTGATCGAGATGTCCGGGCGCACCGCACGCAGCTTGCGGATCTTGGATTTGAATTCCAACGCGGTGTAGCCACGCTTCATCGCCGAGAGCACGCGGTCGCTGCCCGCCTGCACGGGCAGGTGCAGGAAGTTGGCCAGCTGCGGCACATCGCGGTAGGCATCGATCAGCGAATCGCTGAACTCCAGCGGGTGCGAGGTGGTGAAGCGGATCCGGCCGACGCCGTCGATCTCGGCGATGGTCCGGATCAGCAGCCCGAGGTCGGCGAACTCGCCGTCGCCATACGGGCCGCGGTAAGCGTTGACGTTCTGGCCGAGCAGGTTGATCTCCAGCACGCCCTGGGCGGCCAGCTGCGCCACCTCCACCACCACGTCCTCGAACGGGCGGCTGACCTCGGTGCCGCGGGTGTAGGGCACCACGCAGAACGAGCAGTACTTCGAGCAGCCTTCCATGATCGAGACGAACGCGGAGGCACCCTCGGCGCGCGGCTCGGGCAGGGCGTCGAACTTCTCGATTTCCGGGAAGCTGATGTCCACCTGCGATTTGCCCGATTCGCGGCGCTGGCGGATCAGCTCCGGCAGGCGGTGCAGGGTCTGCGGGCCGAACACCAGATCCACGTGCGGCGCGCGCTTGATGATCGCCTCACCTTCCTGTGAGGCCACGCAGCCGCCGACGCCGATGATGACCCCGCGGCCGTTGTTCTTCAGCGCCTTCCAGTAGCCCAGCTGGCTGAACACCTTCTCCTGGGCCTTCTCGCGGATCGAGCAGGTGTTCATCAACAACACGTCGGCCTCGGCCGGGTCGTCGGTGAGTACCAGCCCTTCCGAGGCGGCGAGCACGGCGGCCATCTTGGTCGAGTCGTACTCGTTCATCTGGCAACCGTGGGTCTTGATGTACAGCTTGCCGCGCACCGGACCGGTCACCTGCGGCTTGGCGCCGGGCAGGGGGAGCAGATCGGGGCGGGGGGCGGAGCTGGGCGGAGCAGAGGCAGGCAAGGCAGAACCGGCCGAAGTCGGCGCGGTCGAAGCTGGCGTCCCGGTCATGGCGCTTATTCCAGTCGGGTGGGCGGGCAGGCAGCCGGATGGCTGCGGTGAGCAGGCCATTGTAGCCGGGTCGGGCTCCCCCCTTGGCAATCCCCGGCGAATTGGGGACACTCCCGCTCATGAAGGGGATGTTGGGGATCGCTGCGCTGGCCTTGGCTGCGCTGACCGCTATGCCGGCCAGTGCGGGCACGCTGTACAAGTGTGTTGGTGCCGACGGCATTCCCAGCTATGTGAGCAAGCGCGTGGGCGGGGCCAGCTGCAGCGTGATCAGCAGCTACCGGCCCGACCGCAGCGCGCCCCGCCGGGCCCCGACTGCGCCGCCCGCGCCGACCCCGGTCGCCCAGATCGCCAGCGCCACACCTGCAGCGGGGGGCGCCGCCGCGCCGGCCCGGGCCGATACCGCCACGGTCGCCACCGCGATCACGCCCGCTCCGGTTCCGGCTCCGGCCACCGTGCTGACCGCGCCGCCCACCCGGGCCCCCGCAGCCGGCAAGGCTGGGCAGGTCCGCAGCGGTCAGCTCTATTCGTATATGAAGGACGGCGTGCGCCATTACACCAGCGCACGCCCGGCCCAGATGGCCAGCCTCGGGCAGGTCCGCACCATCCATTACACCTTCATCGAACGCTGCTATGCCTGTGGCGCGAACCCCTCGGTCAACTTCGGCTCGGTCCGCCTCAACACCACGGCCTATCAGAGCGAGATCGCCGCGGCCGCCCGGGAGTTCGGGGTGGAAGAAGCGATCGTGCGCGCGATCATCCATGCCGAGTCCGCCTACAACCCGCTCGCGCTGAGCCGGGCCGGCGCGCAGGGCCTGATGCAGCTGATGCCGCCCACCGCGCGTCGCTTCGGGGTCAGTGATTCCTATGATGCTTCGCAGAACATCCGCGGCGGCGTGCAATACCTGTCCTGGCTGCTCAAGCGCTTCAATGGCGACCTGACCCTCGCCGCCGCGGGCTACAACGCGGGCGAGGGTGCGGTAGCCCGCCATGGCGGCGTGCCCCCTTACAGCGAGACCCAGTATTACGTGAAGCGGGTGGCCGTATTGGCCGACCGCTATCGAAGTGCGGTCGCCACCCAGCAATAACCGATGGCGCCGGGAGTACCTGATGCCGTACTGTCGGGGTAATGTCGTTCCGTAGTACCGCGTTGTGTGGCCGACTTCGGTTCAGCTACACTCGCGGCTGATTCAATGTGGACTGGCCCCCACCGGTCTGCTGGCAGCCTCAAGCTACCTAAATCAATATCGGAGTGCCGGATGGCCAACGATGGGGTAAACGATCCAGTCAATACTGGACGTCGACGGTTTCTCTCAGCAACCACTGCGGTGGTCGGAGCGGTCGGCGTCGGATTTGCAGCGGTACCGTTCATCAAGTCCTGGAATCCCAGCGCCCGCGCCAAATTGGCCGGTGCCCCGGTGATTGCCGACATCAGTGCGCTCCAGGAAGGCCAGCGTCTGGTCATGGAGTGGCGTGGACAGCCGATCTGGATCGTCAAGCGCTCCAAGGCCATCCTCGATGCGCTGCACGGGCTGGACGGCCGCCTCAAGGATCCCGGCTCGGGCGAGAAAGAACAGCAGCCCGAGTACGTGCTCAAGCAGAATCCCGAATTCCGTTCGATCAAGGCCGAGGTCTCGGTGCTGGTCGGGCTGTGCACCCATCTGGGCTGTTCGCCGGAAATGGTCGCCGAGATCCGCCCCGAGCCCTACGACCCGCAGTGGAAAGGCGGCTATTTCTGCCCCTGCCACAAGTCGCGCTTCGATATGTCCGGTCGCGTGTTCAAGGATGTTCCGGCACCGATCAACCTGCTGGTGCCGCCGCACCATTACCAGGACGACAACACCATCATCATCGGCGTTGATCCGCAGGGGGCGGCTTGATCATGGCCAATATCCTTTCCCGCACCGCCACCGGCCTGGCCGACTGGGTCAACGCGCGCGCGCCCGGGCTGATGCCGGTCTACCGCAAGCATGTCAGCGAGTATTACGCGCCGAAGAACTTCAACATCTGGTACTACTTCGGCTCGCTGGCGCTGCTGATCCTGGTCAACCAGATCGTCACCGGCATCTTCCTGACGATGCACTACAAGACGAACGCGGCCGAAGCGTTCGCCTCCATCGAATACATCATGCGGGATGTGGAGTGGGGCTGGCTGATCCGCTACATGCACTCCACCGGTGCCTCGCTGTTCTTCATCGTGGTCTACCTGCACATGTTCCGCGGCCTGCTCTACGGCAGTTACCAGAAGCCGCGCGAACTGGTCTGGATCCTCGGCATGCTGATCTACCTGGTATTGATGGCCGAAGCCTTCATGGGCTACGTGCTGCCATGGGGCCAGATGTCGTTCTGGGGTGCGAAGGTGATCATCTCGCTGTTCGGCGCGATCCCGGTGATCGGCACCGGCCTGACCGAATGGATCATGGGCGATTACCTGCCCAGCGACGCCACCCTCAACCGTTTCTTCGCGCTGCATGTGATCGCGCTCCCGCTGGTGCTGTTGCTGCTGGTGGTGCTGCACCTGGGCGCGCTGCATGAAGTGGGCTCCAACAACCCGGACGGCGTGGAGATCAAGAAAGGCCCGAAGGGCAACCGCTGGTCGGCCACCGCGCCCACCGACGGCATTCCCTTCCATCCGTACTACACGCTCAAGGATGCGGTGGGCGCCGGCTTCCTGTTGATCATCGCTGCCTTCATCATCTTCTTCGCCCCGGCCTTCGGCGGGCTGTTCCTGGAGCACGACAACTTCACCGAGGCCAACCGCCTGGTGACGCCCGAGCACATCAAGCCGGTCTGGTACTACACCCCGTACTACGCCATGTTGCGCGTGGTGCCCAACAAGCTCGGCGGCGTGATCGTGATGTTCTCGGCGATCGCCATCCTGTTCCTGGTGCCGTGGCTGGACCGCGCGCGGGTCAAGTCCTACCGCTACCGCGGCCTGCTCTCGCGCGGCCTGCTGGGCATGTTCGCGGTGTGCTTCGTATGGCTGGGCGTGATCGGCTCCGGCCCGGGTACGGATGCGCACGAGACCTACATCGGGCGCGTGCTGACCTTCCTGTATTTCGCCTTCTTCATCACCATGCCGCTATGGACCAAGCTGGACAGGACCAAGCCGGTACCGGACCGGGTGACCACGCATGACTGACCACTGGATTGTCCGGCTGGCCTGCGCAGCGGCCCTGATGTTTGGCGTAGCGGTGGCCGATGCCGCCGAAGGTGCCAAGACCCTGCAGGCCGGTAATGACCTGAGCGATCGTGCTTCGCTGCAGCGCGGCGCGCAGCTCTACATGAACTACTGCTCCGGCTGCCATGCGCTGAAATACCTGCGCTACTCGCGCATGGCCGCCGATCTTGGGCTGAGCGAAGAGGAGGTCATGAACAACCTCAACTTCACCGGCACCCCGGTGGGTGAGCCGGTCCCGGTGACGATGCCCAAGGCGCAGGCCGAGAAGTGGTTCGGCAAGATGCCGCCGGACCTGAGCCTGATCTCGCGCGTGCGGGGCAGCGACTGGGTCTACACCTACCTCAAGTCGTTCTACCTGGATCCCACGCGGCCGCTGGGCTGGAACAACACCGTGTTCCCCAATGCCTCCATGCCCAATCCCCTGTGGGAGATGCAGGGGCTGCAGCATGCGGTGCACGGCAAGCCGGAGAACCCGGGTGAAGATCCGCCGGTGGTCGGCCTGAAGATCGAGCAGCCGGGCAACATGGATCCCGGCCAGTACGATCAGGCGGTGCGCGACATCACCAATTTCCTGGAGTACGCCGGCGAGCCGGCTGCGCTCAAACGCCAGAAGCTGGGCGTGTGGGTGATCCTGTTCCTGGCGCTGCTGACCTTCCTGGCCTATCTGCTCAAGAAGGAATACTGGAAGGACGTCCACTGAGCCGTCGGGCGCCGTCCAGTGGCGATCGTTCCACGCGTGGGACCATCGCCCTATTGGCTTTTGTGATGTGCGGTTGCACACTCGGGTACTGTGACGACCGTCGGCAATGGGCTGGCGGCGCCGATACGACCGGCGGTTACCGGACGTTGGAGAGCCTTTGATGGCGGCGAGCGTACGCATGCGGAATACCCTGACGCTGTTTTCCTCGAACGACGATGTGCTGTGCCATCGCGTGCGGCTGGTACTGGCGGCCAAGGGCGTCACCTATGACTCGGTGCCGGTCGATCCGCAGAACCCGCCCGAAGATCTCATCGATCTCAACCCGTACCACTCCGTGCCCACCCTCGTGGAGCGCGAGCTGGTGCTGTACGCGGCATCGGTGGTCAGTGAGTATCTGGACGAGCGCTATCCGCACCCGCCATTGATGCCGGTCGATCCGCTCTCGCGGGCACGCATCCGCCTGGCGATGCTGCGCATCGAACACGATTGGGTACCGCAGGTGCAGGCCATCCAGCTGGGCAACAAGACCCAGGCCGAGGCGGGCCGCAAGCGGCTCAAGGAACTGCTGACCAGCGCGGTGCCGCTGTTCAAGGCCAGCAAGTTCTTCCTCAACCCGGAAATGAGCCTGGCCGATTGCGCGATGGCGCCGATCATCTGGCGGCTGCAGGCGCTGGACGTGCCGCTGCCGAAGGATGGCAAGTCGATCGAGGATTATGGCAACCGCATTTTCCGGCACCCCGGCTTCATCCGCAGCCTGACCGACCAGGAAAAGAAGCTGCGCGATCTGCCGGTCTGATCGGCGGGACGTGTGCCGCGTGCGGCACCGGTGGACTGAACGAAATCGCGGTGCCGGTACGCGCCATGGCTGACCTGCGGGTAGGCGGGCGCGTACACTTGCACCAGGCAATCCGGATCAAGAGCAGCCGAGCACGGCTCGGCTCTACCACATGACTGAAGACACTTTTCGCATGACCAGCCACCGTCCGTACCTGTTGCGGGCCCTGGTGGAATGGATCAATGACAACGACCTGACGCCGCATATTCTGGTCGACGCCGGCCTGCCTGGCGTGCAGGTGCCGCAGAGCGCGGTCAAGGACGGCCGCGTCGTCCTGAACATCGCCGAGCGCGCCGTGGTGCGCCTGCATATCGATAATGACAGCGTGAGCTTCTCGGCCCGCTTCTCCGGCACCAGCTACCCGGTGCAGGTGCCGATCTCGGCCGTGCTGGCGGTGTATGCCCGCGAGACGGGGCAGGGCATGGCGCTGCCGGATGACATCCCGGGCCATGAGCCGGGTCCGGACGATGAGCTGCCGCCGGACGATTCACCGACCCCGCCGGATGACGCACCGCCCAAGCCCAGCGGTCGCCCGCATCTGCGGGTGGTCAAGTAAGACTCAATGGCCGCCGCAAGGCGGCCATTTCATCAGACGTCCTCGGCATCGCGCGTATCGATATCGCGGCGGATCTCGCTGATCCGCGCCGCCGATGGCCCGACGAACGTGATCAGCTGATCACCGCGCAGCACCATGCGCCCGCTGTGCCGGTCCACGCCATCGTGCGAGTACTCGAACTTGAAGGTACGCTCCCAGCCCAGCCAGCCGTTGTCCTTGCGGCACACGCGCAGGCCGGTGGCGTGCACGCTCTGGTCCAGCCACTGCACATCGGCAGCGCGGCAGGCATTGCGCCCGAGCACGCCGGCACGCTCGGCGGCGGCACGCGAGGAATTCCAGAAGGCGTAGGCGAACGCGCCGGCAATCATCAACAGGATCAAACTGGGCATCGGTGACTCGGCGCGGTCAGGGAGGTCGGTCCCCCCAAGATGGCGACGAATGCGGCGCGGATCAAGCCATCCGCGCGTTTGGCATCACGGCGTGCGCGATGGCGGTGGGGGCGGTGTCATCGAATTGGGCAACGGCATGCCGGTCGGAACGGGCGCATCCGTCGGCATCGTCGCCGGCGCGGTCGCCACCAGCTTCAGCAGTGCGGCCCAGTCCTGGCGATTGAAGCTGCATTCCTCTTCGCGGCCCGGGGTGCAGCCCAGATCCACCCCATCGCCCGCGCTGGCCTTTGCGGGCGGCAGCTCGATGCGGCCGCTGCGGTCCAGCGACAGCTTGCGCAACGCCACGGTGTTCATGACATTGCCGCCGATCAGATACAGCGTGCGGTCGCCGCCCATGTTGGCCGCGATCACCACCTCGCAATGTGATTTCCAATGCGTCACCGCGCCGCTGCCCAGCGACTGCACCAGCCCGCTGTAGCTCAGTGTCTCGCGCCGGTCGCGCAGGTAGCACAGCAGGTCGCCGGGCGCGGGTTTCTCCTGCGCCGGATCGGTCATCCGGTACGGCCCGCTGTTCTGGTACGCGGCGCGGATGTAGTCGATATGCCGGGGCGACCGGGTAAAGCCGGGCACGGAGGCGCGGGTCATCACCCAGGAAATGAAGGCGGCTGACCACGGGTTGTCCACCAGGAACGCACGGCAGTCGGTGTCGGTGTAGCGCGTGCCCGGTGGGGCCATGCAGCTTGATGCGCCGGGTTGGCTGCCCATCGGCGACAACGTGCCGCTCTGCCGCCAGTAGCCGACCACCCGCTGCCAGGCGACGAGGCCGTTGTCGGCCAGGTGGACATCTTCGGCTTCGGTCACGCTGAGGCTGGCCGCGCGGCCATCACGGTCGATGAAGGGCCGATACCAGAGGCGGTGTTCGTTGCAGGCGGTCTGCACGATGGCCACGGCCAGCGGACTCAGCCCGAACCGCGGGGGCACATTGCAGACCTCGGCGGCGGACGCCTGCAGCGGCAGCAGCGCGAGCAGGGGAGACAGGCAGGCGAGAAGCGGCAGGCAGCGCATGCGTGCATTCCAGGTGGGGGCAGACGCAGCCTCGCAGACCGCATCTGCCCATACCGTGAAAGTGCGGCTGGGCGTTGATCGTGGATCGGCGCGCGCGTCAGCCCGGGGGCGGGCCCAGCTTCAATGACAGATCGATCGCCTGCACATGCTTGGTCAGCCCGCCAATGGAGATGCAGTCGACGCCGTCCTCGGCGATCGCGCGCAGCCCGTCCAGACCGACACTGCCGGACACCTCCAGCGGAATCCGCCCGGCCGCGATGCGCACCGCTTCGCGCCGCGTGGCGGCGTCGAAATCGTCGATGAGGATGCGGGTGCAGCCCACCTCCAGCGCCTCGCGCAGCTGGTCCAGGTCTTCGACCTCGACCACCAGCGGCAACGCCGGCCAATGCGCACGCGCCGCCAGCACCGCAGCGGTCAGCGAGCCGGCCGCGCGGATGTGGTTTTCTTTGAGCATCACCGTGTCGAACAGGCCCAGGCGATGGTTGTCGCCGCCGCCGCAGCGCACCGCGTATTTCTGCGCGACACGCAGGCCGGGCAGGGTCTTGCGGGTGTCCAGGATCCGGGCGCCAGTACCGGCCACCGCCGCGACGTACTGCGCGGTGGTGGTGGCCGTGCCGGACAGTGTCTGCAGGAAGTTCAACGAGGTCCGCTCCGCGCTCACCAGGCTGCGGTTGCGGCCCTGCAGCAGCGCCAGCACGGTGCCGGCGGCGACGCGGTCGCCCTCGGCCACCCGCCACTCAATCCTGACTTCCGGATCGAGCGCCCGATGGGTCGCATCGAACCAGGGGCGGCCGGCGATCACCGCGTCCTGCTTGCACAGCAGGTAGGCGCTGTCGGGGCGGTCCGGGAGCAGGGCGGCGGTGACATCACCGCTGCCGATGTCCTCGGCCAGCGCACGGGCCACATCGGCGGCCACCAGGGCGGCCTCGGGGGCCGGCACGGGGAGGTGGCTCATTTTTCCGGGAAATCGGCGATCTGGGCGGTGGCGATGGCCTCTTCGGCCAGCAGCACCGGGATGCCGTCGTCCACGCGGAACACCTGCTTGCGGTCACGGGTCAGCAGGGCCTCGCGCAGCGTCTGCGCCTGCGGGCTGCCATCGGCCTTGAGCACGGCACCGCTGCCGATCGCGCGGTTGAGCGCGTCCAGGCCGGTGGCGTCGAGCAGGGACAGGGGCTGGCGCGTATCGGGCGAGCACAGGAGGTCGAGCAGCTTGCGATCCATGGATTCTTCGTCTTGCGTGGAAGACGGCTAGAATACGTCTTTAAGGCAGGTGACGGCCAATGACCCTCAACCAAACCGCGCCGCTCGTCGGCATCGTCATGGGATCCCGCTCGGATTGGGAAACCATGCAGCACGCCGCCCAGAAGCTGGATTCGCTGGGCGTTCCCTATGAAGTGAAAGTGGTCTCGGCGCATCGCACGCCGGACGTGCTGTTCACCTACGCCGAGCAGGCGGGCCAGCGTGGCCTGCGCGCGATCATCGCCGGTGCCGGCGGGGCCGCGCACCTGCCGGGTATGATCGCCGCCAAGACCGCCGTGCCGGTGCTGGGCGTGCCGGTGCAGTCCAAGGCCCTGAACGGCATGGATTCGCTGCTCTCCATCGTGCAGATGCCAGCCGGTATTCCGGTCGCCACCTTCGCCATCGGCAACGCCGGCGCCTCCAACGCGGCGTTGTTCGCAGCCGCCATGCTGGCCTCGGACCAGCCGGCGATCGGTGAAGCGCTCGAGGCCTTCCGCGCCCGCCAGACCGAAGACGTCATGGCCCACGACGACCCGCGTCAATGACCACCAGGACCGTTGGGATTCTGGGCGGCGGTCAGCTCGCCCGCATGATGGTCCTGGCCGGTGCGCCAATGGGGCTGCGCTTCGAGCTGTTCGACCCGGCCGCCGATGCCTGTGGTGCCCAGGTGGCACCGCTGCAGGTGGCCGCGTTCGAGGATGAGGCCGCCCTGGCTGCCTTCGCCGCGCGCGTGGACGTGGTGACCTTCGACTTCGAGAACGTGCCGGCACGCAGCGCGAAGTTCCTGGCCGAGCGCGTGCCGGTGTATCCCAATCCGGATGCGCTGGCCGTGGCCCAGGATCGGCTCAGTGAGAAGACCCTGTTCCAGTCGCTCGGCATCCCGCTGCCGGCCTTCGCCGATATCCGCAGCCGCGACGAACTGGCGGCCAAGGTCGCCGAGTTCGGCATGCCCTGCATCGTCAAGACCCGCCGGCTGGGCTATGACGGCAAGGGCCAGTTCCGGATCCGCAGCGCGGCCGACATCGACGCGGCCTGGGACACCCTCGGCAGCCAGGTCGACAAGACCGGGCTGATTCTGGAAGGCTTCGTCGCCTTTGATCGCGAAGTCAGTGTGGTGGCGGTCCGCGGGCAGGATGGCGAGTTCCGCGCCTGGCCGATCACCGGCAACTGGCACGTCGATGGCGTGCTCTCGGCCAGCCTGGCCCCGGCGCAGCTGCCGGCGGCGCAGCACGAGGCGGCCATCGGCTACGCCCGTACGCTCGCCGAGCGCCTGGACTATGTCGGCGTGTTCGCGCTCGAACTGTTCTGCCGCGGCGATGAGCTGCTGGCCAACGAGATGGCGCCGCGCGTGCACAATTCCGGCCACTGGACCATCGAGGGCAGCGAGACGTCGCAGTTCGAAAACCACCTGCGTGCCGTGCTTGGCCTGCCGCTGGGCGACACGCGCATGCTCGGCCATGCCTGCATGCTCAACTGGATCGGGCAGATGCCCGAGGCTGCGGCCGTGCTCGGCCAGGCCAGCGGCCATTGGCACGATTACGGCAAGCAGGCGCGGGACGGCCGCAAGGTCGGCCATGCCACGCTGCGCGACGATGATGCGGCGGCGTTGGCCGGTGCATTGGAAAGCGTCGGCGGGCAGCTGGATCGCGCCGACCAGGTCGCGCCGTTAAGCACGAGCCGGCGCGGTGGAGGGCGTGGGGGGCCGGCCCGCGGCGGCCACTCCCTGGCCGCACGACCACGGGTCGTGCGCTACCGGACCTCAATCGCGCAATTGCGCGGTAACGAAGTCCCAGTTCACCAGCTTCCAGAACGACTCCAGATAGCGCGCGCGCTCGTTCTGGTAGTCGATGTAATACGCGTGTTCCCACACATCGCAGGCCAGCAGCGGGGTGCTCTCGCCGGTCAGCGGCGTGCCCGCGTTGCGCGTGACCTGGATCGCCAGCGCACCGTTGGAGTGCTGCACCAGCCACACCCAGCCCGAGCCGAACAGGGTCAACGCCGCACGGTCGAAGGCCTCGCGCAGCCGCTTGGCGTCGCCGAAATGACGGGTCACCAGTTCACCCAGCCGGCCCTGCGGATCGCCCCCGGCGCGTGGATGCAGACACTGGAAATAGAACTGGTGGTTCCACGCCTGCGCGGCCGCATCGAACAGGCTGCCCTGGCTCTGCCGGACGATCTCCTCCAGTGGCAGCTCGGCCAACTCCGTGCCTTCAATACGCGCGTTGACCGTGTCCAGGTAGCCACGCAAGTGCCGCCCGTGGTGCAGGTCCAGCGTCTCCGCGGAGAGGTGAGGCTGAAGGGCGGCGCGGTCGTAGGGAAGGCGAGGCAGTTCGAGGGGCATGGGCACGACAGATTGGGAAGGGAGAGCGCCGATCCGTGGCGGATTGTCATCAGTGTGGCGGATGGCAGGGTGCCCACCACGCGAAGGTAGGGCATACAATGGCGGCCAGGGAAGTCTATCCGACCGGTGAGGCCGGGTTGTCCCATTGGAGGGAGAGTCGTTGTGGCGGTGATGCAGCAGATCCAGTCCGAAGTCGAACGTTACCCCCTCGTGTTGTTCATGAAGGGCACCCCGCAATACCCCATGTGCGGCTTTTCAAGCCGTGCCATCCAGGCATTGATGGCCGCCGGCGCGATCGCGCTGCGCACGGTCAACGTGCTGGAAGAACCCGAGATCCGCGCCAATCTGCCGCGCTTCTCCAACCTGCCGACGTTCCCGCAGCTGTTCATCCACGGCGAGCTGATCGGCGGCTGCGACATCGTGCTGGAGCTGTTCGAATCGGGCGAGCTCAAGCGCATCGTCGAAGAGGCGTCCCAGCCGTGAGTGCGGTCCCGTCCGTGGTGGTCGGGACCGGATCGCTCGCCGATCGCGTCATTCTCATCGCCGGAGCCGGGGGAGGCTTTGGCAGCGCCGCGGCCGTCGCCTGCGCACAGGCCGGGGCAACCGTGGTCCTGCTGGGGCGCAAGCCACGTCGGCTGGATCGGGTCTACGCAGCGGTCGAAGCCGCCGGCCCGGAGCCGCTGCTGTATCCGCTGGATCTGGAAGGGGCCACCCCCGACGACTACGTCACCCTGGCCGAGCGCCTGCACTCCGAGCTCGGCCATCTCGATGGTGTTCTCTATTGCGCAGCTGATTTCGCCGGGCTGACCCCGTTCGAACTGGCCGACCCGGCCGCCTTCGCCCGCGCAGTCCACGTGAACCTGACCGCCCCGGCCTGGCTGGCCCAAGCCTGCCTCCCGCTGCTGCGCCAATCCGAGGATGCCGCCCTGGTGTTCACCGTGGATGACCCGGCGCGGGTGGGGCAGGCTTATTGGGGCGGCTACGGTGCAGCCCAGCACGGCGTGCGCGGCCTGATCGCCTCCCTGCACGACGAACTCGGCCGCAGCCCGGTACGGGTCACTGGCCTGCAGCCCGGCCCGATGCGCACCGCGCTGCGCGCCCGTGCCTTTTCGCTGGATGAGGACCGCAGCGCCCGTGACCCGGCCGAGTGCGCCGCGGCGGCGGTGCTGCTGCTGTCCGCTGCCGGCGCTGCCCATCGCGGCCAGATTCTCGAGGCTTGAGCGCGGGAAGGGCGTCACCGTTGGGTGACCGTGCTCAGGGCCGTCCCACGGCTGTCAGGTAGTGCCGGCCGCTGGCCGGCTCCCAGTGAACCTTGAAAACCCCGCGGAGACCCTCCCGAAACCGCTGGCGGCGCCAAATGGCCCGCATTCAGCCGGTCACAATCAAATGTGAAGATAGCGTCACGATCCCGTTGTGATGGCGTGTGTTTTGTCGCCAAACCGTCACAATCCGAGGTTACCGTGTTAATCTAGTGTTAACCGTTGCGGCTGAAACCAGCTCGCGGCTAGGGAACCCAGATAAAAGTCCAGTCAGCCGCCAGCAAGGCTGCTTGGGCGCGTTTTTTTCTCCGCCATCGCCAATCTCGCATCGAGGCTACTCCCCAATGACCCACTCCCGTTGTCTCCGGATGTCCAAGCTGACGCTTGGTCTCGTGGCTGCACTTGCCGCCGCTCCCGCCTTCGCCCAGAGCACCTCTGCCGGTGTCGGCGGTCAGGTTACGAGCGCTGCAGGCGCGCCTGTCGCTGGTGCCGAAGTCACCATCACGCACACCGAGTCGGGCACGGTCAGCCGCGCTACGACCGATGCATCGGGTCGCTACAACGCGCGCGGCCTGCGCGTGGGTGGTCCGTACACCATCACCATCAACAAGTCCGGTGAAGGTACCAAGACGGAAGAGGGTGTGTACCTCAACCTGAACCAGGTGAACACGATCAACGCCAACCTGGCGGGTGACATCGCGGCCACCAACCTGGATGCCGTCAACGTCGTCGCCGTTGCTGGCGGCCTGGATGTCTTCAGCGCGACCAAGATGGGCACCGGCTCCAACGTGACCCGCGAAACGATGGACGCGCTGCCGTCCGCGAACCGCAACATCCAGGATTACGTGCGTCTGGACCCGCGCATCTCGCAGGTCAGCAAGGCTGACGGCGCGATCTCGGCTGGCGGCCAGAACACCCGTTACAACGCCATCCGCATTGACGGCATCAGCGCCTCCGATCCGTTCGGCCTGGGCTCCAACAACCTGCCGACCGAGCGTCAGCCGGTGTCGATGGACGCCATCCAGGAAATCAACATCGACCTGGCCAACTACGACACTACCATCGCCGGCGGTACTGGTGCGGTGATCAATGCCGTGACCAAGTCGGGCACCAACGAATTCCATGGCACCGTCTACGGTTCCTACCGCGACAAGGACATGGTCCGTTCGCGTCTGGAAGGCGACAAGGAGGACTTCAACGGCTTTGAAGACGAGAAGACCTATGGCATGACCTTCGGCGGCCCGCTGGTCAAGGACAAGCTGTTCTTCTTCACCAACTACGAGAAGTATGAGCGTAGCGGCGGTGGTGTCAGCCTTGGCGAAAGCCCGTATAACAAGACCGGCGGCATCAGCGATGCAGATATCGCTCGTGTCCAGAAGCGCATGTCTGATCTTGGCTATCAGGTCGGCGGCGTAGGTGCGCTGAACAACAAGACCGAGATCGAAGAATACGCGGTCAAGCTGGACTGGAACATCAACGAAAATCACCGTGCGGCCCTGCGCTACAACAAGATGCAGCAGGACGTGGTGCGTTTCCCGAAGGTCAGCAGCAGCGAAATCTCGCTGAGCGACTTCTGGTACACCCAGCCGACCGAGTATGAAACCTGGATGGGTGAGCTGTTCAGTGACTGGTCCGAGAACTTCTCGACCGAGTTCAAGGTCTCCCACAAGGACTATTCGTCCAACCGCGTCGCAGCTTCGCACCTGCCGCAGATGCGCGTCCGCTTCGGCAGCAACTCGCTGTACCTGGGTACCGAGCAGAACACCCACACCAACCTGGTCGAGTCGAAGGAGCTGAGCGCCTTCGGTGCCGGCACCTGGTATGTCGGCGACCACACCGTCAAGTTCGGCTTCGACTACACCGACAACGACCTGATGAATTTCTACGGCCGCAACCTGTACGGCGCGTACGAGTTCGCCAATTTGGCTGCGTTCGAAGCGGGCACCCCGTCCGCGTATCAGGTGCGTGTGCCACGTGATGGCGGCAGCCTGGCGGACATTCCGGCGAAGTTCCATCTGAAGAATACGGGTCTGTTCATCCAGGATACTTGGGCGATCAACTACAACCTGAGCCTGATGTTCGGCGTTCGCGTTGACATGCCGGACTTCAGCACCCAGCGCCTTTACAACCCGCGTATCGAGCAGCTGTACGGCTTCAACAACACCAAGCTGGTGGACAAGGAGCTGTTCCAGCCGCGCGTCGGGTTCAACTACACCTTCGATAGCGATCGTCCGACCCAGCTGCGCGGTGGCGTGGGCCTGTTCGGCGGCGCGGCCCCGAACGTATGGCTCGCCGGCGCGTACCAGAACACCGGTCTGAACTACGCCGAGTACAATCTGACCCGCAACCCGGGTGGCTTCAGCTTCGATGCTGACAATCCGTTCATCCCGGACCCGTCGCTGGCCTCGGCCCGCCAGAACGTCGACCTGATCGCTCCGGGTACCCGTTTGCCGTCGGTTTGGAAGGCCAACCTGGCCTTCGATCATGAGCTGCCGTGGTACGGCATCGTGGCCTCGGCCGAGCTGCTGGTCACCAAGGTCAAGGATGGTCTGTACTTCGATCGTCTGGACGTCATGACCCCGAACACCAACCGCTCAGTTGGTCAGGACGGCCGTGCGCTGTACTGGAACGACTTCGGCATGAATGGTGCCAATGCTGGCAGCAACGGCATGCAGGCTGGCCAGAAGAATGGTCGCGCCTGCGAGGTCACCGATCAGACCTGCCCGGGCGACCGCGTCAACCGTCCGGGTGATATCGGCGACGTCATCCTGCTGCGCAACACCGACAAGGGGCGTGGTTCCCAGGCGACGTTCGCGCTGGCCAAGCCGCTGACCGAGAACTGGGGCTGGTCGCTGGGTTATACCTACACCCAGGCGAAGGAAGTGAGCCCGCTGTCCAGCTCGCAGAACACCTCGAACTGGAACAACACGCTGAGCCTGAACGCCAACGACAACGTTGCGTACAACTCACGCTACGCGATCAAGGACCGCATTACCGGCACCATGGAGTGGAAGCACAACTTCTTCGGTGACAATGCCACCCGCGTCGGCTTGTTCTATGAAGGCCGTTCGGGTCGTCCGTACAGCTACGTGTTCTACAACGATGTGAACGGCGACGGTGCAGCTACCAACGATCTGTTCTACGTTCCGAAGGGCCCGGGTGACGTGCTGTTCACCGGCGGCGCGGCGATGGAGAAGCAGTTCTTCGATTGGCTGGCGAAGAATCCAGAGCTCGATGCCTACCGTGGCAGCGTGGTTCCGGCAAATGAGCACCGTGCCAAGTGGGTCAACAGTTTCGATGTTCGTATCAGCCAGGAGTTCCCGGGCTTCGTGAAGAGCCACAAGGGCGAGATCGCGCTGGACATCATGAATGTCGGCAATCTGCTCAACAAGAAGTGGGGTCTGATCGACGATTACGGTTTCTACGCCACCCGTCGCGTTGCCAACTACTCGGGTATCGACCCGGCTACCGGTAAGTACCTGTACAACTTCACTGGGCGTACCGACAACTCGTCGATCCAGGAAAACAACAACGACAAGGGCAACACCGGTGTGTCGCGCTGGTCGATGCAGGTGACCCTGAAGTACAAGTTCTGATCCGTCAGCACCTGAAGCAGTAAATGGACGCGGCCGGGGAAACCCGGCCGCTTTCTTTTTGGGCGCCTGGCGCCGTGTTGCATCGGACCCCTTGCCAAGGCTGCAGCCAGAATGTATCTTCAATGGGTTGAGCGGAAATCAGCGCAATTGCGACGGCCCAGTGCCCCTGTCGCGGTCAGGACACATCCAAACGGTCGGGTTTCCCGGCCGTTTTGCTTTTTAAGGGGGCAGCGGTACAGTCGGTAACCTTGAGGAAAGCGAACAAGATGGACATGACGATCAACGAAAAGCCGGCGCGTACGCTGCCGGTGCAGGACGCGCGGATCTACCCGCGCGGTGGGCTGGATGTGTTGTCGCGCGCGGAAGTGGCGCGCCTGCGTGATGCGTCCGGTGGTGGCATGCACGAGCTGCTGCGCCGCTGCGCGCTGGCCGTGCTGACCAGTGGCAGCGCCTCGGACGATCCGCGCGCGGCGCGCGATCTGTATCCCGATTTCGATATCCAGGTGGCCCAGCAGGACCGCGGCGTCCGCATCGACCTGGTCAACGCCCCGGCGATGGCCTTCGTGGATGGCGAGATCATCCGCGGCGTGGCCGAGCTGCTGTTCGCCGTGGTCCGCGACCTGGCCTACATGGCCATCGAGATGGGCCCTGCGTACGCGGCGGAGCTGGAGTCGTCCGAGGGCATCACCAACGCGGTGTTCGGGCTGCTGCGCAACGCGCGCATCCTCAACCCGGGCGACCCGAACCTGGTCGTCTGCTGGGGCGGCCACTCGATCGGCCGCGATGAGTATCTGTACACCAAGCAGGTCGGCTACGAGCTGGGCCTGCGCGGGCTGGACATCTGCACCGGTTGCGGACCGGGCGCGATGAAGGGGCCGATGAAGGGCGCCACCATCGCCCATGCCAAGCAGCGCAAGACCACCACGCGCTACATCGGCCTGACCGAGCCGGGCATCATCGCCGCCGAGTCGCCGAACCCGATCGTGAACCACCTGGTGATCATGCCGGACATCGAGAAGCGTCTCGAAGCGTTCGTGCGCATCGGGCACGGCATCATCGTGTTTGCCGGCGGTGTCGGCACGGCCGAGGAGATCCTGTATCTGCTGGGCATCCTGCTGCGCGAGGAGAACAAAGACCTGCCGTTCCCGCTGATCCTGACCGGCCCGACCGTGGCGGCGCCGTACTTCGAGCAGATCGACCGCTTCATCCGCCTCACCCTGGGCGAAGAGGCGGCCAGCCGCTACGAGATCATCATCGGCGACCCGGTCAACGTCGCCCGCAAGATGGCCCAGGGCATCAAGCGCGTGCGCGAGCACCGCCTGGCGCAGAAGGACTCGTTCTTCTTCAACTGGTCCATCGAGATTCCGTGGGAGTACCAGCAGCCGTTCGTGCCGACCCACGAGGCGATGGCCTCGTTGGATCTGCACCACGGCCGTCCGCCGCATGCCCTGGCCGCGGACCTGCGGCGCGCGTTCTCCGGCATCGTGGCCGGCAACGTCAAGGAAGACGGCATGCGCCGCATCGAGCAGTTCGGTCCGTTCGAGATTCATGGCGATGCGGACATGATGCAGGCCCTGGATGAGCTGCTGCGCGCCTTCGTCGAGCAGCGCCGCATGAAGATCTCGGGCGAGTACCAGCCCTGCTACAAGGTCATGGCCTGAGGCCCTGACCGGGCTGGCGGCGGGCAGGGGGCCTGCCGCCGGCTGTGTTCTGTGTCAACGGATTGACGCCTGTCGCCTCCGGGCGACCGTTCGTCCTGCCGCTGCTTGCTGACCGGCGGCAGGACGTTCATCGTCTGTGTCATCAACGCTGGGGAGCGTTTCATGTCTTTGCGCCGGTCCAACGGCTTCACACTGATCGAGTTGATGGTCACCATCGCGGTGCTTGCCATCCTGATCACGCTTGGCATGCCGAGCTTCCAGGGGGTGCTGCGCTCAAACCGCGCCGCCACCACGACCAATGAACTGATGGCTTCGCTGGCGCTGGCGCGTAGCGAGGCGTTGAAAAACACCCGCGGCGCCGGGGTATGCGCCTCCTCCGACGGCAGTGCATGCAATGGCGACAGCTGGGGCGCCGGCTGGATGGTCTGGTCCGATGCCGATGGCAGCGGCACCTTCGACGCCGAGGAGCCGGTCCTGCGCTATTCAGCCGGTTCGCCCAAGATGCTGGGCAGCGAGGACAACCTGACGGTGGCCTTCGATGGCCGCGGTCGCAACCGCGCCGCGACGGCGCTGGACATCACCCTCAAGCCCGACGAATGCGGCGACCAGCCCCTGCAGCGCACGCTGCGGCTGTCGGCCATCGGGCAGGTTCGCGTAGAGCGGGAGAGTTGCAAGTGACGCGAAGACTTCTTCGGGCACCGCGCGCGGGGCAGGGCGGTTTCACCATGATCGAGGTGTTGATCGCGATCGTGGTGATGAGCATCGGCCTGCTCGGGTTTGCACTGCTGCAGACCATGAACGTGCGGTTCGTGCAGAGCGCGAACTTCCGCACCCAGGCAACCAACCTCAGTTACGAGCTGCTGGATCAGATCCGCATCAACCGGATCACCGCCGACGGCTTCGTAGGCACCTACGCGGCAACGACCAAGGCCGCCGATTGCGTTTCGCCCACCGGTGCGGACATCACCAAGGACATGTACATGACCGATTGGCGCTGCCGGCTGGGGAAGGCGCTCGGCGATGAGGCCAGTGCCAGCGTGACCCGCAATGGCGACGAGATCACGGTCAACGTGAGCTGGGGTGACGAGCGTTGGCTCGATGCCGCCGATACCACCTTCTCGGCGAGGACCCGGCTGTGATGCGCCCGCCTGCTTTTCAACGCACCAGCGTGGGTCTGTCGCTGGTTGAACTGATGATCGCCATGGTCATCGGTCTGGTGTTGTTGCTGGGGCTGATGCAGGTATTTGCTGCGTCGCGTACTGCTTCGCGCCTGTCCGAAGGTCTGGCGCGCGTGCAGGAGAACGGGCGCTTCGCCATGGATTTCCTGCAGCGCGATCTGCGCATGGCCGGCCATTTCGGCTGCGTGAATGACCAGAGTCACAACACCCGGAATCCCGGCTCGTTGCACACGACATTTGCCGCGGCGGGGCACCCGGCGCTGGACTTCGCGCAGTCCATCCAGGGATTCGAGGCCATCGACACCAAACCGGGCGACCCGCTGACGCTGACCGCGACACCGACGACCGGCAGCGTGGATTACAGCCCTGCACTGCCGTCCGAATATGCCGACGCGCTCACCAACCGTGTCGACGGCAGCGACATCGTTGCGTTGCGTTTCCTCGTTCCCGATGGTGTGCCGGTGACTGCGATCACCGGTACCGATGACAAGCCCGGGTTCTCCTTCGACAGTACGCGGTGGGCTGTTCTGCAGAGCGGAGTGAAGGAGCCGGGGCTGTTTGGTGTCGCCGACTGTACGTCGGCCACGTTGTTCCAGGCCAGTGCCGTGAGCGGCACCGGCGGCTCGGTCACCTTCAACACCGCGCCCAACAACACCACCAGCTTCACCTCGATCTACACGGCTGGCCAGGCCGTTCTGTATCGGGCCGAGAGCGTGGTCTATTACATTGGATACGATGCGACGACGCGGCAGAGTTCGCTGTATCGGGTGCGCTTCAGTGCCAAGCCGGGTGCTGCACTGGTCGCAGAGGCGCCGGAGCCGTTGGTTGAAGGCGTGCGCAACATGCAGCTGCTCTATGGTCAGGATCACTCGCTGAGTGCCACGGCGGCGCCCAGCGGCTTCATCGACCGTCAGGGCACCGCAGCGGACGTGCAGGATTCGCTCGCGCCAGCGGATGCAGCCTGGCGCCGCGTCGGTGCGGTGCAGCTGGGGCTGTTGCTGGAAAGCCCGGACCCGTCGGCAGCTGCGCAGGCCACGGCCGATGCGGCGCTCACCGCCGTGGGCGTGACGTTCACGACCCCCAGGGACGGCAGGTTCCGTACGGTTTACCAGACCACGATCGCGGTACGTAACCGCCTCTATGGCAACTGAGGTCATCATGGCATCGCGTCGCAAGCCTTTCACCGCACCTCGTCGTCAGAACGGCGCCGTGCTGTACGTGGCCCTGATCATCCTGATCCTGCTGGCCCTGCTCGGGATTGCCGGGATGCAGGTGACCGGCATGCAGGAGCGCATGGCCGCCAACTATCTGCGTACCAACCTGGCCTTCCAGAATGCCGAAGCGGATGCGCGCTCGATGGAAAGCACGATCGAGACGCAACTGGCGGCAGGTGGAACCTACAGCGCCGATCAGGAAGAGTGCAGCCCGATTTTCGATCCGCTGACCTGGGCCGACGGCACTACCGATGCGCAGGCCAGCTACACCCGACGCATGGACAAATGCGTAACCGCGGGCAGTGGCGGCGGCCTCGGTGGTCGCGAGAACGAAGACACCGGCAACATCTATCAGATCACGGCGCTGGCCAGTGATGACCCGGACAATCCCTCGGCCAGTGCGGTCGTCGACACGATCTATATCCCATGACTTCTGACCGCTTCCCTCTCAGCAAGCGCGCCATCAACGGATTGCGCATCGGCTTCGTCGTGCTCGCGGTGGGCTTCCTGCTCAGCCGCGTGGTGCCCCTGCGCGCCGCGCTGGGCGACTATGACATCGCGCAGGAGCCGCTCTATACCAAGCAGAGCCAGCCACCGTTGATGATGATGGTGATGTCGCGCGACGAGCAGCTGTTCAACAAGGCCTACAGCGATTACAGCGATCTGGACGATGACAAGATCATCGATACCACCTACCAGGACAAGTTCTCATACTCCGGCTACTTCGATTCAAACCTTTGCTACGGCTACGCGAGCAGCGTGTTCAAGGCGTCGGGTGAAGCGACGGGTACCAACAAGCATGAGTGCGGTGGTGCGTGGTCGGGGAACTTCCTCAACTGGGTCACGATGAGCCGGCTGGACGTCATGCGCTACGTGCTTTATGGCGGACAGCGTTCCACCGACGACGCCAACAAGACCGTGATCGAGCGTGCGCAGATCCCCAATGACCTGCATGCGTGGGTCAAGGTCTACACCGGTTCGGACATCGGCAAGTTCACGCCGCTGACCGCGAGCGCCTCGTTCTGCAACGCCAGCATCAGTGCCGGTGGGGCTCCATTGATGCGTGTGGCCGGCGGCAACTGGTCCGAATGGGCGTCGACGGCGTCGTATCAGTGTGGTGTCAACCGCAGTGGCGAGGGTAGCGCGGATACGCCCAAGGCCGTGGTGGATTACACCGTGCGCGTGGAAGTCTGCGATCCCGGCCAGAACAGCCATCGTGAGAGCTTCTGCCGCAAGTACAACGACGGCACCACCGATCATTACAAGCCCAGTGGATTGCTGCAGACCTATGGTGAAAGTGGTCGCCTGCGCTTCGGCCTGGTGAGCGGCACCTACTCCAGCCCGCGCGATGGCGGCGTCCTGCGCCGGAACATCGGCAAGATCGCCGGCAATGGCGCCAAGCTGTGCGATACCGGTGATGAAATCAATCTCGCCACGGGTCAGCTGTGTCTGGCGCGCAACAGCGGCACCGAGGGCATCATCAATACGATGTCCAATTTCCGCATTGACCAGTGGAACTGGAGCAATAACTGGAACGACTGCAACGACTACAGCATCCTCAATCGCCAGGGCTTCGGCGACCGCGGCAATCTGCTGGATCCCGGTGCAACGGGCGACAAAGCGAAAAAGTGCAGCGCCTGGGGTAACCCGCTGGCCGAGATGTACGCCGAGGCACTTCGCTACGTGGGCGCCGGCACCAAGGTGTACGGCGACACCGGCGATCTGTCCGGGCTGCCGGTGGGCGTGACGTGGAAAGATCCGTACCGCAGCCCTGCAGAGGGTGGCAACTCGTACTGTGCAACCTGCAACATTCTGGTGATGTCGTCGGGCCTGCCGTCCTTCGACAGCGACAACGTCGGAGCCGTGCCCCACCTTGCTACGGCGGAGTCGGCCACCGATGCGCTGGGCGCGGCGGAGGGCATCAATGGGAAAAGCTATCTGGCCGGTCGCGTCGGCGCCACCGCCCGCTATGCCTCCATCAATACCCACGAAGACATCTGTCAGGCGCTGACCGTCAACCAGCTCAGTCTGGTCCGCGGCATCTGCCCGGACATTCCGTCCACGGAGGGCAGCTACCTCCTCGCCGGTCTGTCCAAGGCGGCGGCAGAAACTGATCTGCGTCCGGGCCTGGCCGGCAAGCCGGCGGACTACAAGGTCACTGCGACCACGTACACCGTGGCCATGGCCGAGAACCTGCCCAAGTTCGACATCAGCGTTGCCGGCGGCACCATCTCGCTGTCGCCGCTGTGCCAGGCCAACAACACCGGTGGCGCCAAGGCGGCCGATGCCGGGTGGCGCAGCTGCTTCCTCGGCTCGGTTGGCATCGGCACCAAAGAAGCGTCGGTCGCGCCCAAACACATCTATGGCCGCCCGTACCGTGCCGATGGCAAGTCCGGCAGCTTCTCGCTGGTCTGGGAGGATTCGCTGTGGGGCAACGATCATGACAATGACGTCGTGACGATGATGAGCTACTGCGTCGGCGCGGCGTGTGGCGACAAGGCCGGCATCGCCGACATGTGCTGGCGTTCACCCAACAACGCGGTCTGCTCCAACCAGTTGTTGAATGCGACCATCGGTGAGGACGAGGTACTTGTCCGCCTTGAGAATCTGTCGGCGTATGCGGGCAATGCGATGCTGACCGGCTACACCATCGTCGGCTCCAACGCGGCCAGCAACGTGCAGCGCCTGCTGCTGCGTCCCGGCAACAGCAACGGGTCTGTGATCAGCTCCACCGAGAATCCCCCCAATGACTGGACCAAGCCTTCGGTGGTCCGCTACAAGCTCAGCGGCGCCCAGGCCAATCAGTTGCAGAGCCCGTTGTGGTACGCGGCCAAGTACGGCGTGCCCAGTGGCAAATGGGACACCCGGGAGGCCGGCGTGCCGGACAATTACTTCCTGGCCCGCAACCCGGCCAAGCTGAAGGCGGCGCTGGAGGCGATCTTTGAAAGCGCCGCCGAGGGCGACGCCCCGGTCGGCGGTGGTGGCACCGGTTCGCGCATCAGCACCGGCTCGTTCACGGTATCGGCCAGCTACAAGGTTCCCTCGGGTACCAACGACTGGACCGGCGATGTAGTGGCCACCAAGGTGGGCGCGCTGGGCGCCAATGGTGATGTGCTGTGGCGCGCGTCGACCAAGATGAGCTCCAGTGGTCGCAACATCGTCATGGCTACCGCGCCGACCACGGTCAATGGCAGTGGCACGCTGGTGCCGGTGGCGGCGGCCCCGTTCGAGGCCAACAACATCCCCGGCGCCGATCGAGAAGCGCAGTTGGGCAACCTGGGCTTCAGCAGTTCCGTGCCCAACTGGTTCGGCTCGCATACCGTGGCCGATCTGGTGAACTACCTGAAGGGCTCGGCCATCAGTGGTTTCCGTTCGCGAAGCGCCATCTTGGGCGACATCGTCAACTCCACGACGGAGATCGTCTCCACGGCCGATAATTTCGGTTACGGATCCTGGACCACCACGCCGGCGTGGAAGGCGACGCTGGGCACTCGCTACCGCGCCTACCTGACGGCCAAGAAGAGTGCGGGCGGTCCGCCGACGATGCTGTACGTGGGCGCCAATGACGGCATGTTGCACGGCTTCGACGCGTCCACGGGCGCCAGTGCAGGCAGTGAGGTGTTGGCCTTCATCCCGTCGTCGTCGCTGCAGCACATGGCGGAACTGGCCAACCCCAGCTACTCGCATCGGTATTACGTGGATGGCGCGCTGGCCTCGTCCGACGTCTATTACGGTGATGCCTGGCACACCGTGCTGGTCGGTTCGACCGGTGCGGGCGGCGCCAACCGCGCGCCGAATGCGGCCGCAGTGGGCAACGGGTCGATGTTCGCACTGAACGTGAGCAACCCCACCGGATTCACCAAGGACAATGTGCTGTGGGAGCTGTCAGGCAAAACCGATTCTGATATGGGCTTCGCACTGGGTAAGCCGATTATCGTTCCAGTCAGCGGGGCGAATGCCAATGCCGCACCGCGCTTCGTGGCGATCTTCGGTAACGGCGTCAACTCGTCCAGTGGCAAGCCGGTACTGTTCGTGGTCGACATTCAGACCGGCGAGGTGCTCAACCGTCTCTCGCCAAGCGGTGGGGGCTACGCGCTGCGCAACGGCCTGATGAATGTCGTGGCGGTGGCGGCCAGCAACAACAACCGCATCGCCGATACGGTCTACGGTGGTGACATGCAGGGCAACCTGTGGAAGTTCGACCTGCGCGATCCCAACCCCGCCAACTGGGGGGTTTCCTACAGTGGCGCACCGTTGTTTACCGCCACGCGTAATGGCGTGGCCCAGCCGATCACCGGCGGATTCGAGATCTCCCGGGCAGCCGGTCGTGGCTACAACATTGTGTTCGGGACCGGACAGTATTTCGCCAGCGACGACAACGCCGTCAGTTCGAGTTCGCCGATCCAGTCGATTTACAGTGTCTGGGACAACCTGGTTGCCCCCGTGGGGGGGCGGGATGATCTGGTCGGCCAGCAGATATCCGAGGCGGATGATGGCTTCCGCTATGTCAGCGCCAACGCGGTCAGCTATGTGAGCAGGCGCGGCTGGTATTTCGATCTGATCGTAAGTGGGGCAGTGGATGGGGAGCGCTTCGTTGGCAACCCACGTATCCAGAGCGGCTCGGTGATCTTTAATACTTACGTGCCCGGCCAAGCGATCTGCGGCGGCGGTGGTGGCATCAACTGGCGATATTCCGTGGACCTGCTCACCGGCGCCGGTGCATTGGGCGGACTGAGCGATACACCAGGGGGCGATCCGCTCTGCACGGGCAACTGCGCGGGTGCGAAGTTGACCAGTGGCGGCCAGGTCACCAACGGGCCACCTATGGATGGCAACGACATCTTCGTGCCGAACAACAAGCTGCAGAAGTGCGACCCGGCCGATGCCGACTGTGGTCTGGACGACCTGCTCAAGAGCGACATATGTACCTACGTGCTGCGCACGGGCAATGCCGATCCGCTGTACATGCCGCGCCCCTGCGGACGCCAGTCCTGGCGGCAGGTGCGCTGATGACCTTCATGACGAGAGCACCCATGCAGACAGCCTACCGCCGCCGCGTCACCGGCTTCACCCTGATTGAGCTGATGATCACGGTGGCCGTGGTGGCCATCCTGGCGACCGTGGCGCTACCGGCGTACCAGGAATCCGTACGGAAATCCCGACGCGCTCAGGCGAAGGCGGATCTGGTCGAACTGGCCCAGAACCTGGAGCGCTATCACACGGTGCAGAATACCTACGCCGCCGCCACGCTTGCGTTTGCCCAGTCGCCGCGCGAAGGCACGGCACGTTACACGCTGGGTTTCGACAAGGATCCCACGGCCAGCACGTTCGGTATCCAGGCTGTTCCGGTCGAGGGCGGCAGCCAGGCCAACGACAAGTGCGGCACGTTGTCGCTGGATCAGGCGGGGCGCAAGACACCGGCTGAAACGGTGGTGTCAGGTTGCTGGTGACGCCTCTCGGCGAGCGCGCGTCGTGGACTACTTGCATCCCACCGCAGATGCTGGCTAGAATGCGCACCCCGCCCGAATAGCTCAGCCGGTTAGAGCACTTGACTGTTAATCAGGGGGTCGTTGGTTCGAGTCCAACTTCGGGCGCCAGATCTGCAAAAGCCGCGAGCAATCGCGGCTTTTGTCTTTTCTAGGATGCGGATCCCAGGTCCGGGGTGGATTCAACAGGCCGTGGGCCGCCGCGGACGCTCGCTCCGCACCCGGCCCGTCCGGCTGACCACGACCTTGCCCTGGGAGAGACCTTCCAGGCAGAAAATGACCGACTGGTTGCTGCCGTTCAATTGACCATCCGGTCGGAACTGGATCGTGGGTTTATGGGCGCTGCCAAAGGCGCTCAGCCGTGTGCGCGTGTGCTGATGTACCAGAATCGGCGCGGGTGGCGGGGTCTGCCCCGTGGCGCCCTCGACATGCCGATACAGCATCCAGCCCCGGCTCCAGTCGCGTCCGCAACGGACACCGTCCTCGGTCGGGCAGACCGCGATCCGGCGCCGCTCGGTGATCGCCGTGTTGCGAGCCGTGGCCAGTGCCGAGGCCAGTTGCATGCGCAGGCTGTCAGCCTGGAGGCGGTCCCGGGTCTGCTGCAAGGCCGGCAGCGCCATGCCGGTCAGGATGGCCAGAACGGCCATCGCGATCAGTGCCTGGATCAGTGTCACGCCGGCGCAGCTGGCCGGGCGGGGCAGGGGGCGGGGGTGGTCCACGAAGAGGATCCGTCCGTGCGGGCGAGCTTCACTGTGGCCGCCTGACGATCCCGAGGCTGCCGGTTCATGCCGCGTTTTGGTGTCGGCCCTTCCCTCAACCGGCCGTCACCAACCCGGCCGTTATACTGGAGGCTTCCCGGCAGTGGCGGCATCATGAGCGATCGTTTCCAACTTGAATCCCCGTATTCGCCGGCGGGCGACCAACCGGCGGCCATCGAGAAACTGACCGCCAACTTCGAGGCGGGCATCGCCAAGCAGACCCTGCTCGGCGTTACTGGTTCCGGCAAGACCTACACGGTCGCCAACGTGATCCAGCGGGTGCAGAAGCCCACCCTGGTGATGGCGCCGAACAAGACCCTGGCGGCGCAGCTGTACGGTGAGTTCAAGTCGTTCTTCCCGCACAACGCGGTCGAGTATTTCGTCAGCTACTACGATTACTACCAGCCCGAGGCGTATGTGCCTTCGTCGGACACCTTCATCGAGAAGGACAGTTCGATCAACGAGCACATCGAGCAGATGCGCCTGGCGGCGACGAAGACCCTGCTGTCGCGCCCGGATGCGATCGTGGTGGCGACGGTGTCGGCGATCTACGGCCTCGGCGCGCCCGAGGATTATCTGTCGATGCGCCTGATCCTCTCCACCGGTGAGCGGATCGACCAGCGCGAGCTGATCAAGCACCTGACCCAGCTGCAGTACACCCGCAACGAGTTCGAACTGCACCGTGGCACCTTCCGCGTGCGCGGCGAAGTGATCGATGTGTTCCCGGCCGAATCGGACAGTGAAGCAGTGCGTATCGAACTCTTCGAGGGCGAGGTCGAGCAGATCAGCATGTTCGATCCGCTGACCGGCGAAAGCCTGCGCAAGATGATGCGCTACACGATCTATCCCAAGACCCACTACGCGACCACCCGCGAGCGTGTGCTGTCGGCGGTGGACACGATCAAGGCGGAATTGAAGGTCCGCCTTGAGCAGTTGTACGAGCAGAACAAACTGGTGGAAGCGCAGCGCCTGGCGCAGCGTACCCAGTTCGATCTGGAGATGATGGCCGAGGTCGGCTACTGCAACGGCATCGAGAACTACTCGCGCCATCTCACCGGCAAGAACGCCGGCGATCCGCCGCCAACGCTGTTCGACTACCTGCCGCCGGACGCGCTGCTGGTGATCGACGAATCGCACGTGACCATTCCACAGATCGGCGCGATGTTCAAAGGCGACCGCTCGCGCAAGGAAACCCTGGTCGAGTTCGGTTTCCGCCTGCCGTCGGCATTGGACAACCGCCCGCTGCGTTTCGAAGAGTGGGAAGAGCGTTGCCCGCGCAGCATCTATGTCTCGGCCACGCCGGGGCCGTACGAGCTGCGCGAAACCGAAGGCGAGATCACCGAACTGGTGGTGCGCCCGACCGGCCTGATCGATCCGGTGGTCGAGATCCGTCCGGTCGGCACCCAGGTCGATGACTTGATGTCCGAGGTCAACGAGCGCATCAAGCTCGGCGACCGCGTGCTGGTCACCACGTTGACCAAGCGCATGGCCGAAAACCTCACCGAGTACCTGACTGAACATGGCATCCGCGTGCGTTACCTGCACTCGGATATCGACACGGTGGAACGTGTGGAGATCATCCGCGATCTGCGTCTGGGCAAGTTCGATGTGCTGGTCGGCATCAACCTGCTGCGCGAAGGCCTGGACATGCCGGAGGTATCGCTGGTGGCGATCCTTGACGCCGACAAGGAAGGTTTCCTGCGTTCGACCGGTTCGCTGATCCAGACCATCGGCCGTGCCGCACGCAATCTGCGCGGCAAGGCGATCCTCTATGCGGACAAGATGACCCGCTCGATGCAGGCGGCGATCGACGAGACCGACCGCCGCCGCGCCAAGCAGGTCGAATACAACGAACTGCACGGCATCGTGCCCAAGTCGGTGCTGCGTCCGATCACCGATGTGCTCGAAGGTGCGCGTTCGGAAGCGGCAGAGAAAGAGTCGCGCGGCAAAGGGAAGGGCAAAGGCAAGGGCGGGCGCGTGGCCGAAGAGTCCACCGACTACCGCACGATGGAGCCGGCCCAGATCGCCAAGCGCCTGCAGGCGCTGGAGCAGCAGATGTACCAGCACGCCCGCGATCTGGAGTTCGAAGATGCCGCCCGCGTGCGCGATCAGATCCGTCAGTTGAAGGAGGCCAGTCTGGGCTGAACAACGCGTTGTGAAATATCTTCACAAAAGTGTTGCGCTTTCCAGGGGGCGTCCGTAATATACGCGGCCTGCACCGACGCATTCGCAGCGGGGCAGGGAAGCAAAACGGGCGGTTAGCTCAGCGGTAGAGCACTACCTTGACATGGTAGGGGTCACAGGTTCGAACCCTGTACCGCCCACCACATCAGTCCCGGAGACTGTCGTGGCACAACAGAAAAGCCAGCCCTCGGGTTGGCTTTTTTGCTATGTGCATTTCCTGACAGTGCCCTGCATGCCGCACTGATACCGCGCCTCGCGTCCGCCGCCGACACTCAGGGTTTGCCGGGTGCTGCCCATGCGACGAGTGCGACACACCGGCACCATGGCTGCACGCACGCCTCTCCCGATCTTCGGCAAGGCATGTGTCGTCGCTCTGCTGGCGGGCATCTGCACGATCGTCTTCTCGCCCCGGCTGCTGCCACTGGGGTGGGGCGTTGCCGCGGCAGCGTCCGGCATCCTGTTCTGGATCCTGCCCTACCGCCTCCGCCTCCTCGGCGCTGCCCTCGTCGGTCTCGGCTGGGCCGCCGTACATGCCCACACCGGGCTGGCGCAGCAGCTGCCCCCCGGTGGTCCGCCGGTGGACCATGCGCTGCACGGGCGCGTGATCAACCTGCCTCACCACGGCCCCGGCGGTACCCGCTTCCACTTCCGTGTGGACGATGGTCCGGCACTGCCAGCCGAACTTCGCGGCCGTAACCTGGCGCTGGGCTGGTATGACGGATTCCGTGGTGCAGCGGATGATCGGCGGCGCACGCTCCAGGCCGGCGAACGCTGGTCGCTCACGGTCCGTATCCGGCCGCCGCGCGGGCGGGTGAACCCGGGCGGGTTCGACGCCGAGGGCTATGCGTTGCGGCAACGGGTGGCTGGCAGCGGGTACGTGCGGGAGCCTGCCCAGGCGCATCCGCTGGGTGAGCCGACCGGATTGCCTGCGTGGCGCGAGCGGATGGCCTACGCGATCGCCAGGGCGGTCCAGAGCGATGGTCGTCGCTTCGTCCAGGCGCTGGCACTGGGCGATACCCGCGGCCTGAGCCAGGCCGACTGGGACGACCTGCGCGCGCTGGGGGTGACCCACCTGGTGGCGATCTCCGGCTTCCATGTCGGCGTGGTGGCCGGCGTCGCTGCTCTGTTGGCGGGCGGGGTCTGGCGGTGCCTGCCGATGCTCGGCCTGTACGTACCGCGCCCGATGGGGGCCGCGGCGGCGGCCGTCGCAGGCGCGGCGCTGTACGCCGCAGCGGCCGGTTTCGCGCTGCCGACGGTGCGCACGGTGCTGATGATCGCGGTGGTGGCCGCCGCGCGCTGCAGCCGGCGGCGGGCAACCGTGGCGCAGTCGCTCTCCCTGGCGGCGCTGGCCATGCTGCTGTTCGACCCGCTCGCCGTCCTTGCACCCGGCTTCTGGCTGAGCTTCGCCGGCGTGCTGTGGCTGATCTGGTGCCTGCCAGGGCGTGAGCAGGGCTGGTTGCGGGGGTTCCTGGGCGCGCAGGGCGTGGCGACCGTGGCGCTGCTGCCGTTGACCGTGGCGCTGTTCGGGCAGGCCTCGCGTGCGGGGCCGCTGGTGAACCTGGTGGCGATTCCCTGGTGGACGATGGTGGTCGTGCCGCTGGCCCTGCTGGGCACTGCATTGGAGGCGCTGATCGACGGCGCCGGACGCTGGCCGTGGCAGCTGGCCGCGTGGTGTTTCGAGGCGAGCTGGTGGCTGTTCGGGTATGCCGCGCGCAGCGAGCTGTCGCTGTGGTGGCTGCCGCAGTCCAACCGCTGGGCGCTGATCTCGGCCGTGTTCGGCGTGTTCTGGCTGCTGCTGCCGCGTGGCAGTGGTGGCCGGGTCCCCGCACTGCTGCTGTGCCTGCCGCTGCTGTGGCCGGCGCGGCATGGGCCGGCTGAGGGCGAGGTGGAACTGCTGGTGATGGATGTGGGGCAGGGCCTGGCCGTAGCGGTGCGCACGCGCCGCCACACGCTGCTGTATGACACCGGGCCGGGGGCCGACGATGGCTTCGACGCGGGCGAGCGGATCGTGGTACCCACCCTGCGTGCGCTGGGGCAGGGGCGGCTGGACCGGATCATGATCAGCCATGACCATCGCGACCACACCGGTGGCCTGCGCGGCGTGCGTCGCAGCTTTCCTGGCGCGACGCTGCAGGCGCCGCCCGGCGCCCTGCGTGGCCGCGCATCGACCTGCCATGCCGGGCAATCCTGGCAGTGGGACGGAGTGACGTTCCGGGTGCTGCATCCGCCGCGCGACGAACCGCAGTCGACCAACGACAGCAGCTGCGTGCTGCGGCTGGAAACCAACCAGGGGGCGATTCTGCTGGCCGGGGACATCGAGAAGCGCAGCGAGGCCCTGCTGGTCCGGCACACAGGCGCGCTGCTGGCGGCCCAAGCGGTCGTGGTTCCGCACCATGGCAGTGCCAGTTCGTCCACGCCAGCCTGGGTGGCGGCCGTCGCGCCGCGGCTGGCGATCGTCTCGACCGGTCACCGCAACCGGTTCGGCCATCCGCGTGCCGAGGTGGTGGAGCGCTGGCAGGCCGTGGGGGCCGAAGTGCTCAACACGGCCGAGAGCGGCGCGGTTCGCGTCTGGCTCGGGCGTGAAGGCCTGCAGGTGCGTGAACAGCGGGTTTTCGAGCGGCGTTGGTGGGATGCCGCGGAGCGGAGCCGGCCGGCTGCTATCCTATCGGCGATCAAACAGGCGGCCGCTGGGCCGGAGGATTGAAACGTGTGGGAACTGGTCAAGGCCGGTGGCTGGCCGATGCTGCCGCTGCTGCTGTTGGGCGTACTGGCTTTGGCAATCGTCCTGGAGCGTTTCTGGACCCTGCGGCGCAATGAAGTCCTGCCCCCCGGGCTGGGTCAGGAAGTGCGCAACTGGGCCGCGCGCGGGAAGCTCGATCCGAGTCATATCCAGTCGCTGCGCGGCAACTCGCCGCTGGGCGCGCTGCTGGCGACCGCGCTGGAAGCGCGCAACCGCCCGCGCGACCAGATCCGTGAGCGCATCGAAGATGCCGGTCGGCATCTGGTTCACCGCATGGAGCGGTTCCTGAATGCCCTCGGCACGATCGCCTCGGCCGGTCCGCTGCTGGGCCTGCTCGGCACGGTGGTCGGCATGATCCAGATGTTCATGGGCATCCTCGACCACGGCGTGGGCGATGTGAACCAGCTGGCCGGCGGTATCGGCAAGGCGCTGGTCTGCACCGCAACCGGCATGATCGTGGCGATCCCCGCGCTGATGTTCCATCGCTACTTCAAGGGCCGCATCGCCGGCTACGTGATCGAGATGGAGCAGGAGGCTTCGGCCCTGCTGGATGCGCTTGATGGCCGCCCCGGCGTGATGAACAACGCACCGCGCGGTGCGGGTGCGCCGTCGGGTGCGGCACCGGTCACGGTCAAGGGCTGACGGATGCGCATCCGCAATGACCGGATCCAGGACGAGCCGCATATCGATCTGGTTCCCCTGATCGATGTGATCCTCGTTCTGATCATTTTCTTCGTGGTCACCACCACCTTCGATGCGCGTTCGACGCTGCAGCTGCAGCTGCCGACCGCCAGCCAGCAGGACACCACCGAGCCGCCGCGCTCGCTGAGCGTGCTGGTCAATGCCGAAGGGCGTTACTTCATCAACGACCAGGAAGTGCTGCGCACCGACGTTGAGTCGGTCAAGCAGACCATTGCCGCCGTGGCCGGCAGCGATCGGGAACAGACCGTGCTGTTGCGCGCCGACGCGCGCACGCCTTACCAGGCTGTCGTCACGGCCCAGGATGCTCTGGGCCAGCTGGGCTTCCGCCGCATCGCCATCGCTACCGCGCCGGAGGTGCGTCCATGAGCAAGAAACATTCCCCCGTCTGGCCGATCTACAAGCGCCTGCTCGGGTATACCGGTGCCTATTGGGTGTTCATGGTCGCGGCCGTGGTCGCGATGGTGGTCGAGGCCCTGGCCGGGTACAGCTTCACCAAGCTGATGGAGCCGCTGGTCAACCGCGGGTTCGTCAACCCGGAGCCGCGCATGGCGGTGATCCTGCCGCTGACCATCCTCGGGTTGTTCATGATGCGCAGTCTGGCCACCCTGGTCAGCGATTACGCACTGGCCCGCACCGGCCGCAGCGTCGTGCGCGATCTGCGTGAGCAGGTGCTGGAAAAGTACCTGCATCTGCCGTCCTCGCATTTCGATGCCGAGGCCACGCCGGTGATGGTCAGCCGCCTGAACTTCGATACCGAGCAGGTCACCCAGGCCAGCGCCGATGCGCTCAAGACCCTGGTGGCCGATACCCTCACCATCATTGCGATGCTGGTGGTGATGCTGCAGATGAGCGTCAAGGTCACCATGGCGATGCTGGTCGTGGTGCCGCTGATCGGCGTGATCGTCTCGATCGTGGGCAAGCGCTACCGCCGGATCAGCCGCGGCATCCAGGACGGCATGGGCGGCATGGCGCAGACCGCCGAACAGTCCCTGGCTGCGCAGCAGGAAGTGAAGGTGCATGGCACCCAGGCGCACGAGATTTCGCGCTATTCCAAGCTCGCCAACCGCATGCTCGGCCTGAACATGAAGGTCGAAACCACGCGCGCGCTGGCCTCCAGCACGGTGCAGTTCCTGGCGGCCCTGGCGCTGGCGGTGATCGTGTGGGTGTCCACCCGCGAGGCGCTGGCCGGCAAGCTCAACGCAGGCCAGTTCATGGGCCTGATGACCTCGATGATGGCGATCATTCCGTCGCTGCGTCGCCTGACCAGTGTGCAGACCTCGATCTCGCGCGGTGTGGCCGCGGCCGAGCGCCTGTTCGGGATTCTCGATATGCCGGTCGAGCGGGATCAAGGCATCCAGCGGATCGGCCGCGCACGTGGCGAGCTCGCGTTCGAGCACGTGATGCTGCGCTATCGCGAAGACACCGGCATCGCGCTGGACGACATCAGTTTCGTGGCCAAGCCCGGCACGGTGACGGCGATTGTCGGCCGTTCCGGCAGCGGCAAGACCAGTCTGATCCGGCTGGTCCCGCGCTTCTACGAACCCAGCGGTGGCCGCATCACGCTGGATGGCGTGGCGTTGGATGATTACCCGCTGGCCGACCTGCGTCGCCAGGTGGCGATGGTCGGGCAGAAGGTCATGCTGTTCGATGACACCGTGGGCGCCAACATCGCCTACGGCATGGATGCGACCGAAGCGCAGATCCGCGCTGCGGCCGAAGCGGCCAATGCGTGGGAGTTCATCGCGCGCATGCCGCAGCAGCTGCAGACCCCGGTCGGCGAGAACGGTGCGCTGCTCTCCGGCGGCCAGCGTCAGCGCCTGGCGATTGCCCGCGCGATCCTGCGCGATGCGCCGATCCTGATCCTGGATGAAGCCACCGCCGCGCTCGACAACGAGTCCGAGCGTCTGGTGCAGGATGCGTTGCAGCGGCTGATGCCCGAGCGCACCACGCTGGTGATCGCGCACCGTCTGTCCACCATCGAACATGCCGATCAGGTACTGGTGATGGACCATGGCCGCATCGTCGAGCGCGGTACGCACAACGAACTGCTGGCGCTGGGTGGCCTGTACGAGCATCTGCACAAGATGCAGTTCCGCGAAAGGCAGCCTTGATGGCCGGCAAGGGTACGCACACGCCGTCGTACTGGTATGACGGCAGCGCGATTCCGTTCCTGGCACGCCTGGCGTCGCCGCTGTACGGCGCGGCGATCGCGCTGCGCCGGATGGCGTATCGGCGTCGCTGGCTCAAGCGGCATTCGCTGCCGGTGCCCGTCGTGGTGGTTGGCAATGTCACCGCCGGTGGCACCGGCAAGACCCCGCTGACGATCGCGCTGGTCAACCGCCTGCGCGAAGCGGGCTGGAAGCCGGGGGTCGCCAGCCGTGGCTATGGTCGCGACGATGCGGGCACCCCGCGCTGGGTGCTGGCCAGTACCGATACCGCCGTCGGCGGCGACGAGCCGGTGCTGATCGCCTGGAAAACCGGCGTGCCGGTGCGGGTGGATGCGGACCGTGTGGCGGCCGGCAAGGCGCTGGTCGAGGCGGGCTGCGACATCATCGTCTGCGACGACGGCCTGCAGCACTACCGGCTGGCGCGCGACATCGAAATTGAAGTGGTCGACGCCCAGCGCCGCTACGGCAACGGCCGGCTGATTCCTGCCGGGCCGCTGCGCGAGCCGGCCAGCCGTGCGCGCGACTGCGATTTCCGCGTGGTCAACATGGGCCAGGCCAGCGATGGCACCGAAGCGCAGACCGCCTGCGGCTTCGGCGAATGGCCCATGCAGCTGCGTATCGACAGCGCACAGCCGCTGCAGGGCGGCCGCGCGCGGCGCCTGTCGCATTTCCAGGGCCAACGCGTACATGCCGTGGCCGGTATCGCCCATCCGCAGCGCTTCTTCGACATGCTGCGCGCGCATCGCATCGGTGTGGTGCCGCATGCCTTCGCCGATCACCATGCCTACCAGCCAGCGGATCTGCGCTTCGGCAGTGAACTGCCGGTGCTGATGACCGAGAAGGACGCGGTCAAGTGCAAGGCCTTCGCAACCGAATGGCACTTCGCCGTGCCGCTGTCGGCCGAGTTGCCGGCGGCGTTCTGGATCAGCCTGCTGGACCGCGTCGAGAAGCTCGGCAAGCGTTGACGGGTCCGGTGCCGGTTGCGGCACACTGCGTCACTGACTGCATCCCTTTCGTACAGGTCATCCCCCATGAGCGCTTCCGTCGAGTTCGTCGTCGCCATTCCCGCCCGTTATGCCGCTTCGCGGCTGCCGGGCAAGCCGCTGCGCCTGCTCGGCGGCGAGCCGCTGGTGCTGCGCGTGGCGCAACGCGCGCTGCTCGCCGGCGCGCGCGAGGTGTGGGTCGCCACCGACGATCAGCGCATCGCCGAGGCCCTGCAGGGCCTGGCCGAAGTGCGCGTGGCGATGACCTCCACCGAGCACGCCTCCGGCACCGATCGGCTGGCCGAGTGCGCCGCACAGGCGGGCTGGTCCGATGACACCCTGGTGGTGAACCTGCAGGGCGATGAGCCCTTCGCCCCGGCCGAAGGCATCCGCGCGGTGGCCGAAGCCCTGGTCTACAGCGGTGCGGAGATGTCCACGCTGGCTACGCCGGTGGAAGACGCTGAAACCCTGTTCGACCCGAACGTGGTCAAGGTCGTGCGCAAGCAGAACCTGGATGCGCTGTACTTCAGCCGCGCGCCGATCCCGTGGCACCGCGATGCCTTCGCGCGCTCGCGCGACACGCTGTCCGGTCCGCACTGGCTGCGCCATATCGGCATCTACGGTTACCGCGCCGGCTTCCTGCGCCAGTTCGCCGCGTTGCCGGCCGGCACCTTGGAGCAGCTGGAGTCGCTGGAGCAGCTGCGTGTGCTCGAAGCGGGGCACCGCATCAGCGTGGCGCTGACCCCGGCCGAGTTCCCGCCCGGTATCGATACTCCGGACGATCTGGCGCGCGCCGAGGCCTGGTGGGCAGCACACCCGTGACCGTGGCACGACGGTTGCATGACGCCGAGTCCGGCATAATCGGGGCATGAACGTCCAGCCCGTCCAGGATCTTCCCGAATTCGCCACCTGGCTCAACGCCAAACCGACCACCCTGGCCGAGTTGCAGGGTCGGCCGGTCGTGCTGGCCTTCGTCAACGCCGCCTCGGTATGGTGCGCGCAGCGGCTGGCCGAGCTGGCCCAGTGGCAGTCGCGCCACCCGGGCAAGATGCAGCTGCTGGTGCTGCAGGTGCCACGTTTTGATGGCGAGCGCGATCCCGATCAGTCCCTCAAGCTGCTGCGCCGCCAGGGGCTGGACGCACCGGCCCTGTTGGACGCGGAATGGGATGGCTGGCGACGCTTCGGCGTGACCGCATGGCCGACCCTGGTCCTGCTCGATGCCCAAGGGCGCGAGCGCGAGCGTCTGGTCGGTCTTGGCGGGGAACTGGAACGCTCCCTTGCTGCGCTGTGCGAAGGCAGCTCGCGGCCGTCCGATGAGGACCTGCACGGCGCCCGTGAGCTGAGCCCCGAGCCGCGCCTGCCACTGCGCTTCCCGACCGGGTTGGCGGTGACCACCGAGCGCCTGTACATCGCCGACACCGGCCATCACCGCGTGCTCGAGTGCAGCCATGGTGGCCGCGTGCTGCGCCAGTTCGGCATGGGCACCGCCGATTTCATGGATGGGGACCAGGCCCAGGCGGCCTTCCACCATCCCCAAGGCCTCGCGCTGGAGCGCGAATGGCTGTACGTGGCCGACACCGGCAACCATGCCCTGCGCCGCATCCATCTGCTCTCCGGCCAGGTCGACACGCTGTGCGGCACCGGCCGCCCCGGTGAGCCCATCGAAGGGCCGGTCGCCGACCCGCGTCGTACCGCGCTCAACCATCCGCAGGGGCTGGCGGTCGCCGACAACCAGATCCACATCGCGATGGCCGGCGACAACCGCATCTGGAGCTATCACCTCGGCCAGCGCAGTCTCCAGTGGCGCGCGGGCAGTGGGGCGATCGACGAGCGCGACGGCAGTGGCCACATGGCCGCGTTCGCGCAGCCGTGCTCGGTCGCCGCGGTCCAGCAGGTGCTGTACGTGTGCGATGCGCTGGGCTCGTCGATCCGGGCCATGCAGCTGCGTGGCGATCTGGTGCAGACGCTGGTCGGGCAGGGCCTGTGGACCTTTGGCGAGCAGGACGGCGCACGCGCGTCTGCGCTGCTGCAGTACCCGCAGGCGATCGCGCTGAGTCCGGATGCGCCGCTGCTGTGGATCGCCGATGCCGGCAATGGTCGCCTGCGCACGCTGCGCCTGGGCGGCGGCGAGCTCAGCACGCTGGAACTGCCACGCCGCCTGCACGGCCCGGCTGGCCTGGCGCTGGGCGGCGGCGCGGTCTGGATTGCCGAGACCGACGCCCATGCCGTACTGCGGTTCGACCCCGTCAGTGGTGTCCTGAGCGACGTGCCGATCAACGAATGACTGTTTCTTCCGCCCCCGCCTTCGATGGCAAGGCATTTGCGGCCCACCTGAGCACCGCCCCCGGCGTATACCGCATGTACGCCGCCGACGACACCCTGCTGTACGTTGGCAAGGCGCGTGCGCTGCGCAACCGCGTGGGCAGCTACTTCAACGGCACGCCCAAGACCACGCGGATCATGTCGATGCTGTCGCAGGTCGCGCGCATGGACGTGACCGTGACCCGCTCGGAGGCCGAGGCGCTGCTGCTGGAAAACCAGCTGATCAAGTCGCTCTCGCCGCGCTACAACGTCTCCCTGCGCGACGACAAGACCTATCCGCACGTGCTGCTGACCCGCGAGCAATGGCCGCGCATCGCGCTGCACCGTGGCCCGCGTGCGGTGCCGGGGCGGTACTTCGGTCCGTACCCGGGCGTCACCGCCGTGCGTGAAACGCTCAACCTGATGCACAAGCTGTTCAAGCTGCGCAGCTGCGAAGACAGCGTGTTCCGCAACCGCTCGCGGCCCTGCCTGCAGTATCAGATCGGCCGCTGCAGCGCGCCGTGCGTGGAGCTGGTGGCGCCGGAGGATTACGCCGAGTCGGTACGCCGCGCCTCGATGTTTCTGGAAGGCAAGAGCGACCAGCTTGCGCGCGAGCTCGGCACCCAGATGCAGACCGCCAGCGAAGCACTGGAATTCGAGCAGGCCGCACGCCTGCGCGATCTGATCGCCTCGCTGCGCAGCATGCAGACCCGCCAGTACGTGGATGGCCGCGCGGCCGATCTGGACGTGCTCGCCTGCGCGACCCAGGGCGCCAGTGCCTGCGTGCTGCTGCTGGCGTTCCGTGATGGCCGCAACATGGGCACGCGCCCGTTCTTCCCACGCACCAATGGCGAAGAGAGTGCCGATGAAGTGCTGGGCGCGTTCGTGTCCCAGTACTACGCCGAGCACGCGCCGCCGCGCGAGATCCTGCTCGACCGCGAGATTCCCGATGCCAGCCTGATCGAATCGGCCTTGAGTGCCTCGGCCGAGCACAAGGTGCAGCTGCGCTGGAACGTGCGCGGCGAGCGCGCGGGCTACGTGGAACTGGCCGCACGCAACGCGCAGATCACCCTGGTAACCGAGCTGGGCAGCCGTACCGCGCAGCACGCGCGCAGCGAAGACCTGCGGCAGATGCTCGGCCTGACCGAGCAGGTCAAGCGCGTGGAGTGTTTCGACATCAGCCACACCATGGGTGAGGCCACCGTGGCCTCGTGCGTGGTGTTCGATGCGGCGGGCCCGGTGCGCAGCCAGTACCGCCGTTTCAATATCAGCGGCATCGAGCCCGGCGATGACTACGCGGCCATGCACCAGGCGATCGAGCGGCGCTTCCGCCGCGCGGTGGAAGAGGACGGCGTACTGCCGGATCTGCTGCTGATCGACGGCGGCGCCGGCCAGCTGGCCCAGGCGCAGTCCGCGCTGGCCGATCTGGGCGTGGAAGGGGTGATGCTGGTCGGCGTGGCCAAGGGCGTGGAGCGCAGGGCAGGGCATGAAGCCCTGGTCATGCCGGACGGCCGCGAGCTGCGCCCGGGCGCGGCCTCACCGGCGCTGCAGTTCATCCAGCAGGTGCGCGACGAGGCCCACCGCTTCGCCATCACCGGCCACCGCGGGCGCCGCCAGAAGGCCCGGATGACCAGCAAACTCGAAGATATTCCTGGCATCGGCCCGCGCCGGCGCGCCAGCCTGCTCAAACATTTCGGCGGCCTGGTCGGCCTGAAAGCCGCCGGCGAAGCGGAAATCGCGAAAGTGGACGGCATCAATGACGCCCTCGCTGCGCGTATCTACGCTAACCTTCATGGACTGCCCACGCCCGACGCGGCGGGCGAGTAGAGAGACGCAATGAAGTTGACCCTCCCCACCTGGCTGACCCTGCTGCGGATCGTGATGATCCCCGTCCTGGTGCTGGTGTTCTATCTCCCCTACAAATGGACCAATTTCGCTTCGGCGGCGATCTTCGGCCTGGCTGCGCTCACCGACTGGCTCGACGGCTGGATCGCCCGCCGCTACGACCTGCAGTCCGCATTCGGCGCTTTCCTCGACCCCGTCGCGGACAAGCTGATGGTGGCCGTGGCGCTGTTCCTGATCGTGCAGGGCCATCCCACCGCGTGGATGGCGGTCTGGGCGGCCGTGATCGTCGGCCGTGAAATCGCCGTCTCGGCACTGCGTGAATGGATGGCTGAAATCGGCCAGCGCGCCAAGGTGCGTGTGGCGGTGATCGGCAAGGTGAAAACCACCGCGCAGATGGTCGCGCTGCTGTGCCTGCTGTACTCGGTCGCACCGCACACCCCGATGCAGGACATCTGGATGGGCACCGAGGTCTTCCACATCGGCGACTGGACCTTGGCGATCGCCTCGATCCTGACGCTGTGGTCGGGCCTGCAATACCTGCACGCCGCGTGGCCGAGCCTGCGCGAAGACGAGCGCCTCGCGCGTGAGAATGCCAAAGCAAAAAAGAATGCGTGAGGGCTGTTGACAGGGATGCATTTGGCTGTAGAATTTCGCCTCCCAAGCGGGAATAGCTCAGTTGGTAGAGCGCAACCTTGCCAAGGTTGAGGTCGCGAGTTCGAGTCTCGTTTCCCGCTCCAGATACCGCATTCCATCGTGATTCGTCCCGATGCGATGCAACGAAAAAAGCGACCTTCCGGGTCGCTTTTTTCGTTTGTGCGCTTCGACGGTCAGTGGCGCTTCCCGATCCGGACGTTGCACCAGGTGTGGATGTTCCGCTGATCGAACCCGGGGCATGTGTTGCTGACCGGCACGTACACGTAGAGCGCCTGCTCCGTATGTGCGAAGTGGTAGTAGTTCGTGCGGTCTTTGCCGTACAGCCAGTAGTTCGATGAGCCCTGGTTGATGACGTAGGGTTCGAACGACACGATCGACGATTCAGCAGGAAGGATGTTGCTTCTGTCGGTCAGCATCAACCAGGCGTTGGATAAGGCAGGGGTGGTCGTGCCGACGACAGCGAAGGCTGCGATCGCGAAGAGGGCACCGGCGATGGCAAAGCGGGCGATGCGGAAATGGCGTGGCATGGCGGCGAATTCACAGGGGGCGAAGGGGCCGAGCTGCTGCCGCCGCGGGCCGTTGGGCGTGATGCGGCAGCGCTCTGACAGGGTGCGAAAAGGATGTTGACGACGTGAAGGAATTCCGACAGAATAGCGCTCCTTCGACGCAGGTCGAGGGGCCGACAGCCTCCAGCGCCTCAGGGTGCGGTGCCGTCGGGGCAAGCGAAAGTCTGCGGGAATAGCTCAGTTGGTAGAGCGCAACCTTGCCAAGGTTGAGGTCGCGAGTTCGAGTCTCGTTTCCCGCTCCAGATTTCGACAGGGCCCCCTTGGGGCCTTGTTTTTCTCCGCGGTGGCACGCGGGCATCCGGTCCGGACGCATCGGCCGGGATGTGAAAAAAAGTGTGAAAAAGCTGGTGTGTTTCGAGTGGTTTCGGTAACATACACGCTTGATTTTGCGGGAATAGCTCAGTTGGTAGAGCGCAACCTTGCCAAGGTTGAGGTCGCGAGTTCGAGTCTCGTTTCCCGCTCCAAATCCTGACCAGACCCCGTTCTCGGGGTCTTGTTTTATCGGGGCACGCAACACGCCTTCGATGATCGTAGGGTCACCGGCCTGGTGGCAGAGTGGTCATGCAGCGGACTGCAAATCCGCGTACGCCGGTTCAATTCCGACCCAGGCCTCCAAATAGAAAGTAGCCCAGAGCCCGCGAAAGCGGGCTTTGTGCGTTGTGGGCCTCCATTCAGTTTCGGAGGCCATAGCCGACAGGACCTACACAACGCGCTTCGTATGCTGCGGCCGTCCACTTTGGCAGCCTTATGCAGACACAAAAAGCGCGCGTAGCAACCGGGATCGAAGGGCTCGACAGCATTCTTGGCGGAGGCTTTCCCCAGGGGCGGCTTTACCTGCTCGAGGGGCCGCCGGGATCGGGCAAGACCACGCTGTCCCTGCAGTTTCTGCTGCATGGCCTGAGCAAGGGGGAGCGCTGCCTGTACATCACGCTCTCCGAGACGGCTGACGAGCTGCGCGAAGTTGCCAATGCGCACGGCTGGTCCCTGGATGGGCTGGACCTGTTCGAGCTGGCCTCGGCCGAGGAAGCGCTGGGCGACGGACGGATGCAGTCGGTACTGCACTCCTGGGAAGTCGAGCTGGACGAAACGGTCAAGCTGATCCTCGGCGAGGTGGAGCGCATCAAGCCGCACCGGGTGGTGTTCGATTCGCTGTCCGAACTGCGGCTGCTGTCGCAGGATCCGCTTCGGTACCGTCGCCAGATTCTGTCGCTCAAGCAGTTCTTCGCCCCGAAGAGTGCAACGGTCGTACTGGTGGACGATATGACCGCCACCGGTGAAGAGCGCGATGGCCAGTTGCACAGCCTCTGCCACGGCGTGGTGTCACTGGAACGCCTGACGCTGGATTTCGGTCCCGCGCGCCGCCGCATGCATGTGCAGAAACTGCGTGGGGTGAACTTCACCGCCGGCTATCACGACATGACCATCCGCGAAGGCGGCCTGGAGGTCTTCCCGCGGTTGGTTGCTTCGGACCACCATGCCAAGTTCGTCGGTGCGCCCATCAGCAGCGGGGTGGCCGAGATCGACAGCCTGCTCGGCGGAGGCCCGCTGCGGGGCACCAGCACCCTGCTCACCGGCCCCGCCGGCAGTGGCAAGACCAACGTGGCGCTTCAGTATGTCTGGGCCGCCTGCGAGCGCGGTGAGCACTGCTGCATCTTCGAGTTCGATGAGCGCATCGGTACCCTGCTGGCGCGCGCCGAATCGCTGGACATCGATCTCAGCAAACACCTGGCGTCGGGTCTGCTGGAAATCCAGCAGGTCGATCCGGCCGAAATTTCGCCAGGTGAGTTCGCCTGGAACATGCGGCGTGCGGTCGAGGAGCGTCAGTGCCGGCTGCTGGTGATCGACAGCCTCAACGGCTACGTCACGGCGATGCCGCAGGAGAAGCAGCTCATGCTCCAGCTGCACGAGATGCTGTCCTATCTCAACCAGAAGGGCGTGGCGACCATCCTGATCAATCCGCAACACGGGTTGGTCGGCACCATGTCGACCGGCAACCTCAACGTTTCCTACATCGCCGATTCGGTCGTGCTGTTCCGCTTCTTCGAATCGCAGGGGCGCATCCGCAAGGCGATCTCGGTCATCAAGAATCGCGGCGGTGCGCACGAGAACACGATCCGCGAGCTGAAGATCGACGGCAAGGGCATTTCGCTCAGTGCGCCACTCAATGAGTTCAAGGGAATCCTGACCGGCACGCCAGAGTTCGTCGGCAACACGGCGCACCTGCTGGGCCACACCAGTGCGCAGTGACTCGGTTTCCGGCGTGGTCCACATCTTTGCGCCGTTTGGTCGTGATGCGCAGAGCATCGCCACCGTGCTCAACGCCTCCGGCCTGAGGACCACGATCCAGGACAGCCTGTCGCGGTTGGCCGATGCGCTCGATGATGACGTGGGCGCGGTGGTGATGACCGAGGAGGCGGTCGCCAAGGGCGCAGGTGCGTTGCTGGAGCCACTGGCCCGGCAGCCGTCCTGGTCGGACATACCGTTCATCCTGCTGCGGTCGCCCCGCTCGAAAAAGCGGCCGCTGGCCGACCCCGACCTGCAACTGGCGATCAACACCATCGAGCTGGATCGCCCGCTGGGTCGCAGTTCGCTGCTCAGTTCCGTGCTCAGTGCACTGCGTGCGCGCGACAAGCAGTTCCTGGTCCGTGATCAGATGCGGGCGCTGGCCGACAGCCGTGCAGCCCTGGAGCGCAGCGACGCCGAGCTGCGCCTGGTCGCCGACGCGATGCCGGTCCTGATCGCTTTCATCGACCGCGATCTCCAGTATCGCTTTGCGAACAAAGCGTATGAATCGTGGTTCGAGCGTCCCGTCTCGGAGGTGATCGGCAAGCGCGTGCCGGAGGTATTCGGAGAAGACGTATGGGCGACGCGCCGGCCGATGATCGAGCGTGCAATGGCGGGTGAACACGTCGTCTTCGAGGTCAATTGGCCCTTCAGTGACGGCCGCCGGCGCGACAGTGAAATCCGCTACTCGCCGCGCTTCAATACCGCAGGCGAGCCCGACGGCTTCCATGTGTTCGTGACCGATATCACCGCATCCAAACTCGCCCTGGAGACCAGCCAGCAGCACGCGCAGGATCTGGAAGCGATGGTGGCCGAGCGCACCGCCGAGTTGGAGCGCCAGATGGCCGCACGCGAAGCCAGCGAAGCGGCCCTGCGTCAGTCGCAGAAAATGGACGCGATCGGACAACTCACCGGCGGAATCGCGCATGACTTCAACAACATGTTGACCGGCATCCTGTCCTCCTTGGATATCGTGCGCATGCGCCTGGAGATGGGACGGATGGATGGCCTGGAGCGTTTCCTCGATGCGGCCACCGCCTCCAGCCAGCGTGCAGCGGCCTTGACCCAGCGGCTGCTGGCGTTCTCCCGCCGGCAGTCGCTGGATTCCAGAACGGTCGATCTCAACGAACTGGTCGGCTCGACACAGCATCTGCTGCGCAGCACGCTGGGCGAGACGATCCGCATCCGCACCGCACTCAGCGACACGCCGTTGCGCGCCAACCTGGACAGCAACCAGTTCGAGAGCGCGCTGCTCAACCTGGCCATCAATGCACGCGACGCGATGCCCGATGGCGGCGAGCTGATCCTGCAGACCTCGCAGGTGCACGTTGCAGAACACCAGATTCTTGCGGTGCCGGCGGGTGAGTATGCCGTCGTCGCCGTGTCCGACTCTGGCACCGGCATGCCGCCGGAAGTGGTCGAACGGATCTTCGAGCCGTTCTTCACCACCAAGCCGATCGGCAAGGGAACGGGGTTGGGCATGTCGATGATCTACGGCTTCATGCAGCAGTCCGGCGGCCACATCACCGTGGATTCCACGCCGGGGCAGGGCACCTCGGTGTCGCTGTATGTGCCCGTGGTGCATGACGCCGCCACCGATGAAGAGGTCCCCGCTGTGCAGCCGGTATCGCTGGGTGCGGGTCAGTCGATCCTGGTGGTGGAGGACGATGAGCAGGTGCGGATGCTGGTCACGGTGGTGCTTGAAGACCTGGGTTACACCGCCGAGGTGGTGGAGGATGCCGATGGCGCCATTCCCATCCTTGCTTCATCGAAGAAGATCGATCTGTTGATCACCGACGTCGGGCTGCCGGGGCTCAATGGCCGCCAGTTGGCAGAGATCGCGCGTCAATCCCGCCCGACGTTGCCGGTGCTGTTCATGACCGGCTATGCGGAGAAAGCCCAGGAGCGGTCCGCCTTTCTCGACAACGGCATGGCGATGATTGCCAAGCCGTTTCTGCTGGATGCCTTCAGCGAGGCGGTACGCAGTGCCATGGCAGCGTCGCGACCGTAATCCCGGGGCGGGTCGTGGCGCACGCAGACGAAAGAAAGCGGCACGGTTCCTTGCGATTGCCCGTGATGTTCTGAACGCTTCAGGCAACAGATTTTATTTATATACCTGAAAGTGCCAGCATATTCACTTTGCACCCGTTGGAGTTTGTCCCATGCCCCTCTGCGCAGTCGCGTATGTCAGCGACGTTGCGGGCCCGCTGTCCGCCGAACAACTCGATGCACTGGTCGATGATGCGGTGAGATTCAACAGCCTGGCGGGTGTCACCGGCGTGCTTCTCTTCGATGGTGGCCGCTTCCTGCAATACTTCGAAGGGCCTGATGACGGCGTATCGGCGGTGCACGAGCGGGTGCTGCAGGCACGCAGCCACAGAGCCATTGTGGCGTTGGGTCACGCGCGCGTGCCCAAACGGTATTTCCCCTATTGGAGCATGCGCTGGCTGGGCGTGGAGCCGGCAATGATCGAACAATTGGCGTCCGGCGATTGGCAGGCATTTGCCGATCCGGTGCAGGGCGGCCCACCCCCGCACGGCGGCATGGAGCGACTGCTGCGATTTGTCGCGCCACATCAGCCTTCGATCAGTGCAGGCGATGCCGCAGAGCGCCTGACATAACGCCTGACATGGTGCTGTCATCACTGCGATCGCATGATGCGATTGAATGTGCAGGGCTTTGCTGAACCATTCAGCATTAGTTGAATGCGGGTTGTTTCAGTAATTGACTTACTGCGAAGACCGTGCAAATTTTAAGTGAACCCGAAGTGAATCATTATCGCCGAGGGTGTCTGTCGTCCCTGAAGCAGAGCAAGTCCCACGGAGGTCGTATGGAATACGGCGAACATGACTTGGCTGACGGAGTGCGAACCGAGCTGGAAGCCAGTTACGTGAAGCATGGCTGCGGCCCGGAATTCTGGTCCACCTACCAGCGTGTGCTCGAGCGATTGGTACCGCCTGCTCAAGGCACCGCGCGAACGCGTGTCACCAATGAGTTGGCCCTGGTCATCGAACAGCTCGGCATCGTGCGGCGTGCGCAGCTGGTGCCGCCCAGGAGTGCGCGCACCCGCATGCGCTGAGACCGGTCGGGGGGATCGGGTAGCGGCAGGGCGCCGTTGGGGACACCGGCATTACATGATGTGATGAACACCGATACCCAGCAGCACCAGCAGGGTGCCGGCGGCTGCGAGTGTGCGCGGCCGCAGCCAGCGGCGGGAGCGCTGCTGCAGGGCATTGTCGCTGGCGTAGCGCAGCAGCCCCGTCGGGAACTGCCAGGCCTGCAAGCGCGCATCGCAGGCCTCCACGCAGGCACCGCAGCCGATGCAGTCCGGGTACGGCCCTGCGCGCACGTCCAGGCCCATCGGGCACGCGCTGGCGCATGCGCCACAGTCCAGGCAATCGCCGAGGCGATCAGCGCTGAAGTGCGGCATCGGCCCCGCGATGTCTTCGTGCGCGGCCCGGAAGGCGTAGTCGCTCGCACTGGTCGGGTCGAGCAGGCCACGCCCCCGCGCATCGATCCCGCCGAGGCCGGCCACGCGCGGACCGCGCGGCTCGCCGCGCCGGGCGTGGTACTGCATGCGCGGCGTATCGCTGTCGCAGAACGCGCCGTGGATGCGCGCATACGGACAGAGATCGCGGCACACCTGCTCGCGCAGGAAGCCGGCATTGCCCCAGGTGGCTGCCGCATAGAACACGATCCAGAACGCTTCCCCGCCGCTCCAGGCCAGGGGCCAGAGGTTGCCGACCAGACTGTGCATCGGGCTGAAGAACCCGACGAACGTGATGCCGGTCCATCCCGCCACGAGTGCCCACAGCGCGTGCCTGGCGAGCCGGGCGGGACCAGGCGAGGGCAGCCAGCGCGTAGTGCCTTGCTCAATCCAGCGGAACAGCCGGCTCCATAGCGTCTGCGGGCAGCCATACCCGCACCACACCCGGCCGGCGAGGTTGGTCAGCAGCACCAGCGCGGTGGCCAGCACGGCGATCAAGCCCAGCAGCACGCCCACATCCTGCGGCCACAGCGTCCAGCCGAACAGATCGAACCGGCGTGCCGACAGATCGAACAGCAATGCCTGGCGGCCGTCCCAGCGCAGCCACGGCAGCAGATAGAAGCTGGCCAGCAGCACGGCGGACAGCCACGCTCGCCAACGCAGCACGCGTCGCTGCCGGGCAGGCTGCGGAGGCGGTGGTGGGACCAGATGCAGTGACAGACGATCCGCCATGCTCAGCCCAATGGCACATCGTCATCATCACCGGGCATCGGGCGCAGCAGATACCAGGTGATGGTGCTGGCGGCGGCGGTGACGCCCCAGAACATGAAGAAGCCGAGCGTATAGCCGAGCTCGCGACTGATCGCATGCTGCGGGAAGCTGATGTCGCGCAGGCGCAGTGGATCGACGAACGCGAAGAACACCACGCTGGCCAGACCGGCCGCGACGAAGCTGGGCCACAGAATGGCGCCCCATTGCTGGATCAGCCGTCGGCGGCTGCCGTCGGGCGGGTCGTGCAGGTCGTTCATTGCGGCCACGGTCAGGAGGGAGGGGCAGGGCGCGGCTATACTTCGCGCCGACCGGGGGCCGGAATCGCGGGTGCGCACGTCCTGTCGAGCGCCCAGACTAGAAGGCTTCGCCACCGGCTTCATTGATCCTGATCAAGGCAGCGGCAGGCGCTGCCGCCGATGCTGGGCATTGCCGCCCGAGGATGTTCATGCCCGACCCCACCGACAACGCGCTTCCGCTCCCTGCGCCTGACCTGTGCAGCGAAGACGAGGTCACCCGGCTGGTGCACGACTTCTACGCGCGGGTGCGCGAGGAGCCGCGGCTGGGACCGGTGTTCACGGCACGGATCCACGACTGGGAGGCGCATCTGGCACAGCTGGTCGACTTCTGGTCGGCGATGCTGCGCGGCACGCGGCGCTTCAAAGGCGCGCCCATGCCCAAGCACATGGCCATGGACGAGCTGGACCGGGACCTGTTCGACCGCTGGCTGGCGTTGTTCCGGCAGACCACGGCCGAGGGCGGCAACGTACCGATGCAGCGGCTGGCCGATGATGTCGCTGAGCGGATCGCCGATACCTTCTGGCGTCGCTTCCAGATGCTTCGCTGGCCGAGCCTGCCGATGGCGGGGCGCCCGGGCCTGAATTGATCTGACGCAATGCGCGCGCACGCGTGCACGCGCAAGCTGGCGTCATGGATACCTTCTCGCCTGCCGCCGCCGGGCTCGCCTGGCACTTCGATCCCGAGCTGCTGCGTCGGCACGACCGACCCGGCCCGCGCTACACCTCCTATCCCACCGCGCCGCACTTCCATGACGGCTACGGTGAGCCTGCGCTGCGCCAGGCGATTGCGGACAGCAATGAGGTGGGCCGGCCGCTGTCGCTGTACGTGCATGTGCCCTACTGCAGCAGCCCGTGTTTCTACTGCGGCTGCAACCGGGTCATCACCCGCGACCACCGCAAGGGCATCGGTTACGTGGCACGCGTGCTGAGCGAGGCCGACCTGATGGCCCCGCAATTTGATCCGGCGCGCGAGGTGATCCAGCTGCACCTCGGCGGCGGTACACCGAATTTCCTCGCCCCGGCGCAGATGCGCGAGCTGATCGATGGGCTGCGCCAGCGCTTCCATTTCAGCACGGCCGCCTCGCGCGATTTCTCGATCGAGCTGGATCCGCGCTTTGTCACGCGCGCGGACATCGCCGTGCTCGCCGAGCTCGGTTTCAACCGCGCCAGCCTCGGCGTGCAGGACTTTGATCCGGACGTACAGAAAGCGATCAACCGCGAGCAGGGCGTGGAAGCGACGCTGGACATCCTGCGTGCGTGCCGCGAGTACGGGCTGCGGTCGGTCAATGTCGATCTGATCTATGGCCTGCCCAGGCAGACGCTCACCGGGTTCGCCCAGACGCTGGAGACGGTGCTGCGCGAGCGGCCGGATCGCCTGGCGGTGTATGGCTATGCGCATCTGCCGCATCTGTTCCGCGCGCAGCGCCAGATCGCCGATGCGGAGCTGCCCAGCCCCGAGCAGAAACTGGCGCTGCTGGGTCTGGCGGTGCAGCGCCTGTCCGATGCGGGGTATCAGTACATCGGCATGGACCATTTCGCCCTGCCCGAAGAGGACCTGTCGCGCGCGCAGCGTGCCGGGCAGCTGCACCGCAACTTCATGGGATACACCACCCACGCCGACACCGATCTGGTCGGCCTCGGTGCCAGTGCGATCAGCCATATCGGGAGCACCTACAGCCAGAATCCACGCGAACTGCCGGCATGGGAAGCGGCGGTTGATGCCGGCCGGTTGCCGGTCTGGCGGGGTCTGCAACTGGACGAGGATGATGTGCTGCGCGCCGAGTTGATCGGCCAGTTGATGTGCCAGGGCGAAGTGGACGCTGCCGCATTGGCTGCGCGCCACGGTGTGGAGTTCGAGCACTACTTTGCCGACGCGTTGCCGGCGTTGGCGGCCCTGCAGGCCGATGGCCTGGCCGAATACGAACACGGTGTGGTGCGCGCGAGTGCGCACGGACGGCCGCTGCTGCGCCTGTTGGCGATGTGCTTTGATCGGTACCTGGCCCGTCCTGACCAGCCGGTGCGCTACTCCAGAGCGATCTGAGCGGCGCGCGCGGTGCGTGCGCATTCCAAATTCGAGCGCGATCAGGCACCCTATGCCCGCCGTTGCCCGGGTGGCGAAACTGGTAGACGCATCGGACTTAAAATCCGCCGGGGGCAACCCCATGCCGGTTCGATTCCGGCCCCGGGCACCAAGGCGTTCAGCCTGCCATCCCCTCCTGCACAGGATGTAGCCTGTGCAGTGTCTGTGCAGTGCACATGGGTCAGGCGGGACTGCTGATCGCATCGACGCCGCTGCGTAACCCGCAGGACGCGCACGCGTGGCCGCCCACGCGATTCCCAACGCTGGTCGTTGCCGTTCATGACGGTGAGGGTGGGTAGCGCCGTGCGCACGTACGCAGGCGCATGGCGCTACGGCCTGGAATTTGGAACTGGGTCACATAACTGAGATGTCAGTGAGAAAAATGTCTCGGAAGTGAGCGTGGACGGTCGTCACAGTGTCGGTTCGCTGACGGTTTCTGTCGCCGGTGGACATCTTGCTGCGCCGCAGCAAAAAAGGGTGCCCTGTGTCAGCCGCCGGAAGTTTGGCGCGGGCTGCTGCTCAGCACCTTGCCTCGCGCGTTTCGCAGCGAACTGGGTCACGTATTTGCTCACTCGACACCGCAAGTTATTGACTCAAGCAATCGATCATGCCGCCGTCATTGGGTTCCGGTGTCACAACGTGACGATATAGCGGATGCAATGAAATGGAATACGTCAGAAACATGAACGTCGGTTCGAAGCTCGGCGTGGGCTTCGGGATTCTTCTGGTGCTGCTGATCGGCTCATCCTCGCTGGCGTTGTATCAGGCGTCTGCGATTGGTCGGCAGGTGGCGGAGATCGAATCCAATGGCAAAAAGCTGTCGTTGTTGACGACGATGCGGGGGTCCAATTTCCAGAACGAGCGGAATCTTCGCGATCTGATCCTGGATGGAACTGACAACGGCCCCTTGATCCTGGAACGGATCCAGAAGACGCGTGCTGGCTACGCCGAAGCGCGTGCGGCGCTGGACGCGCTTCCCAGCAATGCGGAAGGCAAGCACGCCCTGCAGGCTATTGCCGATGCACAGGCCGCCTCGGTGGCCACGCACAACCGGATCATCGAGCATGCGACCGCCAACGATGACGCGGCCGCCATCGGCCTGCTGTACGGCGAAGCCGAGCCGCTGATGGACGCGCGCGCTGTGGCACTCCAGGCCGCGGTGTCGCTGCAGGAACGGCGTAATGCAGAAAGCGCGGCCATGATCGATGCATCGATCCGGACCTCGCGGACGCTGTTGATCGGGTTCGCGCTGCTGGCCTTGGTGGCCGGCGGGTTGCTGGCCTGGTTGATCACGCGCAGCCTGGTGGACCCGTTGCGCCGGGCCATGGACGTCTCGCGCGCGATTGCCGACGGCCGCTTCGACACCAGCGTGGGACGCCCCTGCCGTGATGAGACCGGCCAGCTTCTGGCCAGCATGGATCAGATGGGCGCGCGCCTGCGGTCCTTCTCCGCCGCACAGCAGGACATGGCGCACCGTCATGATCTGGGTGAACTGGCCTACCGTATCGATGCATCGGCATTCCCCGGTGATTTCGGTCGCATCGCTGCGGGCACCAATGCACTGGTCGGCAGCAGCATCGCGCTGACCCAGAAGATCATCGATGTGGTGCGCAACTATGCGGTCGGCGATCTGGCCGAGGATCTGGAAGCGCTGCCGGGTGACAAGGCGCGCTTCACCGAGGCGATGGCCATCACCAAGCAGAATCTGGCGGCGATCAACGGCCAGATCCACCGCTTGGCCTCTGCGGCTGCGGCAGGTGATTTCAGCCAGCGAGGCGATGCGGGTGCCTTCGATCACGAGTTCAAGGTGATGATCGAGCGCCTGAACACGATGATGCAGATCAGCGACGAGAATCTTCGCCAGCTTTCGGAACTGCTCAAGGCGATTGCCTCGGGCGACCTCACCGTGCGCATGGAAGGCGAGTTCCAGGGCGTGTTCGCCCGGATGCGCGACGATGCCAATACCACGGTCGGCCAGTTGACCGGCATCATCGGCAGCATCCAGGTCGCGGCGGGCAGCATCAACACCGCGGCGGTGGAAATCGCCAGCGGCAACAATGACCTGTCGCGGCGTACCGAGCAGCAGGCTGCCAACCTGGAGGAGACGGCGGCTTCGATGGAGGAGCTGACCTCCACCGTGCGGCAGAACGCCGAGCACGCGCGCCAGGCCAACCAGCTGGCGATCGGTGCCGGTGCGGTGGCCTCCGAAGGCGGCCAGGTGGTGCAGGACGTGGTCGTCACGATGCGCGGCATCGAAGCCTCGTCGAAGAAGATCGCCGACATCATCACGGTGATCGACGGCATCGCGTTCCAGACCAATATCCTGGCCTTGAATGCTGCCGTGGAAGCGGCACGCGCCGGGGAGCAAGGCAGGGGCTTTGCGGTGGTCGCCAGTGAAGTGCGCACGCTGGCGCAGCGCTCGGCCGGCGCGGCCAAGGAGATCAAGGAGCTGATCGAGGACTCGGTGGACAAAGTGGCCATCGGTGCGGGCCTGGTCGACAAGGCCGGCGTGACCATGACCGAGATCGTCACCTCGGTGCAGAAAGTCACCGACATCATGGCCGAGATTTCGGCAGCGTCGCAGGAGCAGTCGGCCGGCATCGAGCAGGTCAGCCAGACCGTGGTGCAGCTGGACGAAACCACCCAGCAGAACGCGGCGCTGGTGGAAGAGGCAACGGCCGCGGCGCGCTCGATGGAGGAGCAGGCCATGGCCCTGACCGGTGCGGTGGCGCGCTTCCGCCTGGCAACCCAGAGCGGCGTGCAGACGCAGCCGATGGCCGCACCGCGTGGTGCCGCCTCGCCACTGAAAGCATCGATGCCCGCGGCCGCCAAGCCGCGTGCCGGCAGCAGTACGGTGACCCCGCTGCGGCAGGTGCCGGCGGCCACGGTGGACGGTGACTGGCGCGAGTTCTGAGCAGGCAACTCGCCTGATCAAGGTGAGCGGCGATGAGACGGGGGCAGCCATGGGGCTGCCCTCGTTCGTTGTCGCTGCCGGAGCGGTGAGCCGGGCAACGCAAACTTTACGCATTTCTTTGCGCGCCGCCCTACGCTGCGCCCCATCCCGGACAAAGACAAGTGACATGGCGAACTCGGTACGTGCACGGACAGCACTGATGGTGAGCATGGCGCTGCTGCTGAGCGGCGCGGCACAGGCACAGGCGCAGGCGCCGACGCCGACGCCGACGCCGACGCCGACGCCGGCGTCCGCGGCGGGGGACGTGATCGATCTGGCCCCGGTGGTGGTCTCCGGCGAGCAGCCTGGCCCGGGCATGTGGCAGGTCCGCAACAGCGCCGGCCACACGCTGTGGATTCTGGGCACGGTGTCGCCGCTGCCGGCCAAGCTGGAGTGGCGGGCCGACGAAGTGCAGGCCGTGATCGGCAGTGCGCAGCAGGTGCTGGGATCACCCGGGTGGGGCTTGGATGCTGATGTCGGCTTCTTCGGCCGGCTGACGCTGGTGCCTTCGGCGTTGAAGGCCGCCCGCGATCCGGACGGGCGAACACTGCGCGAGGTGCTGCCGCCGGATCTGTACGCGCGCTGGGAGCGGCTCAAACAGCGCCACATCGGTCGCGATGGCGGTATCGAGAAGGATCGCCCGCTGGTGGCGGCCACACAGCTGTATGCCGCCGCGCTGAAGGATGTCGGCCTGGGCCGTTCCTCCCCGGTGTCCAAGGTGGTGGAGAAGGCCGCCAAGGCGCACGGCCTGAAGCCGGTGCCGACCCGGGTCGAGATCAAGATCGCCGACCCCCGGCAAGCGCTCAAGGAAGTGCGCGGTACGGCACTGCAGGACCTGGAGTGCTTCCGCCGCACGTTGGACGTGGTCGAGCACGGGCTGCCGCTGCTGGCCGAACGCGCCAACGCCTGGTCGGTGGGGGATGTAGAAGCGTTGCAGCGGCTGGCCGTGGAGGGGCAGTACGTGGCCTGCGTGGATGCAGTCGCCAACAGCGACTTCGGTCGCCGCCGTGGACTGACCGACGTGGATGCCCAGGCGCAGCGAAAGTGGTTGGGCATGGCCAGCGATGCACTCGGGCGCAATGCAGTGACGTTCGCCACCGTGCCTGTGTCATCCCTCGTCTCTCCAGGCGGCTACCTGGAGCAGCTGCGCGCGCGGGGCTATGAGGTGCGGGCGCCTGATTGAGCAGTGAGTCACACTAGACCGTGGTAGGCACTGCAGCCTGACGCCACGGCTACCCACTGCGATTTCTTCATGGCATAGTCAGTTCCGGTTCACTATGGAAAGCCTCCATGCCGCTGCATGCGGTCGCTTACGTCAGCGACGCTATCGAAGGAATCGAGACGTCTGACATTGATCAGATTCTGCGTGCGGCAATGGGCTTCAACAAAGTGGCCGGCGTGACCGGCGTGTTGATGTTCGACGGGCGTCGTTTCCTGCAGTACTTCGAAGGCCCGGAAGACGGCGTGGATTCGGTGTTCCAGCGCGTCCTCAATGCGCGCATCCATCAGGGGCTGCGTGAGCTGGCCCGCGATAAGGTGGAGGTGCGGCACTTCGCACGCTGGACGATGGCGTCAGCCGCCGTTGAACCGGACGCGCTGGCGCGACTGATCAACCTGCCGTGGGAAGGCTTCGCCTTGCGGTTGTCGGTGGACGGTACGTCGCCCACCGGATTTGCGGCGCTGCTGGATGCGTGGACCGGTGTCTCCGGCGAGTTGGAACCGGCGGCAGTCACGTTGGGTTCGTAACGCAAAACACCGTTGGCCGTAACACAATGATCACGGTTGTGCGCCTATCCTTTGCCTACCAGCTGTGACCAGTCTTGCGGGGTTTGCCCTTGGAGGCTGTCTGAAAGGGTAGTAACCGCAGCTGGACCATCATTCCTTTGGCCGTCGTCCGTACTCTCCGCGGGCGGCGGCTTTGTTCTTTGTGGGGCGGCGCCCGGCGCGTTAGGCTTGCGTCACCTGTATCCCCGGCGCCTGTATCGCATGAAACCCTCCCTGATGACGCCCCGGCTGATCGCCGGCCCGGTTCCGCTGCGTGGAGCGCAGCGATGACGCGCGCCATTTCCGCATCGGCAACGCCGCGCATCGGTGTGATCGGGCTGGGGTACGTCGGGCTGCCATTGACGGTGACCTTTGGTCAGCAGCAGCCGACCCTGGGGTATGACATCGACCACACGCGCGTCGCCGAGCTGCAGCGCGGCCATGACCATACGCTCGAGCTGGATGCCGACGAACTGACTGCCGCCGTGCATGCGCGCTACAGCGCCGACCCCTCGGATCTGGCCGAGTGCAACGTCTACATCGTGACCGTGCCGACGCCGATCGATGCGCATGAGCAGCCCGATCTGGGGCCGCTGCGCAGTGCAAGCACGCTGATCGCCGGACTGCTGGCGCCGGGCGACCTGGTGATCTACGAATCCACCGTGTACCCCGGCACCACCGAGGAAGTCTGCGTGCCCTTGCTGGAGGCTGGATCGGGGCTGCGCTTCAACGAAGATTTCTACTGCGGTTACAGCCCGGAGCGGATCAACCCAGGCGACCGCGAGCGCCGGCTGCCGGACATCCGCAAGATCACCTCCGGCTCGACGCCCGAGGCGGCGGCCGTGGTGGATGCGCTGTACCAACGCATCATCACCGCCGGGACCTGGCCGGCGCCGTCGATCCGCGTGGCCGAAGCGGCCAAGGTGATCGAGAACATCCAGCGCGACGTCAACATTGCCTTGGTCAACGAACTCGCGCTGATCTTCGATCGGCTTGGCATCGATACCCAGGACGTGTTGGCTGCGGCGGGCAGCAAGTGGAACTTTCTGCCTTTCCGCCCCGGCCTCGTCGGCGGCCACTGCATCGGGGTGGATCCGTACTACCTGCTGCACAAGTCCGAGAGCATGGGGTATCACCCCGATCTCATCCACACCGCGCGCCAGGTCAACAACCGGGTGGGTGAGCACGTCGCACAACGCGTGCTGGCGTTGCTGGCATCGCGCAACATCGCCGTCGCCCAGGCACGCGTCCTGGTGCTGGGCGTGACCTTCAAGGAGAACTGCCCGGACCTGCGCAACAGCCGCGCGCTGGAGCTGGCGCAGCGCCTGCAGGCCACCGGGGCGCAGGTGGACGTGCAGGATCCGTGGGTCGGGCCGGCGGCGTTTGCCGATGCGGATGTACGGTGGGTCGCCTCGCCCGATCCGGACGGCTATGACGCCGTGGTGCTGGCGGTGGCGCATGATCGTTTCCGCGCCTTCGATGCGGCGCAGGTGCGCGCGCTGCTCAAGCCGCAGGGCGTGGTGTACGACGTCAAGTCCGTGTGGCCCCGGGAAGTGGTGGACGACCGCCTGTAGACTCGGGGGCAGCTATTGATTGAGGAACGCCATGCATCGCTATCTCGCGTATCTGCTCGCCATCCTGTTGTTCCCGGTCTGCGTGTGGTTGGCCACGATCTGGCCCGCCTGGTACTGGGGCGTCGGCGTGACGGCGTTGCTGGTGGTGCTGGGCACCTGGGATCTGCTGCAGAAGCGCAGCACACTGCGACGCAATTATCCGGTGATGGCGCACTTCCGCTACGGGCTGGAATCGATCGGACCGGAGATCCGCCAGTACTTCGTGCAGAGCGATCTGGAGGATGTGCCGTTCTCGCGCCAGCAGCGTGCGCTGATCTACCAGCGCTCCAAGAATGAAATGGACGTGGTGCCGTTCGGCACGCTGCGCAGCACCTATGCGGTGGACTACGAGTGGATCAACCATTCGCTGGCGCCGACCGAGATCGGCCACCACGATTTCCGCATCCAGATCGGCCCGAACTGCGCCAAGCCGTATTCGGCCAGTGTGTTCAACATCTCCGCGATGAGCTTCGGCTCGTTGTCGGCGAACGCGATCCGCGCCCTCAATGAAGGCGCGCGCCGTGGCAGCTTCTATCACGACACCGGCGAAGGCTCGATCTCGCCGTATCACCGCGAAATGGGCGGCGACCTGGTCTGGGAAATCGGCTCGGGCTACTTCGGGTGCCGTGACGATGCCGGCGGTTTCAGCGAAGAGAAGTTCGTCGCCAACGCCACCCATGATCAGGTCAAGATGATCGAGATCAAGCTCTCTCAGGGCGCCAAGCCCGGCCATGGCGGGGTGCTGCCGGCGGCGAAAGTGAGCGAAGAGATCTCGATCACCCGTGGCGTGCCGATGGGCGTGGATTGCGTATCGCCCTCCAAGCACAGCGCGTTCAATACGCCGGTGGAGCTGCTGCAGTTCGTCGCGCGGCTGCGGGAGTTGTCCGGCGGCAAGCCGGTCGGGTTCAAGCTGGCCATCGGCCATCCCTGGGAGTGGTTCGGTATCGCCAAAGCGATGCAGGAAACCGGGCTGCTGCCGGATTTCATCGTGGTGGATGGCGCCGAGGGTGGTACCGGTGCGGCGCCGGCTGAGTTCATCGACCACGTGGGTGTGCCGATGCACGAAGCACTGTTGCTGGTGCACAACACCCTGGTCGGGCTGGACCTGCGCGATCGCATCCGTGTGGGCGCGGCGGGCAAGGTCACCAGTGCCTTCGAAATCGCACGCACCATCGCGCTGGGTGCGGACTGGTGCAATGCCGGGCGTGGCTTCATGTTCGCGCTGGGCTGCATCCAGTCGCTGAGCTGCCACAGTGATAAATGCCCGACCGGCATTGCCACGCAGAACCCGCATCGATGGCGTCACCTGGACGCGGCCGACAAGGCCACGCGCGTGCACAGCTACCACGAGAACACCCTGCGCGCGCTGCGCGACCTGCTGTGTGCGGCCGGCTTGAACGATCCCTCCGAGCTGGGCCCGGAGCACATCCTGCGCCGCGTCTCGCCGGTGGAGATCCGCTCACTGGCCTCGCTGTACCGCTATCTGGCCCCGGGCGAGCTGCTGCGCAAAGTGCCGGACCACGCGGTCTTTCACGACTACTGGGCCGATGCGCGCAGTGATTCGTTCCAGCCACCAGCGCGCATCCAGGCGCTGCGGTCGAGCAAATCGCGATGACCGCAGCGCGCGACGTGCGCTTGCGCATTGGCCGTGCCGAGGAGGCGGACAGACTGTGGGAGCTGCGCACGCGGTGCGTTCGTGAGCTGTGCAGCGTGGCCTATCCGCCGGAGGTGATCGCCCCGTGGTCGGCCTCACCGCCGCCGGAACATTACCGTACGCTGTTGGCGGCCGGTGGCTGTGTGATTGCCGAAGACACTGGCGGCGTGCTGTTGGGCTATGGCGTGATCGATCTGGCCGGCAACGAGATCGATGCGCTGTTCGTTGATCCCGACTGCGGTGGCCGTGGCATCGGTCTGACCTTGATGCAGGCGATGGAGGCGTTGGCCGACCCGGCGCGGCCGCTGGTGCTCTTGGCCTCGCTCAACGCGGTCCCGTTTTATCGTCGCTGTGGCTTTGAAGCGCTGCGCGAGGAGAGCTACCCGCACCCCAGCGGCGTTTCGCTCGCCTCGGTGCGGATGCAGCGCAGGCGCTGATGCCGGCCAGCGGCCGGCACCGCGTGATTCACGCCTGCGCCAACCACGCGACCACGCCACGCCCGGCGCGCAGCCCGCTGGCATAGCAGGCCGTCAGCAGGTAGCCGCCCGTCGGCGCTTCCCAGTCCAGCATCTCGCCGGCGCAGAACGTGCCGGGGCGCCCGCGCAGCATCAACTGCGCGTCCATCGCCTCCAGCCGCACGCCACCGGCGGTGCTGATCACTTCATCGATAGGACGGGCTCGCTGCAGAGCCAACGGCAGCCGCTTGAGCCCATGCGCGATCTGGTCCAGCGGCAATTGCCCGGCCTCGCGACCCATCACCTCGAACAGCAGGGCCGACTTCACGCCACCCAGGCCCAGCTGGCGGCGCAGGACCTCGCCGAAGCTGCGACCCTGGCGTGGCTTCTGCAGTTTCTCCGCTACCTGCGCTTCGGTCTGGCCCGGCAGCAGATCCAGCTGCAGGGTCACCTGGCCGTCGCGGGCCAGGCTGTCGCGCAGATCGGCCGACAGCGCATAGATCAGGCTGCCTTCGATGCCGGTCGCGGTGATCACGCATTCGCCCTGCAGCGAGCGCGGCTCACCCTGCAGGTCGGTCCAGTGCGCCACCACCGGCTTGAGCGGGGCACCCGCCTGGCGCTCGCTGAAGTAGGGCGTCCAGCCGATGTCGAAGCCACAATTGGCCGGCTTCAGCGGGGCGATGTCGACGCCGCTGGCGGTCATCGGTGCCACCCACGCACCGTCCGAGCCGAGCTCAGGCCAGCTGCCGCCCCCGAGCGCGAACACCACCGCATCGGCCGTGATCGTGGTCGTGCCCTCGGGCGTCTCGAAGCGCAGCGCGCCCGCGTCATCCCAGCCGGTCCAGCGGTGCTGTACGTGGAAACGCACCCCCTGTTCCTTGAGCCGGCGCACCCAGCCGCGCAGCAGCGGGGCGGCCTTGCGGTCGACCGGGAAGACACGCCCCGAACTGCCCACATAGGTGTCCACGCCGAACGCCAGCGCCCAGGCACGCAGCGCCTCACCATCGAAATCGGCCAGCCAGCCGCCCACCGCGTCCGCGCGCTCGCGGTAGCGCGAGACGAACACCTCACGCGCATCGGAGTGGGTGAGGTTGAGGCCGCCTTTGCCGGCGATCAGGAACTTGCGGCCGGGCGATCCCTTGGCTTCGTACAGATCGACGGTGTGGCCGGCAGCGCGCACGGTCTCCGCCGCCATCAGACCAGCGGGGCCGCCGCCGATGATCGCGACCCGGCGTGGTGGGGTGTTCAGGGCAATGCTCATGCAGGCAGGATCAACGCGGCTTGACGTCGAGCAGTTCGACATCGAACACCAGCGAGGAATTCGGTGCGATCGGCCCTGCGCCACGCGCGCCATAGCCGTACTCGGCCGGAATCATCAGTGTGCGCTTGCCGCCCACCTTCATCCCGGCAAAGCCTTCGTCCCAGCCCTTGATGACCTGGCCCTGGCCGAGGTTGAAGGTGAAGGGCTCGCCGCGGTCGACCGAGCTGTCGAACTTGTCGCCATGCTTGTCGGCGGTGCGCTCGTCATAGATCCACCCGGTGTAGTGCACGGTGACCTTGCTGCCGGGCGTGGCCTCGGCGCCGGTGCCCGGCTGGGTATCGATCTTCTCGAACTGCGCGATGCTGCCACCGGGCGGCGGGCCGGGCGGGGTGCAGGCGGCCAGCAGCGACAACATCAGGGGGACGAGCAGGTAACGCGGCAGACGGCGCATGGGCGGGCTCCGGATCCAAAAAACGGGGACGCAAGGGTAGCGCATCGCCGGGCGCTATCATGGGCGCATGTCGAAACTGCTGCTCAACCTGCGCAATGTCGCGGACGATGAAATCCAGGATGTCACCGCCCTGCTGGACAAGGCGGGCATCGCCCATTACCGCACCGAGCCCAGCCCTTGGGGGATCTCCTTTGGCGGCATCTGGGTCCGCGACGACGCCGATCACCCTCGGGCCAAGGGCCTGATGGGCGAGTACCAGCAGGCACGTGGCGAGCGCGTCCGCGGTGAGCGTGAGGCCGCGCTGCGCGAAGGCACCGCCGAGACCTTCGGCAGCCTGATCCGGCGGCGCCCGGTGTTCGTGGTGGCGGTGCTGCTCGGCATGGCCGTCGCGACCGCGCTGGTGCTGCTGCCGTTCGTGCTGCTGCGCGGCTGATTCCTGGGCGGGTCAGGCGCAGCGCCTGCCCTGCGGCTAAAATGGCGGGATGATCGCCAATACCGCCGCCTACCACTTCACCCCCGTCGCCGACCCGGACGCGCTGTGCGCGACCCTACTGGAGCGGGCGACCGCCGCGCAGCTGCGCGGCACGATCCTGGTGGCGGGCGAGGGCATCAACCTGTTCCTCGCCGGCCCCGAGCCGCAGATCGACGGCTTCTACGCCGCCCTGCGCGCCGATGCGCGGTTTGCCGGGCTGCGCGTGAAGACCAGCTACAGCCACATGCAGCCGTTCGCCCGGCTCAAGGCCAAGGTCAAGCCGGAGATCATCAGTTTCCGCATCGACGATGGCCAGCCGCTGGCCTACCCGCGCGCGCCGTCGGTCGATCCGCTCACGGTGCAGCGCTGGCTGCGCCAGGGCCACGATGACGCCGGCAAGCCGGTGGTGATGCTGGATACGCGCAACACCCAGGAAATCGAGTTCGGCACCTTCCAGGATGCACTGGTGCTGCCGATCACCAAGTTCACCGATCTGCCCGAGGCCCTGGCCCCGCATCGCGAGGCGCTCAAGGACAGCACGGTGGTCAGCTTCTGCACCGGCGGCATCCGCTGCGAGAAGGCGGCGCTGTGGATGCGCAACGATGGCATGGACAACGTCCTGCAGCTGGACGGCGGCATCCTGGGCTATTTCGAGGCCGTGGGTGGTGAGGGCTATGACGGCCGCTGCTTCGTCTTCGACGAGCGCGTGGCGCTGGATGCGGCCCTGCAGCCGCTGGTCGACCAGGACGCCGACGCCGCCTGAGCCGTCTTCACGGCCTTGATTGTCCTGAATCGTCGCGAGACGGAAATCAGCGTCTTGCCACCTGCGCCTTGTGGGCGGTGGCAAACCGGCCGCCCAGCCCCATCTCAGTGGGATATCTCCTGGTTGGAACGAGCATTCATGATGCAGCTGTCGATTCTTGATCTGGCGCCGGTCTGCGAAGGCAGCGACACCACGCAGGCCTTCGCCAACATGCTGGACCTGGCCCAGCACGCCGAAGGGTGGGGCTTCCACCGCTATTGGCTGGCCGAGCACCACAACATGCCCGGCATCGCCAGCGCCGCGACCGCGGTACTGATCGGCCATGTGGCCGGGGGCACGAAGCGCATCCGCGTTGGTGCCGGCGGCATCATGCTGCCCAATCACTCCCCGCTGCAGGTGGCCGAGCAGTTCGGCACGCTGGCCTCGCTGTACCCGGACCGCATCGACCTCGGCCTGGGCCGCGCGCCCGGCACCGACCAGCCGACCGCCCGCGCATTGCGCCGCTACTTCGACAGTGCCGACCAGTTCCCGCAGGACGTGCGTGAGCTGCTGCATTACTTCGAGCCGGCCCAGAAGGGCCAGGCCGTGCGCGCCGTGCCCGGTGCGGGCATTCCGGTGCCGGTGTGGCTGCTCGGCTCCAGCCTGTTCAGTGCGCGGCTGTCGGCGGCGATGGGCCTGCCGTTCGCCTTTGCCTCGCACTTCGCCCCGGACGCGATGGATGAAGCGCTGGCGGTCTACCGTCGCGAATTCCGTGCCTCGCAGTATCTGCAGGCGCCGTACGCGGTGCTGGGCTTGAACGTGGTCGCCAGCGATTCCGAAGCCGAGGCCAAGCGCTTGTTCACCACCCAGCAGCAGAGCTTCGTCAATCTTCGCCGTGGCCTGCCGGGTCTGATCCCGCCGCCGATCGACGACATCGAAGCGTTCTGGCAGCCGCACGAAAAGGCCGGCGTGCAGAACGCGCTGGCCTGTGCGGTGGTCGGTGATGTGCAGCAGGTGCAGGAAGGTCTCGCCGCGTTCGTGGCGCGACACACGCCGGACGAAGTGCTGGTCACCGCGAACATCTACGATCACGCCGCGCGCAAGCGCTCGTTCGGGCTGGCGATGCAGGCATGGCGCGCGCTGCAGGTGTGACATCGGCGTGGCGTGCGAAGAAGGCGTGACCGCGCGGTTCACGTCGCCGTAGCCGCCGATCGGCTGTGATGGGGGCTCCCCTTACAGGAGCCACCTCATGGCCGAACTCGATCGCCAGCAGCACATCAAACAACTGGCCGAACTGATCCGCGATGTGGACATCGCGATGTTCACCACGGTCGGCGCGGACGGGCGCTTGTTCAGTCGTCCGCTGGGCACGCAGGAAGTCGAATTCGATGGCGACCTGTGGTTCGCCACCGGGGCCGACAGCCCGAAGATCGCGGAAATCACCGCCAACCCGCGCGTCAACGTGGCCTATGCCTCGCCGTCGGGCAACACCTATGTGTCCGTCTCGGGCACCGCGCGCGTGGTCCATGACCGCGCCAAGATCGATGAGCTCTGGTCCCCGGCGATGAAGATCTTCTTCCCCGGCGGCAAGGACGACCCGAACCTGCGCCTGATCCATGTCAGCGCCGAATCGGCCGAGTACTGGGATGGCCCCGGTGGCCTGCTCGGCAAGGCACTGTACTTCGTGCTGTCGGCGGTCACCGATGATCCGGGCGCCATGTCCGACACCGGTACGGTGGATCTCAAGCCCGGCGTTTAAGCAGGTTCAACGCATCGGCCACGCGCCGGATGCTGTTTGCTCCGCAAGAACGGCGCTCACCCCGAAAAGGGGCAGCGCCGTTTTTGTTGAAGGTCTCTTGCCTTGCTTCGCTCGGTCAGTCGAGCCCCGCGCTCGACGCGGCCCCGCCTGCTCAGCCAAACCAGCGCTGGAACAGATCCACGGTATAGCCCACCAGCTGCCCCGAACTGACGCCGAAGAACAACACGGCGGCGACCGCGCCGATCCAGTTGAGCAGCATCAGCACGCCATCGCGTTCCAGCAATGCCAGCGCGAACAGCAGCAGCTGGAAGCCGAACAGATAGTTGGTGAGCGGGATCGGCAGCGACAACAGGACGCCGATCAGGATCAGCAGCAGCCCGGTGAACGCATGCGCGGGCAGCGGTACCAGCAGGCCGGGCATCCGCGGCTTGAGCAGGCGGTCCAGCCGCCGCAGTGGACGGTCGATGCGCTCCAGGAACCGATGCATGGTGCCGCGCTTGGGTCCGCGGTTGCGGATGAAGCCGGGCAGCCAGGGCCGGCGCATGCCGCACAGCATCTGCGCGCCGATCAGCACCACCAACGGTCCACTGACCGCGCCGCCCAGCCCGGGGATCGGGATGAAGGCCGGCAGGATCGCCACGAACAGGAACACACCGAACGCGCTCTGCTGCAGATCCTGCAGGATCTGGCCGAGCAGCAGCCGTTCCTCCGGGTCACCGTGGTCGAACATCGCCAGCAGGGTACGGATACCCTCGTTGCGGTACTGGGGCCGCGTCGGGTCCGGCGGCGTCGGCTCAGCCGGTGATGTCATCGGTCTCGTCTTCGCTCAGGGTGCGCAGCAACAGCTTGTCGACACGGGCACCGTCGAGATCGACGATCTCGATGCGCCAGCCGGCCCAATCGAAGTACTCGCCCGCATGCGGGATGCGGCCGAAATAGTGGATGCACATGCCGGCCAGCGTGTAGTAGTCGCCATCATCGGCATCGGGCAGCTCGGCGTTGCCCATCAGTTCGCGCAGGTCTTCGATCGAGAGCGAGCCATCGACCAGGAACGAGCCGTCCTCGCGGGTCACGACCAGCGCGTCCTCGTCCACGTTCTCCACCGACTGCAGGCGGCCGACCACCGCGCCCATCAGGTCGCTGATGGTGACCAGGCCCTGGATCTCGCCGTACTCGTCCACCACCAGCGCCATCGACTGCTGTTCCTCGCGGAAAATCTCCAGCAGCTTCATCGCATGGGTGGACTCGGAGACGTACAGCGGCTCGCGCAGGTTCTGGAACAGCGAATGGTCATCGCGCACCAGACGCGTCACCAGGCTCTTGACCTCCAGCACGCCGACGATGTCCTGGTCGTTGTCGCGGAACACCGGGTAACGCGAGAACTCGTTCTCGCGCATGGTCGCGATGTTCTTCTCCGGATCGGCCTGCGTATCCAGCCAGGCAATCCGGTTGCGGGGGGTCATCAGGCTGTCGGCGGTGCGGTCGCCCAGGCGCATGACGCGGTTCATCATGTCGCGCTCATGGGCATCGATCACGCCGGCCTCGTGGCTTTCGGCCACCAGCATGCGGATTTCCTCTTCGGTGACCGAGGCGGCCTCGTCCTTGCCCAGGCCCAGCACGCGCAGCACCAGTCGGGTGCTGTGCGAGAGCAGCCACACCGCCGGGAAGGCGATACGTGACAGCCAGCCCATCGGCCACGCCACCAGTCCGGCGATATCCTCCGAACGGGTGATCGCCAGGCGTTTGGGGACCAGTTCGCCGAAGATCAGCGTCAGGAAGGTGATCAGGGCGACCGCAAGCGCCTTGCCGACTTCCGCAGAATAGGCGAAGGCCGGCACGATGCCGTGCAGCCACTCGGCGATGGCCAAGCCGATCGCCTCACCGCCGAACACACCGGTCAGGATGCCGATCAGGGTGATACCGATCTGGACCGTGGACAGGAAGCTCTCCGGCTTCTCGGACAGGGCCAGGGCGCGCTCGGCGCGCTTGCTGGAGCCTGCCATCTGCTTCAGGCGGCTCTTGCGCGAGGTCATGACCGACATCTCGGACATGGCGAAGAAGCCGTTGAGCAGGATCAGGGCGAGGACAATAATCAGTTCAAACACGGGCGGCTTCCCCGGTTGGTGGCAGGGAGGGCGTGTTCAAGCGATGTCGGCTACCGGAGGGCGCGTAAGCGCGGCGGTGCGGCGGGGGGTAAGGGTCGTCGTCCATAGAGTGCACCCGAAGGTGCCCGCGCATCTTAACAAAAGGCCGGGGCAGGGGTGCAAACAGAGTCGTTCAGACGGGGCCGTCCCGGCGTGAAGAAGGGGGGGAGTACCCGGAACAGACATCAAACCGTCATAATTCCGCCCGGTGCCGTCCTTCCTCGACGGCGAATAGGTTTCTCAATGTTCTCTCTGCAGACCATTTTTGGCTCCGGCAAACAGTTCTATACCCTGCTGGACGAGGCTGCCCAGGCCGCCCAGGACAGTTCCAAGGCGCTGCACTCCATGCTGCGCGAAGCGGACCGCCAGCCGGCGCTGGACGCCTTCAAGCTGGCCCGCCTGCGCGAGCGCGCGGCCTCGGACAAGATCAGCCAGGCGCTGGTCGACAGCTTCATGACCCCGATCGAGCGCGAAGACATCGAAGCGCTGGGCTCGGCGCTGTACAAGATTCCCAAGCAGATCGAGAAGTTCGCCGATCGCTATTCGCTGGCCACCCAGCATCTGGAGCACATCGATTTCGCGCCGCGCGCGGCGATGCTGGAACAGGCGGCCAGCGTGGTGGTGGAAATGGTCAACGACCTGCGCCACATGAACCTGGACCGGATGACCGCGCTCAACGAGAAGCTGCGTTCGCTGGAAAACGAAGCCGACCGCCTGATGCTCGAGCTGTACCGCGACATCTACTCCGGCCGCCTGGACAGCCTGCAGATGTTCCTGCTCAAGGAATTCTTCGAGATCCTGGAAAAGGCCATCGATCGTTGCCGCGAGGCCGGCGTGGTGGCGTACCAGATCGTCTTGAAGAACAGCTGACGGACGCCACAGCATGCTGACCCTTGTCCTGGTGGTGATCCTGGCCGCGCTCGTTTTCGAGTTCATCAACGGCTTCCACGACACCGCCAACTCCATCGCCACCGTGGTGGCGACCAAAGTGCTCTCGCCCGGCTGGGCGGTGATGCTCGCCGCGTTCATGAACTTGATAGGTGCGCTGACCGGCACCGCCGTCGCGCTGACCATCGCCTCGGGCCTGCTCAACACCAACGTGGTCGATGTGACCCCGCAGGTGATCCTCTGTGCGCTGCTGGGCGGCATCATCTGGAACCTGATCACGTGGTGGAAGGGGCTGCCGTCCTCGTCCTCGCACGCGCTGATCGGCGGCCTGTGCGGCGCTGGTCTGGCCGCTGCCCACAACAACTGGGATGCCCTGATCTGGTCCGAGCGCATCGGCACCTGGGCCCAGAACAAGGGCCTGCTGTGGAAGGTGTTCCTGCCGATGATCACCTCGCCGATCGCCGGCTTCCTGCTCGGCATCGCGGTGATGCTGCTGCTGTGGGGCATGATCGCGGGCATGGCGAAGATCGGTGGCTTCCTGGGCCGTCTGGCCCGCCCGCGCATCGTCAATGCGTTCTTCGGCAAGGCGCAGATCGTGTCGGCGGCCTACATGGGCTTCGCCCACGGCCACAACGATGCGCAGAAGACCATGGGCATCATCGCCATGACCCTGATCGGTGCCGAGGCAACCGGTGCGCTGAACGACCTGCCGTCCTGGCTGGCCTTCATGCACCCGGACGCGAGCGCCGGTGACGGCATCGCGATGTGGATCGTGCTGACCTGCGCCGTGGTGATGGCCGCCGGTACTGCCTCGGGCGGCTGGAAGATCATCAAGACGCTGGGCCACAAGATGGTCAAGCTGCATCCGATCCACGGCTTCGCCGCGGAAACGAGCTCGGCCACGATCCTGACCGTGGCGGCGCACTTCGGCATGCCGGTCTCGACCACCCACAGCATCTCCACCGCGATCATGGGCGTGGGCTTCGCCAAGAACCCGCGCTCGCTGCGCTTCGGCGTGATCGAGCGCATCGTGTGGGCGTGGATCCTGACCATCCCGGCTGCCGGCGGGTGTGCGTACCTGATCCTGCGTCTGTTCGAACTGTTCGGCTGGGCCTGATCGGTCCGCACGGTTGAACATCGAAAAGCCCGCCGGAAGGCGGGCTTTTTCGTGGAGCAAGGCGGAGGCCGGGGCCGGAATGGCCGGCGGTGTTTCGTGTGTATGTCACCCCGGTGCTGCGCTGCCTGGCCCCTGCCAGTCCCGTGCCAGCAGCCCATACACGGCCGAATCGGATAGCTCGCCGGCGACCCGCCAGCGCTCGCGCAGCAGCCCTTCGCGCAGGAAGCCGAGCCGCTCCAGCACCTTCGCCGAGGGCCCGTTGCGCGGATCGATCTCCGCCTCCAGGCGCCGCAGGTGCAGCACATCGAACAGATACGCCACGAACCGTGACAGCGCCTCGTGCATGTAGCCCTTGCCCTGTGCCGACGAGGCAAGGTGATACCCGATCTCCGCGCGCCTGGACGTTTCGTCGATCGCGAACACCACCACGATCCCCAGCAGCGGCCCGTCCACACGTTCACGGATCGCCAGTTTGAGTTGCGTGCCGGCGTCGATCGCGGCCAGATCGTCGAGGATCTGCACGTAGGCCTGTTTCAGGTCGGTCCACGCCGGATGGTTCCAGTAGCGCATGCCGGCACGGTCGGACTGGATTGCGAACATCGCCTGCGCGTCCGTCGCGCCGATCGGGGTCAGCACCAGGCGCGCGCTCTCCAGTTGCAGGGTGGGATCGAACGGCATGACTGAACTCCGGGGATGTAGTGCGCTGCCGTGATGATGGGTCAGTGAGGGGCCAGGCGCATGTGCAGCAGTGGGTAGGGCTGGCCCTGTCCGTCCAGCGCTGAGCGACCGGTCACCACGAACCCTTGGTGTTGATAAAAGCCGACCGCCTGGTGATTTTGTTCGTTGACGTCCAGCGCATCGGCACCGAGTACCTCGATGGCATGGCGCAGCAATGCCTTGCCGATTCCGGTGCCCCTCGCGCGCGGCTCGATGAACAGCATTTCGATCCGATCATCGGCGACGCCGACGAAGCCCTGAATGACGCCATCGGCATCCTTGCATACGCGCAACGTCACGGCCGGCAGGTACTGCTCGCGGATGAGCGGACGCAGTGCGTGGATCGCCGCCTCCGGCAGGAAGCCGTGCGTAGCGCGTACCGAGGCTTCCCAGACGACGGTGATGCGGTCGTGATCGGTGGTCAGCGCAGGCTGGATATCGTACATGCGGGACGTCCTGATGCAGGTTGCCCCGATTATCACCGGTACTGCGCGGCGTCGCCCAGGAAAAAACCCGCCGGAAGGCGGGTTTTTCCAGTGTCACAACCGGTCGATCAGACTTCCAGCGAGGCCAGATCGCCCTTCTTCTCCAGCCAGCCCTTGCGGTCGCTGGCGCGCTTCTTGGCCAGCAGCATGTCCATCAGCGAATGGGTCTGCTCGCCGTCATCGATGGTCAGCTGTACCAGACGGCGGGTATCGGGATGGATGGTGGACTCGCGCAGCTGCTGCGGGTTCATTTCACCCAGGCCCTTGAAGCGGGTCACGCTGATCTGGCCCTTGATCTTCTCGCGCTCGATCTTGTCCAGCATCGTGCGCTTCTCTTCCTCGTCCAGGGCGTAGAACACCTGCTTGCCCACGTCGACACGGAACAGCGGCGGCATCGCCACGAACACGTGGCCGGCATCGACCAGCGCCGGGAAGTGCTTGAGGAACAGCGCGGTCAGCAGGGTCGCGATGTGCAGGCCGTCCGAGTCGGCGTCGGCCAGGATGACCACCTTGCCGTAGCGCAGGCCGGCGATGTCGTCCTTGCCAGGGTCGCAGCCGATCGCGATGGCCAGGTTGTGCACTTCTTCGGAGGCCAGCACGCTGCCCGAGGACACTTCCCAGGTGTTGAGGATCTTGCCGCGCAGCGGCAGGATCGCCTGGAAGTCCTTGTCGCGGGCCTGCTTGGCACTGCCGCCAGCGGAGTCGCCTTCGACCAGGAACAGCTCGGTGCGCGACAGGTCCTGGCTGATGCAGTCGGCCAGCTTGCCGGGCAGGGCGGGGCCCTGGGTGACCTTCTTGCGGGTCACCAGCTTTTCGGTCTTCAAACGCGCACTGGCGCGCTCGATGGCCAGCTGCGCGATCTGCTCGCCCAATGCGACGTTCTGGTTGAGCAGCAGGCTGAAGGCATCGTGCGCGGCGCCTTCGACGAACCCGGCGGCCTGGCGCGAGGACAGGCGTTCCTTGGTCTGGCCGCTGAACTGCGGGTCGGTCATCTTCAGCGACAGCACGAACGACACGCGGTCCCAGACATCTTCCGGGGCCAGCTTGACGCCACGCGGGAGCAGGTTGCGGAAGTCGCAGAACTCGCGCAGCGCCTCGGTCAGGCCGGTGCGCAGGCCGTTGGCGTGGGTGCCGTGCTGGGCGGTCGGGATCAGGTTGACGTAGCTTTCCTGGACCAGTTCGCCCTCGGGGATCCAGGCCAGGGCCCAGTCCACGATCTCGTTTTCTTTCTTGAGGTGACCCACGAACAGGTCGGCCGGCAGCATCTCGCGCTCGCCGAGTTCGGCCTTGAGGTAATCGCTCAGGCCATCCTCGTAGTACCAGGTGTCCTGCTCGCCGGTGGCTTCATCGAGAAGCTTCACGGTCAGGCCCGGGCACAGCACGGCCTTGGCGCGCAGCAGGTGGCGCAGCCCACGCAGGTTGTACTTGGGTGTGTCGAAGTACTTCGGGTCGGCCCAGAAGCGCACGCGGGTACCGGTGTTCTTCTTGCCGACGCTGCCGACCACTTCCAGCGGGGTGGCGCGGTCGCCGTTGCGGAAGGTGATGCGGTGTTCGCTCCCCTCGCGCTTGATGTGCACTTCGACCAGGGTGGACAACGCGTTGACCACGCTGACGCCAACGCCATGCAGGCCGCCGGAGAAAGTGTAGTTCTTGTTGTTGAACTTGCCGCCCGCGTGAAGGCGGGTCAGGATCAGTTCGACGCCGGGGATCTTCTCCTCGGGGTGGATGTCCACGGGCATGCCACGGCCGTCATCGCTGACTTCGCAGCTGCCGTCCTTGAACAGCGTGACGTCGACCGTGTGGGCGTGTCCGGCCAAGGCTTCGTCGACGGCATTGTCGATGACTTCCTGCGCCAGATGGTTCGGGCGCGCGGTGTCGGTGTACATGCCGGGGCGGCGCTTGACCGGGTCCAGGCCGGACAGGACTTCAATATCGGCGGCGTTATAGCGGGCGTTCATCTGTCTTCATAAAGCGCAATGCGACGGCGAAGTTTGCGGTCTGGACGGGTTTTTTGCACGCCACACGTTCAGGGGGCGGCCGACCGGGGCGCGATAGACTGTGCTGGATGGGAAACCGGAGCCTCCGGCGCCCCATTCCATGCCATACCGCGAGGAGCACCCCATGAAGAAGTTGCTGACCATCGTTGCCATCGCCGCCGCCGTCGTGGCCGTGCCCATGGCACTGGCCCAGAACGCCGGACAGGGCCAGCCCACGCCGCAGCAGGGCGAACAGGCCGACAAGGCACAGGCTGAGGCGGATGCCAAGGCCAAGCGCCGCGCCGCCGCCACGGCCGAAATGAAGGCCAAGGGCGAGCAGGCCCCGCAAAAGGAAGAGGAAGAAGAAGCGCGGAAGAAGCGATAAGCGCTTCGCGCTGACGCTTCCCCACGGTTTGCGCGGCAAACCGTGGGCCCCGCTCACCCTCTCCTCCACATCCCCGCGCCTGTCGGCGCGCCCCCTTGAACTCCAAGGGGGCTCTCCACCAGAGAGACCTGGGGATCTGAAAAAGTATCCAACATGAGCCCCGGTATCGCGCCGGGGCTCTTCTTTTTATGTGAAGACCGTCATCCGCCCCTTGGGCTGGAGGCCGTCAATCTGTAAACTATGGCTTTCCGGGAGTAGTGCGTGTCATCCATCAGCGAATGGACTGGCCTGATCGTGCGCGATCGCCAGCAGGGTAGGCAGGAGGTGACGGTCCAGACAGCGGCCGGCACGGCTGACCCGACGTCGCTGACCCACTCCCGCACCGCATCCCCCCTGATCCCGGTCCTGGCGCGTGAAGACGCCGCCGCCAGCCGGATCCTTTCGATTTCCCCCTTTACGTCGTCCGTCGCCCCGCGCGCCGGCGCCGTTTCCCCCTTCCTGACAGGACACCCCCAGCCATGACTCCCTTGATCTTCGTAACCGGCGGCGTAGTGTCCTCGCTCGGCAAAGGCATCGCCGCCGCGTCGCTTGCCGCCATCCTCGAGGCCCGCGGCCTGCGGGTGACGATGATGAAGCTCGATCCGTACATCAACGTCGACCCGGGCACCATGAGCCCGTTCCAGCACGGTGAGGTCTATGTCACCGACGATGGCGCCGAGACCGATCTGGACCTGGGCCATTACGAGCGCTTCGTGCGCACCCGCCTGAGCCGCAAGAACTCGGTCACCACCGGTCGTATCTACGAGAACGTGATCCGCAAGGAGCGCCGCGGCGACTACCTCGGCGCCACCGTGCAGGTCATCCCGCACATCACCGATGAAATCCGCCGCTGCATGGACGAGGCCACCGAAGGCTTCGACGTGGCGCTGGTGGAGATCGGCGGTACCGTGGGCGACATCGAGTCGCTGCCGTTCCTGGAAGCGATCCGCCAGGTGCGCACCGAGCGCGGCCCGGAGAAGGCGCTGTTCATGCACCTGACCCTGGTGCCGTACATCGCCGCCGCTGGCGAACTGAAGACCAAGCCGACCCAGCACTCGGTCAAGGAACTGCGCTCGATCGGCATCCAGCCGGACGTGCTGCTGTGCCGTTCCGAGCAGGTCGTGCCGGATTCGGAGCGCCGCAAGATCGCCCAGTTCACCAACGTCTCCGAGCGCGCCGTGATCAGCGTGTCGGACGTGGACGTGCTGTACCGCATCCCGATGGGCCTGCACGCGCAGGGTCTGGACGACATCGTCGTCAACCAGCTCAAGCTCGGCGACAAGGCCGGTCCGGTCGATCTGGCCGAGTGGGAAGCGGCGGTGGATGCCACGCTGCACCCGCTGGACGAGGTCACCATCGCGGTGGTCGGCAAGTATGTCGATCACCAGGACGCCTACAAGTCGGTCGGCGAGGCGCTCAAGCACGGCGGCCTGCGCCAGCGCACCAAGGTCAACCTGAAGTGGCTCGAAGCGCAGGAGCTGGAAGACAGCGACCTGGCCGCACTCAAGGACGTTGACGGCATCCTGGTGCCGGGCGGCTTCGGCGATCGTGGCTTCGAAGGCAAGGTGCTGAGCTCGCAGTTCGCCCGTGAGCAGAATGTGCCGTACTTCGGCATCTGTTACGGCATGCAGGCCGCGGTGGTCGATTTCGCCCGCCACGTGGCCGGCCTGGAAGGCGCCAACAGCACCGAGAACGATCGCCAGTCGCCGAACCCGGTGATCGGCCTGATCACCGAATGGCGCACCGCCACCGGCGATGTCGAGAAGCGCGACGACAAGAGCGATCTGGGCGGCACCATGCGCCTGGGCCTGCAGGAGCAGCGCCTGAAGCCGGGCACGCTGGCCCGCGAGCTGTACGGCAAGGATGTGGTCTCCGAGCGTCACCGCCACCGCTACGAGTTCAACAACCGCTACCGCACCCAGCTGGAAGATGCGGGCCTGGTGATCGCCGGCAAATCGATGGATGACACTCTGGTGGAAGTCATCGAACTGCCGCGTGATCAGCACCCGTGGTTCCTGGCCTGCCAGGCGCACCCGGAGTTCCTGTCCACGCCGCGCGAGGGCCACCCGCTGTTCATCGGCTTCATCCGTGCCGCGCGCGAGCGCAAGGCCGGTGGCAAGCTGGCGCAGGACGCAGCGGCCTGATCGCCGCCTCATTAATCACCCACGGCGGCTGGCCTGGCCAGCGTTCGCCGGACAACAAGGAAATGCCATGAAACTGTGTGGATTCGACGTCGGGCTGGACCAGCCCCTGTTCCTGATCGCCGGCCCGTGTGTGATCGAGTCGATGCAGCTGCAGCTGGACGTGGCGGGCAAGTTGAAGGAAATCACCGATCGCCTCGGCATCAACTTCATCTTCAAGTCGAGCTTCGACAAGGCCAACCGCACCTCGGGCACCGCCTTCCGCGGTCCGGGCATGGAAGAAGGCCTGAAGGTCCTGGCCGAAGTGAAGAAGCAGATCGGCGTGCCGGTGCTGACCGACGTACACGAATACACCCCGATGGACGAAGTGGCCTCGGTGGTGGACGTGCTGCAGACCCCGGCGTTCCTGGTGCGACAGACCGACTTCATCACCAAGGTGTGCGCGACCGGCAAGCCGGTGAACATCAAGAAGGGTCAGTTCCTGTCCCCGTGGGACATGAAGCCTGTCGTGGAGAAGGCCAAGGCCACCGGCAACCAGGACATCATGGTCTGCGAGCGCGGTGCCAGCTTCGGCTACAACAACCTGGTCAGCGACATGCGCTCGCTGTCGGTGATGCGCGATACCGGCTGCCCGGTCGTGTTCGATGCCACCCATTCGGTACAGCTGCCGGGCGGGCAGGGCAACAGCTCCGGTGGCCAGCGCGAGTTCGTGCCGGTGCTGGCGCGTGCGGCGGTCGCTGTCGGTGTGTCGGGCCTGTTCGCCGAGACCCACCCGGATCCGTCCAAGGCGCTGTCCGATGGCCCCAACGCATGGCCGCTGGACCGCATGGAAGAGCTGCTGGAAACCCTGATGGAGCTCGACGCGGTCACCAAGAAGCACGGGTTCTCGCGCTTCGCATGATGGGTGACGTTCCGGCGTCACCCGCGGTGCGCCGCGGCTGGCGTGGCTGGGCCTGGGGCTGGATCGCGCTGGGCGCGGCGATCGCGGTCTGGTGCGGGGTGTTCCTGCAGGTGGTGCTGATGTTCGCCAGCGTCGGTTCGCCCGGCGATGGCGACAACGCATTGCGCTCGGTGATGCCGATGCTGCTGGTGACGCTGTCGCTGACCGGCACCGCCGCGCTGTCCTGCGTGATCGCCAGCGTGCTGGCGTTCCGGCTGCGCCGGCAACCGGCCGGTGGCGGCGTCGCGCTGGCATTGCTGGCGTTGCTGCTGGTGGTGTTGGTGATCCCGTCGCTGGTTCCGAGCAACTCCAGTGTGGTTGGCAGGCTGTCCGCGCCCACGCCGATTTGGCAAGTGACGGGTGTGCAGGGATAATCACGCGGCATGTTTGTTTCGGCGCTGCATTGGCGGCGCCTCCCCTCTCTGACTGGTAACCGGCCCGCTATGACCACGATCCGCAGCATCCACGCCCGTGAAATCCTCGACAGCCGTGGCAACCCCACGCTGGAAGCCGAAGTCATCCTCGAGGACGGCTCCTTCGGTCGTGCCGCCGTGCCCTCGGGTGCCTCGACCGGCACCAAGGAAGCCGTGGAGCTGCGTGACGGCGACAAGACCCGTTACCTGGGCAAGGGCGTGCGCAACGCCGTGTCCAACGTCAACACCACCATCGCGACCGCGCTGAAGGGCTTTGATGCCGCCGACCAGGAGGGCCTCGACCGCCGCCTGATCGATCTGGATGGCACCGAGAACAAGGGCCGCCTGGGCGCGAATGCGCTGCTGGGGGTTTCGCTGGCCAATGCCCACGCCGTGGCCGCCTCGAAGAAGCAGGCGCTGTGGCAGCACCTGGCCAACGGCCGCGACGTCACCCTGCCGGTGCCGATGATGAACATCATCAACGGCGGCGCGCATGCCGACAACAACGTCGATTTCCAGGAATTCATGGTGCTGCCGGTCGGCTTCACCTCGTTCTCCGAGTCGCTGCGTGCCGGTACCGAAATCTTCCATTCGCTCAAGTCGGTGCTCAAGGGCCATGGCCTGAGCACGGCGGTGGGCGACGAAGGCGGCTTCGCGCCGGACTTCCGCAGCAACGTCGAGGCACTGGACACCATCCTGGAAGCCATCGGCAAGGCCGGCTACACCGCCGGTGAAGACGTGCTGCTCGGCCTGGACGTGGCCTCCAGCGAGTTCTACGAGAACGGCAAGTACAACCTGGTCGGCGAGAACAAGCGCCTGACCTCCGAGCAGTTCGTCGACTTCCTGGCCGACTGGGCCGCGCAGTACCCGATCGTGACCATCGAAGACGGCCTGGCCGAGAACGACTGGGCCGGCTGGAAGCTGCTGACCGACCGCATCGGCAACAAGGTGCAGCTGGTAGGCGACGATCTGTTCGTCACCAATCCGAAGATCTTCAAGGAAGGCATCGAGTCCGGCACCGCCAACGCGATCCTGATCAAGGTCAACCAGATCGGCACCCTGACCGAGACCCTGGAAGCGATCGCCATGGCGCACGCGGCCAACTACGCCTCGATCGTCTCGCACCGTTCGGGCGAAACCGAAGACACCACCATCGCCGACATCGCCGTGGCCACCACCGCCACCCAGATCAAGACCGGCTCGCTGTGCCGCAGCGATCGCGTGGCCAAGTACAACCAGCTGCTGCGTATCGAGGAAGCCCTCGGTGCCGGCGCGCGTTACGCCGGTCGTGACGCGTTCGTGTCGCTGAAGCGCTGATCCCATGCGCAACTGGCGCTGGCTGCTGCTGGTGCTCGCGCTGCTGCTCGCATGGCTGCAGTACCGCTTCTGGTTTGGACCGGGCAACTCGGGCGAAGTGATGATGCTCGAGGCCCAGGTCGAGAACCAGAAGCGGGACAACGCCGGCCTGCAGCAGCGCAACGATGCGCTCGCTGCGGAGGTCAAGGACCTCAAGGAAGGCGAGGCCGCCATCGAAGAACGCGCGCGCAGCGAGCTGGGCATGATCAAGCCCGGCGAGAAGTTCTACCGCGTGGTCGAAGACGCGCCGGTACCGCCGCCGCGTGCGCCGACGGCCGTCACCGATCCGGATGCGCCGCACCAGGATGTGCCCTGATGGCGGGCATCTGGGCGGTGGTGCCTGCTGCTGGCCGTGGCACCCGCTTCGGCGGGCCCACGCCCAAGCAGTATCTGCTGGCCGGCGACCGCGTGTTGCTGGCCCATACTCTCGAGGCGCTGCTCTCGCACCCGGTCGTGGCCGGGGTGATGGTGGTGGTCGCCGAGAACGACGCCGACTGGCCGGGCTGGCAGTCACTGGCGGACAAACCCATCCTGACCTGCATCGGCGGTGCGACACGCGCCGGCTCGGTGCTGGCCGGCCTGCATGCGTTGCCCGATGACGTGCGCGCCGATGATTTCGTGCTGGTGCACGACGCCGCACGCCCGAACCTGGCCGCTGCCGATCTCGGTCGCCTGCTGGAAGTCGGCCGTGCCGACCCGGTCGGGGCGATCCTGGCCGCGCCCGTGCGCGACACGCTCAAGCGTGCCGGCGATGACGGCGGTATCGATGCCACCGAGCCGCGTGAACGCCTGTGGCGTGCGCTGACCCCGCAGCTGTTCCGCCGCTACCAGTTGGCGCGCGCGCTGCAGGAGGCGGCCGACGCCGGCGTGGAGGTCACCGACGAGGCCATGGCCATGGAGCGCCAGGGGCTGCGCCCGCTGCTGGTGGAAGGCAGCGAAGACAACTTCAAGGTCACCACCCCGGCTGACCTGTCCCGTTTCGAATTCGTGTTGTCGCGTCGCGACCCCTGACGTCCGCACGCACCACACCCAACCGCAGGTTCTTGCAATGACCACGCCCCAGTTTCCTCCCTTCCGCATCGGACAGGGCTACGACGTCCATGCCTTCGGCGAGGGCGACCACATCATGCTCGGCGGTATCCGCGTCGCGCACAGCTGCGGCGTGCTCGCGCACAGCGACGGCGATGTGATCCTGCATGCGCTGTGCGATGCGATGCTCGGTGCGCTGGCACTGGGCGACATCGGCGTGCATTTCCCGCCGACCGACATGCGCTGGAAGGGCGCGGACAGCGCGCACCTGCTGGATCATTGCAACGGGCTGCTGCGCGAGCGCGGCTGGCAGGTCGGCAATACCGACATCACCGTGATCTGCGAGCGGCCCAAGGTCGGTCCGCACGCGCTGGCCATGCGTGAGCGCATCGCTGCCGTGCTCGGCATTGCGTTGGACTGCGTGAGCGTGAAGGCCACCACGTCCGAGAAGCTGGGCTTCACCGGCCGCAGCGAGGGCATCGCCGCCCAGGCCAGCGTGCTGTTGGTGGCCCTGTGATCCCGTTGCCGCTGGCGTTCGGTGCGCCGCTGCTCAGCGCGAAGATCCGCACCACGCCCGAGGATTTCCAGGTCGACGAACTGTCGGCGTTCGAGCCGAGCGGCGAGGGCGAGCACCTGCTGTTGACGATCCGCAAGCGCGGGGCGAACACGGTGCACGTGGCCAAGGTGCTGGCCAAGTGGGCCGGCCTGCCGGACATGGCGGTCAGCTACGCGGGCATGAAGGATCGCCACGCGGTCACCACGCAGCGCTTCAGCGTGCACCTGCCCAAGCGCGTGGCGCCGGATCCGGCGCTGCTGGCCTCGGATGAGATCGAGGTGGTCGAGTCGACCTGGCACAACCGCAAGCTGCAGCGCGGTGCGCTGGCTGGCAACCGCTTCAAGCTGGTGCTGCGCGAAGTGCGCGGCGATGCCGCAGCCATCGAAGAGCGCCTGTCCCATATCGCCTCGCGCGGCCTGCCGAACTGGTTCGGTGAGCAGCGCTTCGGTCGCGATGGTGGCAACGTACCGGCCGCACTGGCGATGTTCGGTGGCCGCCGCATGCGGCCCGATCAGCGCTCGCTGCTGCTCTCGGCCGCGCGCTCTGCACTGTTCAACCAGGTGCTGGCGGCGCGCGTGGAGCAGGGCAACTGGGACACCCCGCTGGACGGCGAGGTCTGGATGCTCGATGGCAGCCGCAGTGTCTTCGGCCCGGAGCCGTGGACCGATCTGCTGGCCGATCGCCTCGGTCGCTTCGACATCCACCCCAGCGGCCCGTTGTGGGGCGAGGGTGAGCTGCGCAGCACCGGTGCCGCCGCGGAGCTGGAGCTGGGCGCTGTCGCCGATGAACAGTCGCTTGCACTGCGTGCCGGCCTGGAAAGCGCCCGCCTGAAGCAGGAACGCCGCGCGCTGCGTCTGCGTCCGGCCATGCTGCAGCACCAGTGGCTGGCCCCGGACGTGCTGGAACTGAGCTTCGCGCTGCCGCCGGGCTGCTATGCCACGGCGGTGCTGCACGAGCTGGGTCCGGTGGACGACGCCAGCCAGGCCGCACCGGAGGCGTAGAGCCACGCCATGCGGGTGTGCGGGTGGCGCTACCGGTTCGCCAGCAGCACCAGCACCGCGCCAGTCCCACCTTGGCCGGCGGGCGCGGAATGAAAGGCCAGCACATCGTTGCGCAGGCGCAGCAGGCGATCGACCAGATTCTTCAACACCGGTGCGCCGCCATCGGACTGCAGCCCCTTGCCGTGGATGATGCGCACGCAGCCGTACTCATGGGCATGCGCTTCCACCAGGAACTGCCGGACCAGCGCCTCGGCCTGGGCCACGGTTGCACCATGCAGGTCCAGTTCGTCCTGCACGGAATACTGGCCGCGCTTGAGCCGCTGGAACATCCGCGGCGGCAGATTTTCACGCCGGTAGCTCGCCGTATCGCCAGCCTCCAGAGGGCTGCTGTCGCGCAGCAGCCGGGCGAACTCCCCGCGCGCCTCCTGTTCATCCTGCTCGGCCATCCGCGCGCGCGGCTTCGGCCGCGGCGTGGCCGGCGGCGGCGTGACCACCTTGCGCAGGGGCGTGACCTCGCCGATGGCGGCCCGGAACAGGGCAGCGGGATCTTCGTCTTCAGGATGTGACATGCGTACAGCCTAATGGGCAGGAGGGGCGATGCCTACCGTTATCGGGGTAGGACGATCTGTCCGCTTGCGGCACAATAGCTGACGCACTTGCGCGGTCGTCATTCCCCGGAAGGGGCTGGGCCACCGCCGCCAACAGTGGGAAGTGATGGAATCGAAGTCTTGAAAAATCAAGCGGTTAAATCGCAGATGCGGATTCTGGTCAGCAACGACGACGGTGTCGATGCACCGGGCATCAAGATGCTCGCCACGGTATTGCGTGACGCTGGTCATGAAGTGACCGTGGTCGCGCCGGATCGTGATCGGTCCGGTGCCAGCAATTCGCTGACTCTGGACCTGCCGATCCGCATGAAGCGCATCGACCACTACACCTGCTCGGTGGCCGGCACGCCCACCGACTGCGTGCATCTGGCCTTGACCGGCATGCTCGAGTACGAGCCGGACATGGTGGTGTCGGGCATCAACAACGCGGCCAACCTCGGCGACGACGTCATCTACTCCGGCACCGTTTCGGCGGCGATGGAAGGACGCTTCCTCGGGCTGCCGGCGGTGGCGATGTCGCTGGTCACGCATAACCACGAGCCGCGCCATTTCGAGACCGCCGCGCGCGCCGCGGTCGAGATCGTGACCCGCCTCAAAGCCGATCCGCTGCCCGCCGACACCATCCTCAACGTCAACGTGCCGGACCTGCCGTGGAGCGAGGTGCGTGGTTTTGAAGTGACCCGCCTGGGCAACCGGCATCGCGCCGAAGGCTGCATCGCCCAGCGCGACCCGCGCGGCAACCAGGTGTTCTGGATAGGCCCTGCCGGGCGCGAGCAGGATTCGGGCCCCGGCACGGATTTCCATGCCGTGCGCAACGGCTACATCTCGATCACCCCGATCCAGGTCGACCTCACCCGCTACCAGGCGCTGGAGAAGGTGGCCAGCTGGGTCGGGGGGCTGACCGCCGCACTGGATCGACCGGCATGAGCCCACGCCTGCGCCTGCAGCCCGAAGCCGTCGGTATCGGCATGACCTCCCAGCGTGTCCGCGATCGTCTGGTCGACCGCCTGCGCGACGCCGGCATCACCGACGAAGCCACCCTCAATGCGATCCGTGTGGTGCCGCGTCATCTGTTCATCGATGAAGCGCTGGCCTCGCGCGCTTATGAAGACACCGCGCTGCCGATCGGCCACGGCCAGACCATTTCGCAACCGTGGGTGGTGGCGCGCATGACCGAAGCAGTGCTGCAGTCCGCGCCGAAGACGGTGCTGGAAGTGGGCACCGGCTCGGGTTACCAGGCCGCCGTGCTGGGCGCGATCGGGCTGGAGGTCTACACGGTCGAGCGCATCGGCGATCTGCTGCGCCAGGCGCGCAAGCGCTTCCGCGCGTTGGGCATGAACATCCGCAGCAAGCATGACGATGGGCGTGTCGGCTGGGCCGAGCACGGTCCTTACGATGCGATCGTGGTGACCGCGGCCGCACCGGCGCTGGTCGATGCGCTGGTCGAACAGCTCGCCGTCGGCGGCCGCCTGGTCGCCCCGGTCGGTGGCCCCGGGGCGCAGTCGCTGATCCAGTTGACCCGTCGCGAAGACGGCAGTGTTGAACAGCAGGTATTGGCACCGGTCACGTTCGTGCCGTTGCTGTCTGGCATGCTGGACTGATTCCAAGGAGCGTTGCGTCATGAAGATTTTTGGTCCGCTGTACGAGCGGGCAATGAAGTGGGCCGCGCACGAGCGCGCCCCGACCTATCTCACCGTGTTGAGTTTCATCGAGGCGATCATCTTCCCGGTAATGCCCGAGGTGATGCTGGCGCCGATGTGCGTTGCCCAGCCCAGACGCGGCTGGTGGTTCGCCACCCTCAGTCTGACCGGCTCGATGGCCGGTGCGCTGGTGGGTTATGCGCTGGGCCATTTCGCCTTCGAAGCGCTCAAGCCGGTATTTGCCGCGCTGGGCATGCTGGGCAGCATCGAAGGCGGCATCGCCATCGTGCAGGCCAAGATGGCCGAGTCGCCGTGGGCGGTGTTCACCTTCCTGGTGCTGGGCGGCTTCATGCCGATCCCGATGAAGGTCTTCACATGGGCATCGGGTATCGTCGGCGTGCCGTTGCCGCAGTATTTCCTGAGCATGTTGATCGGCCGTGGCAAGCGCGTGTACGTGCTGGCGGCGGTCATTCGTATTGGCGGGCCGCGCGCGGAAGCTGCGCTGCGCCGTTGGATTGAACCGCTGGGCTGGATCGCGACCGCGCTGGTGGTCGTGCTGGTGGCCTGGCTTGTATGGAGAGCGAAGTTCGCATGAGTGCTGATCGTTTGAGCAAGGGAGTGCGCACCGGCGCGCTGCTGCTGGTGGTGTCGGCGCTGAGCGCCTGTGGCACCGCCACCGTAGTGCGGCCTTCGGGCTCGGGCGGCAGTGTGGCCCACAGCACCCCGCAGACCTCGGTGGCCAAGCCCGGCCAGACCGCTGTCGTCCGTCGTGGCGACACGTTGTATGCACTCGCGCGCATCCACAACATCACCCCGCGCGATCTGGCCGCCTGGAACGGGCTGGCCGAGCCGTACACAATCTATCCGGGGCAGTCGCTGCGGCTGTTCCCGGGCGGCAGTGGTGGCAGCCCGGCCCGCGCGCCGACCACCGTGGTCACCGCGCCGCGCCCGGGCAGCACCGCGCCGCCCGCAACCCCGTCGCCGACCACGGCGATCAAGAGCAACATCAGCTGGCGCTGGCCCGCGGACGGCGCGATCGTCGGCCGTTTCGTCGCCGGTGAGGCGACCAAGCAGGGCGTGGACATCGCCGGCACCAGTGGCCAGCCGGTGCGCGCGACGGCCGCTGGCGTGGTGGTGTATTCCGGTGCCGGCCTGGTCGGTTTCGGTGAGTTGATCATCATCAAGCACAGCGACCAGTGGTTGTCGGCGTATGGCCACAACCGCAAGCGCCTGGTCAATGAAGGCCAGAGCGTGAAGGCCGGCGAGCAGATCGCGGAGATGGGCCGCACCGGCGCCGCACGCGACATGCTGCACTTCGAGATCCGCTACAACGGCAAGCCGGTCGACCCGCTGCTGTACCTGCCGCCGAAGTAAGAACGAAAAAGGCCGCCTCAAGGGCGGCCTTTTCTGAACGGAAATCCGGATCTCACCCCTTCAGGATGAACGCCGCCGCCACCTTGCGACCCTCGCTGGCGAGGATGTTGAAGGTCCGCGCGGCCGCCGGGTTGTTCATCACTTCCAGGCCGATCCCGCGGGTCAGGCACGCGGCCATGACCGCCGCCGGCGGGAACACCTGGGTGTCGCCCGTGCCCAGCACCACCAGCGCCGGATTCAGCGCCAGCACCGGCTGCAGGTCTTCCGGGGTCAGCTGGGCAATATCGGCCACCGGCCAGGCTTCGATCAGCGTGTCCGGGGCCAGGATGAAACTGGCGGCCAGGGTCCGGTCATTCACCTTCGCGCTGCGGCCATCGGCGGCACGCAGGGCGTAGGCGTAGTCGGGGATTTCGTGGCTCAGCTGCATGGGCGTTCCGGGATCAGCCGCGCGGCAGGACGATCTGGCGCTGTTCCTTGCTCGGGCGGTACAGCACGGCCACGTGGCCGATACGCTGCACCAGCGCGCTCTCGCTGGCACTGACCAGCTCGGCGATCAGGGCGTCACGGGCGTCGCGGTCTTCGGCGGCAACCTTGACCTTGATCAGCTCGTGGCGCTCCAGCACCTCTTCCAGTTCAGCCAGGAAGGCCGGTGTCACCCCCTTGCCGCCGATCTGGAGCAGGGCTTTCAGATCATGCGCGTGGCCGCGGAGGAAACGGGTTTGGGAAGAAGTCAGGGCGATAGCCATTCAGGAACAAGCGGTTAACTGGGGCGATCAGGGTATCATGACCTCCCCATCCGACCCGCATCTCAATGGCAACCCGTAGCAAAAGCAGTCAACGCTGGTTGAAAGAGCACTTCGCCGACCCCTTCGTGAAGAAGGCCCAGGCCGAGGGCATGCGCTCGCGCGCGGCCTACAAGCTGGAGGAGTTGCTGCAGCGCGATCGGCTGCTGAAGCCGCACATGGTCGTGGTCGACCTGGGCGCCGCCCCGGGCGGCTGGTCACAGCAGGTCCGCCGCCAGATCGGGGATACCGGCCGGGTGCTGGCCCTGGACATCCTGGAGATGCCGCCGCTGGCCGGCGTGGAGTTCCTTCACGGTGACTTCAGGGAGCAAGCCGTCCTATCGGAGTTCGAAGCCATGGTGGGGGATCAGCCGGTAGACCTTGTGCTCTCGGATATGGCCCCCAATAAGAGTGGAATGGACGCGGTGGACCAACCGCGGATGATGCACCTGGCGGAGTTGGCGTTGGATTTTGCCGACAACCATCTCAAGCCCGGTGGCGCGTTCCTGATCAAGCTGTTCCAGGGCGTGGGCTTTGACGACTACGTGCGCGAAATGCGCCGCCGGTACGACAAAGTGGTGATCCGCAAGCCTGAAGCGTCCCGCAAGCGCTCGCCCGAGGTGTACGCCTTGGGGCAGGGAAAACGCGCGCAGATCAAGTAAGCTCAACCATACGAATCGCGTCAGGAATTAGAGGAACACCGGAGCCAATGAGGATGAACGACTTGACCAAGAACCTCCTGCTATGGGTGGTCGTCGCCGTCGTGCTGATGGTGGTCTTCCAGAGCTTCTCGCCAAAGAGCAGCGGAGCCGGCGCGCAGGGGGCGACGTACTCGCAGTTCCTGGACCAGGTGGACAGCGGCAACATCCAGAAAGTAGTGCTGGGCGAAATGCGCGGCGGTGCCAATGATGTGACCTACACCACCCGCAGCGGCCAGACCAGCACCATCACCGCGCCCTACGATCGCGACCTGATCAATGTGCTGCGCGGCAAGAAAGTGGAATTCGAGCAGGCGCCGCCTTCCAGCGGCATCTCGCTGGGTGCGATCCTGATGAACTTCCTCCCGGTGATCCTGATCATCGGCTTCTGGATCTTCATCATGCGCCAGATGCAGGGCGGTGGCGGCGGTGCCAAGGGCGCGATGTCCTTCGGCAAGTCGCGCGCCAAGCTGCAGGGCGAGGACCAGATCAAGGTCACCTTCGCCGACGTCGCCGGCTGCGACGAAGCCAAGGAAGAAGTCGGCGAGCTGGTCGACTTTCTGCGCGATCCGACCAAGTTCACCAAGCTGGGCGGCAAGATCCCCCGCGGCGTGCTGATGGTCGGCCCGCCGGGTACCGGCAAGACCCTGCTGGCCCGTGCGATCGCCGGTGAAGCCAAGGTCCCGTTCTTCTCGATCTCCGGTTCGGACTTCGTGGAAATGTTCGTCGGCGTCGGCGCAAGCCGCGTGCGTGACATGTTCGAGCAGGCCAAGAAGCAGGCGCCGTGCATCATCTTCATCGATGAAATCGACGCCGTCGGTCGCCACCGTGGCGCCGGTCTCGGCGGCGGCCATGACGAGCGCGAGCAGACCCTGAACCAGCTCCTGGTCGAAATGGATGGCTTCGAGGGAGGCGAGGGCGTGATCGTCATCGCTGCGACCAACCGTCCGGACGTGCTCGATCCGGCGCTGCTGCGCCCGGGCCGTTTCGACCGCCAGGTCGTGGTCGGCCTGCCGGACGTCAAGGGCCGCGAGCAGATCCTCAAGGTGCACATGCGCAAGCTGCCGCTGGCCGACGATGTCGAGCCGATGGTGATCGCGCGCGGTACCCCGGGGTTCTCCGGTGCGGACCTGGCCAACCTGGCCAACGAAGCGGCGCTGTTCGCGGCGCGTGGCGGTGAGAAGGAAGTCCGCATGGACCACTTCGATCGTGCCCGCGACAAGATCCTGATGGGTGCCGAGCGCCGTTCGATGGCGATGAGCGAAGAAGAAAAGACGCTCACCGCGTATCACGAAGCCGGTCACGCCATCGTCGGTCGCCTGGTGCCCGAGCACGATCCCGTCTACAAGGTCACCATCATCCCGCGCGGCCGTGCGCTGGGCGTGACGATGTACCTGCCGGAAGGCGACAAGTACTCGATGAACCGCGTGGCGATCGAATCACAGCTGTGCTCGCTGTACGGCGGCCGTGTTGCCGAAGAGCTGATCTTCGGCACCGACAAGGTCACCACGGGTGCCTCCAACGACATTGAGCGCGCCACCAAGATGGCCCGCAACATGGTCACCAAGTGGGGCCTGTCCGATGAGCTTGGCCCGATCGCCTACGGCGAAGAGGACGATGAAGTGTTCCTCGGTCGTTCGGTGACGCAGCACAAGAGCGTGTCCGACGACACTGCCCGCCGCATCGATGAAGTGGTCCGCAGCATCCTGGACAAGGCCTATGCCCGTACCACCGAGCTGCTGACCGCCAACCTGGACAAGCTGCACACGATGTCCCAGCTGCTGCTGCAGTACGAGACCATCGATGCGCCGCAGATCAACGCCGTGATGGAAGGCCGCGATCCGCCGCCGCCGATGGGCTGGGACAAGTCCGCCAGCAACAAGGATGGCGGCAACAACAACGACAAGGGCGGCGATGCCCGTCCCGTGTCGCCGATCGCCGGTCCCGCCGAGCAGATCTGAGTGTTGCCCACGTAAGTGACGAAGGCCGGGGAAACCCGGCCTTCGTCGTTTCCGGCAGGTCATAATGACGCTCCGTTTTCGTTCCTGTTCTGGAGTCGCCATGTCCGCACCCCCACCGCCGCCGGTCTCGCACACCACCGAAATGGTGATCGCCACGATCGTTGGCGTGGCCATCGGCCTGACCCGCGACAACTTCCTGCTCGGCGCCGGCATCGGCATCGCGGTCGGCGTGCTGATGAGCATCGCCAAGACCGTCTACGTGGAGCGCAAGCGCCGCCAGCGCTGAGTGCTTGCGCGCGCGGCCGGCAATGGGCACGATGCGCTTGCCCGCGCCGCATGCTGCGGTGGGGCATGGCCGGGGGATCGGCCGCCACACTTTCCAGGGGGATTTTCATGCGTCATTCGATGCGCGCAGCCGTTGCTGCGCTGCTGTGCTGTGCCACGCCGGTCATGGCGGCCGAGATCCACGTGCAGGATCCAGTGCCGTTCAATGAATCGGCGATCATCGCCGAGAACATCAAGGCCGAGTGCCGGATGGGCGCGCAGCTGGCGACCGCGCTGGGCAAGAGCGCCCCGGCCCATGGCAACACCATCGTCTTCGGCAGTGATCCGGTGAACACCGGCAGTGGACACGCGTTGAAGCTGGAGCTGTTGGAGGCGCAGAGCGCAGGCAATGCGTTCACCGGCCACTTCAAGTCGGCCGCCGTGCGCGGCGTGCTGTTCGAGAACGGCCAGCAGGTGGCCACGGTCACCGCACGCCGCGTGTCGCGCGGTGGCGCGTTTGCCGGCTTCAAGGGCTCCTGCGACGGGCTTGAACGCACCGTCAACGCGATCGGCAACGATCTGGCGATCTGGCTGGCCAAGCCGGTCGATGGGGCCCGCCTCGGCGACCTCTGACGGCCGGTCCGGTGCGCCAGCGTAAACTACGCGCTGGCGTACTTCGTGGATCTGCCCATGTTCGATATCTCCCCCCAGCTCGATTGCGGCGGCCGCCTGCTGCGGCTGGATCGCCCGCGGGTCATGGGCATCGTCAATGTCACCCCGGATTCGTTCTCCGACGGCGGTGACCACGACAGCGTCGAGGCCGCGGTCGCACACGGCCTGCAGCTGGTGGCCGAGGGCGCGGACCTGCTCGACATCGGCGGCGAATCGACCCGGCCAGGTAGTGCGCCGGTGCCGCTGGATGAAGAGCTGCGCCGGGTCATCCCGGTGATCGAGCGCCTGGCACGCAAAACCACCGTGCCGATCAGCATCGACACCTTCAAGCCCGAGGTGATGCGTGCCGCTGTCGCCGCCGGTGCCGGCCTGATCAATGACATCCAGGCGCTGCGCCGGCCCGGTGCGCTGGACGCCGCTGCCGACCTCGGCGTGCCGGTGGTGCTGATGCACATGCAGGGCGAGCCCGGCAGCATGCAGGACACCCCGCACTACGATGACGTGGTCGCCGAGGTGCATCGCTTCCTCACCGAGCGCATGTTCCAGGCCGAGATGGCCGGCGTTGCCAAGAAGCACCTGATCATCGATCTGGGCTTCGGGTTCGGCAAGACCACCGAACACAACATGATCCTGCTCGCACGCTCGGACCGCTTCCTCGAGCTGGGCGTGCCGATGCTGGCCGGCCTGTCGCGCAAGCGCAGCATCGGTGAACTGACCGGCCGTGAGCAGCCGCGTGATCGCGTGGCGGGTTCCGTCGCCGCGCACCTGATCGCCGCACAGCGTGGTGCGATGTTGCTGCGCGTGCACGATGTCGCCGCCACGGTCGACGCCTTGAAGGTGTGGGCCGCGGTCGATGCCGTGCCGATGCCGCGGGTGTCGGCGGCCCCGGCGATGCCGCGCTGGCCGGACGAGGACTGATGGCCGTCGATCAGCGCCCGCTGGCGATCGCCGTGATGGGCCCGACCGCCTCGGGCAAGACCGCCACCGCGATCGCGCTGGCCCAGCAGCTCGACGGCGAAATCGTCAGCGTCGATTCGGCCCTGGTCTACCGCGGGCTGGATATCGGCTCGGCCAAGCCCGATGCGGCCGAGCGCGCGCAGGCGCCGCACCATCTGCTCGATGTGCGCGACCCGTGGCAGACCTATTCGGCGGCGGAGTTCGCCAGCGACGCGGCACGGGCTGTGCGCGACATCATCGCGCGCGGTCGCACGCCCATTCTGGCCGGTGGCACCGGGTTGTATTTCCGCGCCCTGCTGCAGGGCCTGTCGCCGATGCCCGAAGCCGATCCGGCGGTGCGCGCACAGATTGCTGCCGAGGCGGCCGAGCAGGGCTGGGCGGCGATGCATGCCCAACTGGCCGGCATCGATCCGGCAGCGGCAAAGCGCATTCACGCAACCGACCCGCAGCGCATCCAGCGGGCGCTGGAAGTCCATCGGCTGACCGGCACCCCGATCAGCGAATGGCAGAAGCTGCCCGGCGTGGACCGGCTGCCGGTACGGGCGCTCAAAGTGATCCTCGCGCCGCGCGAGCGCACGGTGCTGCACCAGCGCATCGAAACCCGTTTCGACACGATGCTGGTCCACGGGTTCCTTGACGAAGTCCGCGCGCTGCGGGCCCTGCCGGCGATGGCCGAGGTGGCCGCGCCGCTGGATCTGCCGGCCGTGCGGGCAGTGGGCTACCGGCAGGCCTGGGAGTATCTGGACGGGCAGGGCACGGCCGAGGCCTTCCGTGAGCGCGGCATCCAGGCCACCCGCCAGCTCGCCAAGCGCCAGCTGACCTGGCTGCGCGGGGAGCTTGATGCGCGCTGGTTCGATCCCCATCTAGACAGGGCTTCCCTGGCGGATGCGGTGTCGACCTTCGTCGCACGCTGAGTCCACGCCTTCACCCGCCCACCCCGTGTACCATCAAGGGTTCCGGCGGGCGGCGGGGGCCGTGGCAACTGCCGGAAAACCATAAAAACAATAATGAGGAGTGTGCAATGTCCAAGGGGCAATCGCTGCAGGATCCGTTTCTGAATGCACTTCGGCGCGAACGTGTGCCGGTGTCGGTGTATCTGGTCAATGGCATCAAGCTGCAGGGGACGATTGAATCGTTCGACCAGTTCGTGGTGCTGCTGCGTAATACGGTGAGCCAGATGGTGTACAAGCACGCCATCTCGACCGTGGTGCCGGCGCGCAACGTGAAGGTCGGGCCCGGAGGTGGTTATGTGCAATCCAATGATGGCGCCGATGGCGTCCAAGGTGATGACGACGTTGAGTGACTGCGTGAAAAATTCTGGAGAACTGCGTGTTTGACCGTTCCAAGCGAGGCGAACACGCACTCCTGATCCAGCCGCATGCCGGCCGGCTCGAAGATGACGTGCTTGAAGAGTTCACCGATCTGGCCCGCTCCGCCGGGGCCAGCATCGCGGCCACGCTGACCGCGCGCATCGATCGGCCCAATCCGTCGATCCTGATCGGCAGCGGCAAGCTGGATGAGGTCAAGGCGGCGGCCGATGCCACCGGCGCCGACCTGATCCTGGTCAACCACGCGCTGTCGCCGGGGCAGGAGCGCAACCTGGAGCGGTTCCTGGAGCGGCGCGTGATCGACCGTACCGGGCTGATCCTGGACATCTTCGCCCAGCGTGCGCGCAGCCACGAAGGCAAGCTGCAGGTGGAGCTGGCGCAGCTGCGCCACATGTCCACGCGGCTGATCCGCGGCTGGACCCATCTGGAGCGCCAGCGCGGCGGTTCCATCGGCCTGCGCGGCCCGGGTGAAACCCAGCTGGAAACCGATCGCCGCCTGCTGCAGAAGCGGGTCGAGCAGCTGCAGAAGAAGCTGGAAAAGGTGGAAGTGCAGCGCACCCAGATGCGCCGTGCCCGCCTGCGCAGCGAGCTGCCGCGCGTGGCGCTGGTGGGCTACACCAACGCCGGCAAGTCGACCCTGTTCAATGCGTTGACCGGTGCCGAGGCCTACGCCGCGGACCAGTTGTTCGCCACGCTGGACCCGACCGTGCGCCGCATCGCACTGCCGGGCGGCAGCGTCGTGCTCGCTGACACCGTCGGCTTCGTGCGCGACCTGCCGCATGATCTGGTGGCCGCGTTCCGTTCGACGTTGTCCGAAGCCCGCGAAGCGGACTTCCTGCTGCATCTGGTCGATGCCGCCGATCCGCACCGCGAGGAGCGCATCGCACAGGTGGATGAAGTGCTGACCGCGATCGGCGCGGGCGATCTGCCGCAGTTGCTGGTGTTCAACAAGATCGACCGCATCGACGGGGCCGAAGTACGTCACGATGGCCAGGACGGCATCCCGGACAACGCGCGCCGCGAGCGGGTCTGGATTTCCGCCCGCGACAATGTCGGCCTGCCGCTGCTGCAGTCCGTCCTGGGCAAGCGCCTGGGCCTGCAGCACGTCAGCGGCGAGCTGCGGTTGCCGCCGAGTGCCGGCCGCCTGCGTTCGCGCCTGCATCAGCTGGAAGTTGTGCGCAGCGAAGCCACCGACGAAGACGGTTGGTTGCTCCAGGTCGAGATCCCGATCGCCGAGGCCGAGAAGCTGGCGGCCGGCGAGGGCGGCGAACCGATCCGCGCGATGCTCCCGGAGAAGCTTCCGGAGTGGTGAGGGGTGCGCCGGCAACACACGACATCCCCCGCGATTTCGGCTAAAACAGGGGGCGTTCGTCCCCCCGTTGATCCAGGATCCCCCATGACCGTTCCTTCCGACGCCGAGCTGGGCGCCCTTGCCAGTGACGTGGGCCAGCGCCTGCAGCAGGCCTCGCTGCAGCTGGTGACCGCCGAAAGCTGCAGTGGCGGCTGGATCGCCAAGGCGATGACGGATATCGCCGGCTCCTCGGCGTTCTTCGATTGCGGCATGGTGGTCTACAGCTACGAAGCCAAACAACGCCTGCTGGGCGTGCGTGCACAGACGCTGGAACAGTTCGGCGCCGTCAGCCGCGAGACCGTGCTGGAAATGGTCTCCGGTGCGCTGATCAATTCCGGTGCCGGCATCGCCGTGGCGGTGACCGGCATTGCCGGGCCGGGCGGCGGCAGCGAGGACAAACCGGTCGGCAGCGTCTGGATCGGCTGGAAAGGCCGTGGCGGCTATGCCCGTGCGCAATTGTTCCAGTTCGATGGCGACCGCGAAGCCATACGGCGGCAGACCGTGCAGCAGGCGCTGACGGGAATCTTCCCGCTGTTGTGACATCCTGACCGGGTGTGCTGACAGGAGAGTGGGCCGATGTGGGAAACGCTGGGTACCGTGCGTGACCTGGGGCGATTGCAGGAAATCGCGTCGGTCCTGATCCGCTATGGCTTCGGCGACCTCGTGCGCCGGATCGGCCTGGCCGATGTGCTCGAGCGTGCCGGTCGGCTGCTGCACTGGAACGACACCCAGCAGATGCTGCGGATGACCGCGCCGGTGCGCGTGCGCCGGGCGATGGAAGACCTGGGCCCCACCTTCGTCAAACTGGGCCAGGTGCTGGCCACCCGTGTGGATCTGTTCCCGCCGGATTGGATCGCCGAGTTCTCCGAACTGCAGAATGCCGTGCCTGCGCTGCCCTACGCACAGGTGCGTGATCAGCTCGAACGCGATCTGGGCGCACCGGCGACCGAGGTGTTCGCGTGGCTCGATGAAACGCCCATGGCCGCCGCCTCGCTGGCACAGGCGCATCGCGCAACGCTGCATGACGGCACCGCCGTGGTGCTGAAGATCCGTCGTCCGGGCATCCGCGAGGTGATCGAAGCCGACCTGCGGCTGCTGGCGCGGCTGGCTGAAATCGTCGAAGCGCGCTTGCCCGACATGCAGCGCTACCGCCCGGCCGAGGTGGTACAGCAGTTCCAGGTGTCACTGCGTCGGGAGTTGGATTTTGCCGCCGAATGCCGCAATGCCGAGCGCATCGCGCGCAACTTCGAGGGCCGCGATGACATCCTGATTCCCAACGTGCACTGGCAGTGGACGTGCGAAAGCCTCAACGTGCAGGACTTCGTCGACGGCATCCCCGGCCGCGATCTGACCGGTGTCGATGCGGCCGGTCTTGACCGCGTGCGGCTGGCCCGCACCGGGGCGCGCATCGTGCTGAAGATGGTGCTGGAGGACGGCTGCTTCCACGCCGATCCGCACCCCGGCAATATCATCTACCTGCGTGACGGCCGCATCGGCGTGATCGATTTCGGCATGGTCGGGGCGATCTCCGAGCAGCGCCGTTTCCAGGTCGCCCAGCTCCTGCATGGTCTGGTCACCCAGGAGCCGGAGCAGGTGGCCGACGTGCTGCTGGACTGGGCCGGTGGCGTGGAGGTGGACGAGTCCCGGCTGCAGCAGGACATCAGCACCTTCGTGGACCAGTACAGCGGGGTGCCGCTGAAAGACCTGCACATGGGCCTGATGCTGGGCAACATCACCCAGCTGCTGCGCCAGTACGCGCTGACCCTGCCGGCCGATCTGGCGCTGATGATCAAGACCTTCCTCACCCTGGAAGGCATGGGCCGCCAGCTCGACCCGCAGTTCGACATGGCCAGTGCCGCGCGTCCGTATCTGGAGCGGGTGATGTGGCAGCGCTACTCGCCCGGCGCGATGCTCAAGCGCGGCAAGCGCAGCCTGGTCGGGGTGATGGATCTGGTCGGCGACCTGCCGCGCGACGTGCGTAGGCTGCTGCAGATGGCGCGCCGCGGCCGGCTCCAGCTCAAGATCGAAACCACTGCGCTGCAGGGTTTCGGCGACCAGGTCAACCGTGCCGCCAACCGGCTGGTCATGGGTATCGTGACCGCCGCGCTGATCATCGGCTCCTCGATCGTCATGCACAGCGTCGGCGGCATCTCCAGCCGCTGGTTGCTTGCGCTCGGCGTGGCCGGCTTCATCGGTGCCGGCTTCTGTGGCGTGTGGATCCTGTTCTCGATCTGGCGCAGCGGCAAGAACCCATAGGGTTCCTGCCGCTGGGATCCGAAGGATCCCCGGAATCTCCCGCGTAAGCGGGGGATTCCGTGCAGGTCCGACCGTTGGTCGGACGCCATTGCCGCGCGTTCGCGCGGTCACCGACCAACGGTCGGTGGCGACAGGCATTGCTGGAGGCTTCGACCGCTGCCGGACAGCCCTTCCTTTATGGGCTCTTTCTCTGCGGGCACTTGCGTGCCTGCATCGTTAGTAGTAATACTACTAACCATGGACCTGACCGATACCCAGCAGGCGATCCTGCAGTTGATCGCCGAGCGTATAGAGACCGATGGCGCACCGCCGTCGCAGACGGAAATCGCCCGTGCGTTCGGCTTCAAGGGCGTCCGCGCAGCCCAGTACCATCTGGAAGCGCTGGAGCAGGCCGGGGCGATCCGTCGCATCCCGGGCCAGGCCCGCGGCATCCGGCTGGTCCAGGCACCGGCGCTGCAGAACGGCCTGCCCGAATCGCTGCCCGCCTCGGCGCTGCCGGACCACGTCCTGCGCCTGCCGGTGCTGGGCCGGGTCGCGGCCGGCCTGCCGATCGGCGCGGATATCGGCTCGGACGACTTCGTGGTGCTCGACCGGGTGTTCTTCTCGCCCGCGCCGGACTACCTGCTGAAAGTGCAGGGCGACTCGATGATCGACGAGGGCATCTTCGACGGCGACCTGATCGGTGTGCACCGCACCCGCGACGCGCGCTCCGGGCAGATCGTGGTGGCCCGCATCGATGACGAGATCACGGTCAAGCTGCTGAAGATGGGCAAGGACCGGATCCGCCTGCTGCCGCGCAACCCCGATTACAAACCGATCGAAGTGCTGCCCGACCAGGACTTCGCCATCGAAGGCCTCTATTGCGGGTTGCTGCGGCCCAACCGCTGACCCTGTTCCCCCTTGAATCACGCGCGGTCTTTTGTGGCACATCTCTGGTTTTGCTGAGGTTGGTACGGATGTCCGATAATTTTTTTCCGAACGCCGGGCAGAATCTCAGCCCGTGCGATACGCCAGCCTTAAAGTGAACCCATGGCCAAGAAGACTTCCAAAGACAGCACCTCCACCGATACGACCTCTGCAAGGACCACTCCGATGGACGAAAACAAAAAGCGCGCCCTCACCGCCGCGCTGAGCCAGATCGAAAAGCAGTTCGGCAAGGGCGCCGTGATGCGCATGGGCGACCGTGTCGTCGAAGCGGTCGAGGTCATCCCCACCGGTTCGCTGATGCTGGATATCGCTCTCGGTATCGGTGGCCTGCCCAAGGGTCGTGTCGTGGAGATCTACGGTCCGGAATCCTCGGGCAAAACCACCCTGACCCTGCAGGCGATCGCCGAATGCCAGAAGAAGGGCGGCACTGCGGCCTTCATCGATGCCGAGCACGCGCTGGATCCGATCTACGCCGCCAAGCTGGGCGTCAACGTGGACGACCTGCTGCTCTCGCAGCCCGATACCGGTGAGCAGGCGCTGGAAATCGCCGACATGCTGGTGCGCTCCAGCTCGGTGGACATCGTGGTGGTCGACTCGGTCGCCGCGCTGACCCCCAAGGCCGAAATCGAAGGCGAAATGGGCGACCAGCTGCCGGGCCTGCAGGCCCGTCTGATGAGCCAGGCGCTGCGCAAGCTGACCGGCAACATCAAGCGCTCCAACACCCTGGTGGTCTTCATCAACCAGCTGCGCCACAAGATCGGCGTGATGATGCCGGGCCAGAGCCCGGAAGTGACCACCGGCGGCAACGCGCTGAAGTTCTACGCCTCGGTCCGCCTGGACATCCGCCGCATCGGCGCGATCAAGAAGGGTGACGAGATCATCGGCAACCAGACCAAGATCAAGGTCGTCAAGAACAAGCTGGCGCCCCCGTTCAAGCAGGTCATCACGGAGATCCTGTACGGCGAAGGCATCAGCCGCGAAGGCGAGCTGATCGACATGGGCGTGGAAGCCAAGCTGGTCGAGAAGGCTGGCGCCTGGTACAGCTACGGCGAAGAACGCATCGGCCAGGGCAAGGACAACGCCCGCGGCTATCTGCGCGACAACCCGCAGATTGCCCAGCGTCTGGAAGCCGAGCTGCGCGAGAAGTTCCAGCCGGAAGAAGCCGTGCGTGAAGGCGGCGACGAGGCTGAAGACGACGCCGAGTGAGTTTCCTGCGGGGCAGGGCAGCGCCGTCAGTGACGCTCGCCCTGGCCTGCAGTTTCAAGAATCCCCGACGGGATGGCGCCAAGGACGGCGCACTGTAATGGACCGCTGCCATGCAAGACTCCGAAGCCCCCGCACCCCGGCGCAAGCGCCGTGTCCAGGAACAGACGCCGGTCCAGCGGGCGTTGGGGCTGCTGGTGCGCCGCGAACACTCGCGTAAAGAGCTGACCCGCAAACTGCAGGCCCGCGGCATCGAGAACGAGGCCGCCGAAGCTGCGGTCAGCAAGCTGGCCGAGGCCGGCTGGCAGGATGACACCCGCTTTGCCGAGAATCTGGTCCGGATCCGGGCCAACACCGGCTATGGGCCGATCCACATCCGCGCCGAACTGGGCACGCATGGCCTGGACAGCGACCAGATCGCTGCCGCCATGGACACCTTCGAAGGTGATTGGACCGAGAATGCCCGCGACCTGGTCTGCCGCCGTTTTGGCGAGGCCGGCCCGCAGGAACTGCCTGCACGGCGCAAAGCCGCCGATCTTCTGGCCCGCCGGGGGTTCCCCGGCGACAGCATCCGCCAGGCCACCCGTTACGACCCTGAGGACTGAGCGGCCCGGGCCTGATACCCTTTGTGGTTTCGGCGGTCCTGCAATTGACACCCGGCCATTGGGGCTGCGTGCCAGGGACTGACCGGCCCGCACAAAGCCAGCCCCCCATGAACGCATCCGTCAAATTCACTACCTCCCAGATCCGCAGCGATTTCCTTGAGTTCTTCAAGGGCAAAGGCCACACGATCGTGCCGTCGGCGCCGCTGGTGCCGGGCAATGATCCGACCCTGCTGTTCACCAACTCCGGCATGGTGCAGTTCAAGGACGTGTTCCTTGGCGCCGAGAAGCGCAGCTACGTGCGCGCGGCCGACGTCCAGCGCTGCCTGCGCGCCGGTGGCAAGCACAACGATCTGGACCAGGTCGGTTACACCGCGCGCCACCACACCTTCTTCGAGATGCTGGGCAACTGGTCGTTCGGCGATTACTTCAAGAAGGACGCCATCGCCTGGGCCTGGGAGCTGCTGACCCAGGTCTGGAAGCTGCCGGCCGAGCGCCTGCTGGTCACCGTGTATCAGACCGATGACGAAGCCTACGCGCTGTGGCGCGACATGATCGGCATTCCGGAAGAGCGGATCGTGCGCATCGGCGACAACAAGGGGGCACCGTTCGCGTCGGACAACTTCTGGCAGATGGCCGAGACCGGCCCGTGCGGCCCGTGTACCGAGATCTTCTATGACCATGGCGACCATATCGCCGGTGGTCCGCCGGGCTCGCCGGATGAAGACGGTGATCGCTTCATCGAGATCTGGAACCTGGTCTTCATGCAGTTCGACCGCCAGCCCGATGGCACGCTGGTGCCGCTGCCGGCGCCGTGCGTGGATACCGGCATGGGCTTGGAGCGTCTGGCCGCGATCCTGCAGCACGTCCACACCAATTACGAAATCGACCTGTTCCAGGCGCTGATCCGCAAGGCCAGCGAACTGACCGGCATGGCCGATCTGGAGAACAAGTCGCTGCGCGTGATCGCCGATCACATCCGCGCCTGCTCGTTCCTGATCGTCGATGGCGTACTGCCATCCAACGAAGGCCGCGGCTACGTGCTGCGCCGGATCATCCGCCGCGCCCTGCGCCATGGCTGGATGCTCGGTGTTCGCCAGCCGTTCTTCAGCAAGCTGGTGCCGACGCTGGTCGAGCAGATGGGCGTGGCCTATCCGGAATTGCCGGCGCAGGTCGACACGGTTGTGCGCGCCCTGCAGGCCGAAGAAGAGCGTTTCGCGGAAACGCTGGATTCGGGCATGAAGATTTTCGACGACGTGGCCGCAAAGGTGAGCAACGGCGTGATCCCGGGCGCGGATGCGTTCCGTCTGTACGACACCTACGGCTTCCCGGTCGATCTGACGGCCGATATCGCCCGCGAACGCGATATGACGGTGGACATGGTCGCCTTCAACGCCGCGATGGACACCCAGCGCGAGACCGCGCGCGCGGCCGGCAAGTTCGGCGGCGGCGTGACCCTGTCGGCCGATCTGGTCGCCACGCTCAAGCCGACCGTGTTCCTCGGGTATGACCGCCTGCAGGCCGACGACCTTACCGTGGTCGCCATCCTCAAGGACGGCCGCCCGGTGGAGAGCGCTCAGACTGGCGATGACGTCATCGTGCTGACCAACCAGACCCCGTTCTACGCCGAGTCCGGCGGCCAGGTCGGTGACAACGGCACGTTGTCCGGCGCGGGCGTGCAGGTGGACATCAGCGACACCCAGAAGTTCGCGGGCCAGTTCCACGGCCACGTGGGCAAGCTCACGGCGGGCAGCCTGAAGGTCGGCGATGTGCTGTCCGGCCAGGTCGATGGCCAGCGCCGTGGCGCGACCATCCTCAACCACTCGGCCACCCACCTGCTGCATGCCGCCCTGCGCGAAGTGCTGGGCACCCACGTGCAGCAGAAGGGTTCGCTGGTCGCGCCTGATCGCCTGCGCTTCGATTTCTCGCACTTCGCGCCGATCAGCGCCGAGGACCTGGCGATCATCGAACGCAAGGTCAACGAGCAGGTGCGTGCCAACAACGCCGCTGAAGTCCACAACATGGGCATGCAGGAAGCGCTCGACTTCGGCGCGATGGCGCTGTTCGGCGAGAAGTACGGCGAGCACGTGCGCGTGCTGAAGATGGGCGATTACTCCACCGAACTGTGTGGCGGTACGCATGTGTCGCGCACTGGCGATATCGGCCTGTTCAAGATCACCTCCGAAGGCGGCGTGTCCTCGGGCGTGCGTCGTATCGAAGCGGTGACCGGGCAGGGCGCGTTGGATTACGTGGCCCACGAAGAAGCGCAGCTGGGCGAAGCCGCTGCACTGCTTGGCGGCAATGCCGGCGACGTGGTCGACAAGATCCGCCAGCTGGGCGAGCGCCAGAAGAAGCTCGAGCGTGAGCTGGAATCGCTGAAGGCCAAGCAGGCTGCCGGTGCGACTGCCGATCTCGGTGGCGCCGCCGTCGAGGTCAACGGCATCAAGATCCTGGCCGCGCGCCTGGAAGGCTTCGATGCCAAGGCGCTGCGTGAAGCGATCGACCGCCTCAAGCAGCAGTTCGGCGATGCGGTGATCGTGCTGGCCGGTACCCAGGACGGCAAGGCGGCCCTGGTCGCGGGCGTGAACGGCAGCGCAATGGGCAAGGTCAAGGCCGGGGAACTGTTGGCCCATATCGCCAGTCAGATCGGGGGCAAGGGCGGCGGCCGCCCGGACCTCGCCCAGGGTGGTGGTGAGGACGGGCCCGCCCTTGCTTCTGCACTGGCCGCGGTCGTCGACTGGGTCACCCCCCGTATCTGAACAGCCTGAGGCCTTCTGCTCCTTGAAGGGGCGGGAGGCCTGACGGTACTATGGCGAATCTTTTCCCGTTGTCGTGGGGCGCTCTTGCCGGGGCGCCAAGCCGGTGGGGAAATGCCACCACCGGTTCCCCTGGAGACTTGAACAAATGTTGATCCTGACTCGCCGTGTAGGCGAAACCCTGATGATCGGTGACTCGGTCAGCGTGACCGTGCTCGGCGTCAAGGGCAACCAGGTGCGTATCGGTATCACCGCTCCGAAGGACGTGGCCGTGCACCGCGAAGAGATTTACCAGCGGATCCAGCGCGGTGATGAGCCGAATGCATCCGGAAGTGAAAATTCTTCGGATTAAGGCTTTACCTGAGGGCGCGGAAAACGTTATTATTCGCGCCCCCGCTGAGATGATTCATCGCAGCGGCGGACCAAGAACACTGGAGCGGTGCCCGAGTGGCTGAAGGGGCTCCCCTGCTAAGGGAGTATAGGGCTTAAAACTCTATCGAGGGTTCGAATCCCTCCCGCTCCGCCAGTTGTAGAAAAGGCCTTCGTACGCAAGTACGGAGGCCTTTTTCTTTGTGCGATCCGGGTCAAACGACCGACTTGCACACCGCTTCGATCCGATGCCCATCCGGATCGATCAGGAAGGCGGCGTAGTAGTGATCGCCATAGTCCTCGCGCAGCCCCGGCGCCCCGTTGCAGATGCCGCCAACCGCCAGTGCGTCGCGATGGAACGCGTCCACGGCCTGGCGTGAGGGTGCGCCGAACGCCAGGTGGAATCCCGCGCCCGGCGGCGACGCATCGGCCCGCAGCTTCAGGCACAGCAGATCCTCGTCCTCGACATAGCCATAGCCGATGGCCTCGTCGTCTTCGAAGGCGCGGCGCATGCCCAGCGCACCGAGCGCGGCATCGTGGAAGGCGGCAGCACGCGCAAGATCGCGCACGCCCAAGGAAATGTGATGCAGCATGGTGAGGTGCGTCCGTGTCGAATGTCGCGCGCAGCGTCGCATGAAACAGGCGGGCGGCGCTGCGGCCGACGCATTCGGATGGCGCATGCAGTCGATCCCCACTCTTCATTGGTGCCGACGCGGCGGCTCGGCTACGGTCGTTGTCCAGCGGCGTCCCACCGGGCGCCATCCGTGTAAGGAGCAGGAACATGTCGATGGGACGGAGGTCACTGCGTGGCTGGGTGGTCGTGAGCATGCTGATGGGCATGGTCGTGCCGGTCAGTGCGGCGTCGTTGGATGAGCGCCTGCATCGGGCGGCGGAAAAGGGCGATGCCGCGGCGGTGCGTACGCTGCTGGGGCAGGGTGCACAGGTGGATGCGCGCGGCGCGGCGAAGGCGACCCCGTTGCTGGTCGCGACCCACCGCAACCACGTAGAGACCGCGCTTGCGCTGATCCAGGCCGGTGCCGACGTCAATGCCAAGGATGCGATTCAGGACAGCCCCTACCTCTATGCCGGTGCCCGCGGGCATCTCGAGATCCTGCGCGCGACGCTGGCTGCCGGTGCGGACCTGAAGAGCACCAACCGCTACGGTGGCACCGCACTCATTCCAGCGGCCGAACGCGGTCACGTGGAGACCGTGGCGACACTCATCGCAGCCGGTGTCGATGTGGATCACGTCAACAACCTGCAATGGACCGCGCTGTTGGAGGCGATCATCCTGGCCGATGGTGGCCCACGACATGTGGAGATCGTCCGTCAGCTCCTCGCGGCCGGGGCCGACGTGACCCTGCCTGACGGCGAAGGCGTCACCCCGCTGCAGCATGCACGCCAGCGCGGTTACCGCGAGATCGAGACGCTGCTTCTCGCCGCAGGCGCTGGGCAGGGCTGAGCAGCCGCACGGTGGGAAAGGGCAATGTTGCCGCCGCCTTGACGCGCCACAGGCATGCTCTGCACCGCCCCTCTGCGAAGGTGTGCGCTTTCCCCGAAGAAACAGGAGTCGCCGTGAACACACGTCGCCACTTCCTCTCCGTTGCCGCCGCCGGTACCGCCGCTTTCGCCGCCTCGCCGTTGATGGCGCAGTCGGCTGGGCCGGGCAGTGTCCTGCCCACCCGCGGCCAGGCCTCGGCGAAGCCCTTGCCGGGCAACCCCGCACAGCAGGGCAGGCGCTATCGTCCGCAGACCCGTCTGGGCCTGGGCGGTGTCGCGATCGGCAATGGTTTCGCGGCCGCGACCGATGCGCAGAGCGAAGCCACCCTCGCCGCCGCCTATGCGGCCGGGGTGCGCTGTTTCGATACGTCGCCGTGGTACGGGCTTGGCCTGAGCGAGCGCCGTTACGGCCACCATCTGCACAACCATCCCGCGCGCGAGTACACGCTGTCGACCAAGGTCGGTCGCCTCCTGACGGCCACCGCCGGTGAGCTGCAGGACGTGATGTGGAAGGACCCGTCGCCGTTCCATTACCGCTACGACTACTCTGCCGACGGCACGCGGCGGTCGGTGGAGGACAGCCTCAACCGGCTCGGCGTATCGCAGTTGGACGTGGTGTTCATCCATGATCTGTCACCGGACAACGAAAACGACCTCGGGATGCCGTGGGAGCAGCGCTTCGCCGAGGCCGCAAAGGGCGCGATGCCGGCGCTGACACGCATGCGTGAGGAGGGGCTTATCAAAGCCTGGGGGTTTGGCGTCAATCGACCCGAGCCGGCGCTGCGTGCGGTGGCCGAGTCCGACCCGGACATCTTCCTGCTGGCCTGCCAGTACTCGCTGCTGGATCACGAGCAGGCCTTGCATGACACCTTCCCGAAGATCGCCGCGCATGGCGCGTCGGTGGTGGTCGGGTCGCCGCTGTTGGCGGGCTACCTGGCCGGGCGGGACCGGTATCTCTATGACGGCAAGGTGCCGTCCTGGGCGCCGGAAAAGCGCGCCAGGGTGCAGGCCATCTGCGATCGCCATGGTGTGGACCTGCGCACGGCGGCGCTGCAGTTCGCCGATGCACCCGAGGTGGTATCGGCGGTCATTCCGGGCGCGCGCACGCCCGAACAGGTCCTGGCCAACGTCGCGTCGATGTCGGTGGCGGTGCCGGGGGCCTTCTGGGCCGAGCTCAAGCAGGAGAAGCTGATTGCCTCGGATGCGCCGGTGCCACGTGGTTGATCCGGTCGGTGGACCGGCGGATCACCTGACCTGATCGCCACCGGCCAATGACCTGCGGCGCCCCGGCTGCAGCCGGAGCGTCGCCTGTCTGCAGGGCTCTCCACCCGGTCGCCTGCCGCGATAGTCTTTCGCTATAGCCCAGGATGCGGCATCATGCCGCCCATTCGTTCCCTCCAGCCGCCGCCAGAGGAGTCCCTTCCTGCCTGGAGGCGTTGCCGTGTCCGTCGTTCCGTTCCGTGTTGCCCCGATCCATTCGGGTCGCCGTCGTGCTGTTCCCGCGTTCTCTCCGTTGATGCAGGCGATGGCCTGCGTGCTCGGCCTTGCCCTGTCCGCCTCGGCGGTGCAGGCCGAAGAGGCGCCGGCGGGTGACGCACCTGCCAAGGACGGCGCACAGACCCTGCAGACCGTGCAGGTCACCGCCAACCAGCTCGGCACCGTGACCGAAGACAGTGATTCGTATACGCCCGGCACGATCGCCACGGCCACCCGGCTGGTGCTCAGCCCGCGCCAGACCCCGCAGTCGATCAGCGTGATCACCCGGCAGGAAATGAACGACTTCGGCCTCAACGGCATTGATGACGTCATGAAAGTCACGCCCGGCGTGAGCATCGTCACCTACGACAGCGAGCGCACCGAGTACTACGCGCGCGGCTTCGCGGTGCAGAACTTCCAGTACGACGGCATCCCGATGGCGCGCGATTCGGCTTACTCGGCCGGCAACACGCTCAGCGACATGGCCATCTACGATCGCGTGGAAGTGCTCAAGGGGGCCACCGGGCTGCTGACCGGCATGGGCGACCCGGGCGCGACCATCAACCTGGTGCGCAAGAAGCCTACCCGGGAGCTGGCCGGCAGTGCCACGCTGGGTGTCGGTTCGTGGGACAGCTACCGCGCCGAGGTCGATGTCGGCGGGCCGCTGACTGAGAGTGGCCGCGTGCGCGGCCGCGTCGTGGGTGCCTACCAGGACAAGCATTCCAATGCCGACCACTACCAGCGCAGCAATGAGGTGTTCTACGGCATCCTCGAAGCCGACCTCGGCGAGAGCACGCTGCTGACCGTCGGGGCCGATTACCAGGACAGCGATCCGGAGGGCTCCAGCTGGGGCGGTATTCCCCTGCTGGACAGTGCAGGCAACTTCAACGACATGCCGCGCTCGTTCAACAACGGCGCGCGCTGGAGCCGCTGGGGCCAGTACGCCCGCACCGGCTTCGCCACGCTGGAGCACACCTTCGCCAATGACTGGGTCGCCAAGTTGCAGCTCAATCACCAGGTCAACGGCTATGACGCGTCGCTGGGCGCGGCGGCCGGTGGCAATCCGGATCCGGTGACCGGTGAGGGCGTGAGCATGTGGCTGGGCCAGTACATCGGCAAGACCACCAGCAACGCGGCCGATCTGTACGTCAGCGGCAAGTTCGAGTGGTTCGGCCGCCAGCATGAACTGGTGGTCGGTGGCAGCGTGTCGCGCAAACGCTGGGTCAACAACGGGTACTCGCCGCAGCCGGGCTACGTGAGTGACGTCGCCAACTACTACGCCTGGACCGGCGACGTGCCCGAGCCGGACTGGCAGTGGGGCTACGGTGACAACCAGGTCACGCGCGAAAGCGGTGCCTACGTGGTGGGCCGTTTCGACTTGGCCGATCCGCTCAAGCTGATCGTCGGCAGCCGCATCGCCAACTATACATCTCCGGATACCGACGAGAGCGGTGTGGTCGTGCCATACGCCGGCCTGGTGTACGACCTCAACCGCAATGTTTCGGTGTTCGCCAGCTACAGCACCATCTTCAAGCCGCAGGGCAACCAGGACGAGCAGGGTCGCGTGCTGGATCCGTTGGAAGGGCGCAGCTACGAAGCGGGCCTGAAGGCGGAGTTCTACGACGGTCGCCTCAACGCCAGTGCGGCGGTGTTCCAGCTGGAGCAGGACAACTACGCCCAGCCGACCGGCGGCAGGACGCCCAGCGGCGGGATCGCCTATGAAGGCCTGATGGGGGTGCGTACCAAGGGCTATGAGCTGGAGGTATCCGGCCAGCTTGCGCCGGGCTGGCAGATCCAGGGTGGCTACGCGCACAAGATCGCGCGGCAGCAGTCCACCAAGGTCTCCACGCTGGAACCGGAAGATCAGTTCAGCGTGCACACCAGCTACCGCCTCACCGGTGCGGCTGACGGCTGGAGCGTCGGCGGCGGCGCGCGCTGGCAGGGCAGCACGTTCGGCACCATCACCAATCCGGCCACTGGCGGAAGCCAGCTCCACCGCACCGAGCCCTACTGGCTGCTCGATGCCATGGCGCGTTACCAGTTCAACGATCAGCTGTCGGCAACGCTCAACGTCAACAACCTGCTGGACAAGCACTACTACACGATCTTCAGCTGGTACAGCACCTACACCTGGGGCGAGCCGCGCAACGTGCGGCTGACGCTGAACTACCGGTTCTGATCCACGCAACGAACGACACCCCGGGCAACCGGGGTGTCTGCGTTTGAGGCCGGGGGATTACAGCGCCAGCTCGAACACGATGACTTCCGCCTCGTTGGCGTTTTCCAGCGTCAGCTGCGCCTCGTCGCTGACCTGCAGCGCATCGCCGGTTTCCAGGGTGATGCCGTTGACCTGCAGCTGCCCGCGGGCCACCTGCACATAGGCGCCGCGACGCGGGGCCAGCGGCAGGTGGACGCGGTCGTTACCGTCCAGGATCGTGGCGTAGATGTTCGCGTCCTGGTGGATCAACAGCGAGCCGTCCCGGCCATCGCGCGAGGCGATCAGGCGCAGCTGCCCACGCTTGGTTTCCGGCGCGAAATGCGTTTCCTGGTAGCTCGGGGTGATGTTCTCCTGATCGGGGAACAGCCAGATCTGCAGGAAGTGCACCGGCTCACTGGCTGAGTGGTTGAACTCGCTGTGGCTGACGCCGCTGCCGGCGCTCATGCGCTGCACATCGCCGTAGCGCAGCACCGAACCGGTGCCCATCGAGTCCTTGTGTTCCAGCGCGCCGCCGAGCACATAGGAGACGATCTCCATGTTGCTGTGGCTGTGCGTGCCAAAGCCCTGGCCGCCCTGCACGCGGTCTTCGTTGATCACCCGCAGCGGACCGAAGCTGGTGTAGCGCGGGTCGTAGTAGTTGGCGAAGGAGAAGGTGTGCATGGAGTTCAGCCAGCCATGGTCGGCCTTGCCACGGGTGTTGCTCTTGCGGATCTGCAGCATGGTGAATCTCCTCGGTGTTCGATGGTTTCGATGGCGGTTCGGGGCGGCGTTCGCTGCCCCTTTCCTGTTGCGGCCAGTATCCGCTTGCTCCGGCGGGTTGAAAAACGGATAGTTTTGCAAGCCATCATCGAAAAATTCGAATGCTCAAGCTCAGCCTCGATGCCCTGCAGATCCTGGATGCCATCGACCGCCGCGGTTCGTTCGCCGCGGCCGGCAAAGCGCTGCACAAGGTGCCCTCGACCATCTCCTACACGGTCTCCAAGCTGGAGGAGGACCTGGGCGTGCAGCTGTTCGATCGGGTGGGCCCGCGCGCGCACCTGACCCCGGCCGGGGAAGCGTTGCTGGAGGAGGGCCGCCATCTGCTGCGGGCGGCGCGGGAGCTGGAGATGCGGGTGCGGCGGGTGGCGTCCGGCTGGGAGGCGGAGCTGACCGTGGCGGTCGATTCGATGTTCGTGCCGGCGCTGCTGGCCGAGGATATGCGCGCCTTCAATGCGGTGGCCGAACAGACCCGGATGCGGCTGATCAGTGAATCGCTGTCCGGCACCTGGGAGGCACTGCTCGACCGGCGCGCGGACCTGCTGGTCGGCGCGGCGGGCGAGGGCCCCAGTGGCGGGGGCTATGTGGTCGAGCCGATGGGTGTGGTGCGTTTCGTGTTCGCGGTGGCGCCCTCGCATCCGCTGGCGGCCGCGTCCGAGCCGCTGGGCCGTGAGCAGCTGGCCACCCACTGCGCGATCGCCGTGGCCGATTCGGCCCGGCGGATGCTGCCGCGCACGGTCGGGCTGCTGATGGGGCAGGAGACCGTGACCGTGCCGGACATGGTCAGCAAGTTCCGCCTCCAATGTGCCGGGCTCGGTTTCGGTTTCCTGCCCGAGCCGTACGTGCAGCAGGCGGTGCGCGATGGCCGGCTGGTGATCAAGCAGGTCGAGGAGCCCAAACCGGACGAGACGTTCTGGCTGGCCTGGCGCACTGGCGAGGAGGGGGCCGCGCTGAAATGGTGGCGCGAGCGCATGCAGCGGCCGGCGGTGTTGGCGGGGTGGTGGCCGACCATGGAAGGCTGGCTGGGCTAGCCAGCCGCCGGGGCCAACCTGAATCCTGGCCTCGCTGTCATCGGATGGTCATACGGATGCGATAGAGCGGCGCGGAGCGGATCGGTAACCTGCCCGACTCGATTGGTTTTTCCGACTCTGCCCATGAAGCGCTTGCTGCTGTTGCTGCTGGCCGGGGCTGGCCTGTGGCTGGCTGCCTGCTCCTCCTTGACCTCCACCGCCGCCTCGACCTCGTTGAGTGATCGGCTGATCGCGCCCGGTGGTGTGTCCACCCTGCTGGACATGCCGCGCATCGCCGAAGCGGTGGACAGCGTCCCCAACCGGCATGGCCGGGTGACCGGCCGCGCGGGCGTGCCGATCTTCTGGCGGGCCTTCGACCCGGGCCAGTACGGGGTGCGCTACCACTACCTGCCCCAGCACCATGACAACGGCGAGCCGCTGCGCACCGGCATGGCGCTGGACCTGCCGCATCCCTTCCAGCCACAGGCGCCGCGCGGCACGGTGGTGCTGTTGCACGGCTGGATGATGAACGGTGATGCGATGCTGCCGTGGTCGCTGCAATTGGCGCAGTCGGGCTACCGCGTGGTCACCATCGACCTGCGCAACCATGGCCATTCCGGCGCCGGTCCGTCCGGCTACGGCACGTTCGAATCGGACGACGTGGTCGATGTCATTGCTGCGCTGAAGGCGCGCGGGGAGGTGGTCGGGCCGCTGTATCTGTTCGGCGTCTCCTACGGTGCAGCCACCGCGCTGTTCACCGCCGACAAGTTGGGCGACCAGGTCACCGGCGTGGTGGCAATGGAGTCCTTCGCCAATGCCGGCGATGCGATCCGCAGCATGATCCCGCACCTGATGTCGCTGCAGCCGACGGCGTGGAAGGCGCAGGCCATGGCCGCCTATGGGCGCTGGCGCTACGGCGGGCAGGATATCGACCAGGTGATCGCCGCCGCCAGCCAGCGTCTGGATCTGGACCTGGACCGCGTCGATGTCACCCGCGCGCTGGCCGACAGCCGTACCTGCGTACTGCTGCTGCATGGCCAGGATGATCAGCATGTGCCGGTCGGGCAGGGCCGTCGTCTGGCTGCTGCCAGCCCGCGCGTGCACTACATCGAGATGCGGGGCGAAGACCACATCACCCTGCCGCTGCGCGTGGATCTGTTGGGCGGTGTGGTGGATGACTGGCTGGCGCACGACGCCCATGCCGGCGGTGACTGCCCGGCGCCGGAACTGCCGGGCGAAGCGGATCTCATGGCGATGCGGGCGGTGCAGGCGCACGCACCGCAGGGGTGACCTCCCGGTAGTGCCGGCCGCTGGCCGGCTCCACGCGATCGTCCAGCATCCATGAGAGCCGGCCAGCGGCCGGCACTACCTGGTGACAGCCGGCGACAACGCAAAAAAAAACAGCAACCGGGGGTTGCTGTCTTCGTCGATGCAATGGTGCGCCCGGAGAGATTCGAACTCCCGACCGCCTGGTTCGTAGCCAGGTACTCTATCCAACTGAGCTACGGGCGCATTTGCATTGTCTGGTTGTGTGTCCTGCCGCGCGTGTTGCCACGTTCGACGGGAAGGCAAGCAGGCTTGCCGTTCGATGTAATGGTGCGCCCGGAGAGATTCGAACTCCCGACCGCCTGGTTCGTAGCCAGGTACTCTATCCAACTGAGCTACGGGCGCATTTACATCGAATTTTCATTACTGATACCGACGGCGAAATCGATACCCTGTTGATGGTGCGCCCGGAGAGATTCGAACTCCCGACCGCCTGGTTCGTAGCCAGGTACTCTATCCAACTGAGCTACGGGCGCGTCAACAGGAGCGGAATTATGCGGATCGGCGTCGCATTCGTCAACGGTTTTTGTGAAGGTCTTCATTCAAATGAACGAAGAAGCTGCTCCACCACGGCTTCCGGCGTTTTCATCCAGGCGAAGTGATCGGCACGCGCACCCAGCATCTGCGCACTGACCACGCTGAGCTGCGCACGCATGCCCGGCATCTTGGCCAGCAGGCCCTGCATCGAGTCCGTCGGTGCCAACCAGTCGTGGTCCATCACCACAGCGGTCGCCTGGCCGCGTAGTTCGCGCATCCCGGCCTCCAGATCGGTCGCCATGCCAGCGGCCGCGTAGTGGTTGTTGAGCCCCACGCGCGACCAGTCGCGGATCAGCCCGCGCGCCTCGGTGCCACCGAAGCCAAGCTTCCTGCCGTGCAGGACCCCTTGGCGCTGGGCCAACCAGGGCAGGAAGCGATACACCAGCGGCAGGGTCCAGCCACGCGGGGCCGGGAAGGTGCGCCAGTAGGGCGTGCCGCTGGCGACCAGCCACACGCGGGCAAAGCGCCGCGGATGCAGCCCGGCGAAGCAGCAGGCCAGCTGACCGCCGAGACTGTGGCCGCCGATGATCAAGGGCGTGTCAGCATCTCCGGGCACGTTTGCCAGGCTCGCTGGCAGGTCCTGCGCGAGGATTTCGCGATAGCCCCAGTCCTGCGTGCGCGACGGGCGCAGGCTGCTGCTGCCGTTGCCACGCCACTCGTGCAGGTACACCGCGATGCCACGCGCAGCGAACGCCTCGGCGAACGGCAGGTAATGGCGCGCGGCCACGCCCAGCGCCGGCAACCACAGCAGGTGTGCGCGCGGCTGTGTGGGCACGCGCGCCAGCAGTTCGAAGCGATGGCCGTCTTCGGCCTGCACAGGCAGAGGCGAGGCGTCGATCATGCCGGGCGTGCCGCACCGAAATGGTCGATCACCAGCACCTCGCTGCGGCCCGGGTAATAACCGCTCTGCAGGCCGCGCGCGACGTAGTCGATGGCCGCTTCGCAGGCATTGGGCAATGACAGTCCCTGGCACAGCTGCGCGGCGATCGCCGAGGCCAGCGTGCAGCCGGTGCCGTGCGCATCCACCGGCAGGCGGGTATGGATGAATTCTTCGCGGGTCACACCGTCGAAGTAGCGATCGATCACGCGGCTGCCTTCGTCCAGATGCCCGCCCTTGAGCAGTACCGCGCCGGCGCCCAGTTCAAGCAACGCGTCGGCGGCATCTTCGGCATCCTCGGCGGTGAGGATGCGGCGGCCGAGCAACAGCTCTGCTTCGGGTGTGTTGGGCGTCAGCAGCGTGGCCAGCGGGATCAGGCGCGTGCGCATCGCCTCCAGTGCGCTGGCTTCGAGCAGCCTGGCGCCGCTGGTGGCGACCATCACCGGATCCAGCACCACGTGCGGTGGGCGGTGCTTTTCCAGCGCGTCGGCCACCAGTGCGATCACCTCGGCGTTGGCCAGCATGCCCAGCTTCACCGCATGGATATCGAAATCGGCGAAGCAGGCATCGATCTGCGCCTGCAGGAAGTCCAACGGCGGCACGTGCACGGCGGTAACGCCGCGGGTGTTCTGCGCGGTCAGCGCGGCGATCGCGGACAGGCCATGCACGCGATGGGCGGCAAAGGCCTTCAGATCGGCCTGGATGCCGGCGCCACCGCCGGAATCGGAGCCGGCGATGGTCAGGGCGGAAACGGGGCTGGAGGGCGTCATACGCCGATTGTGCAATGTTTGTCGCGGCAGTGCTGCCGCGCCGTCAGCGCGACCGCAGCAGTGCACACTGCCGGTACAGCACGTAGCCCAGCCCGGTGCCGCCGGTCAGCAGCGCGGGGGCGAGCAGGGCGTCGTAGCCGAAGCGCAGGAACAGCAGGGCGCCGATCACGCCGCCAGCCAGGAAGCCGCTGACGATCAAGCCGCTCAGGGTCAGCCGTCGGATCGGCAGTGGCAGCCCGCGCAGCAGGTGGCCCAGGCCGATCCCCAGGTCGGTGAACATGCCGCTGAGGTGGGTGGTGCGCACCACTGCGCCACTGAAGGTGGTGGCCATTGCGTTCTGCAGGCCGCAGGCCATCGCCGCGGCCAGTGCGCCCCAGATCTGCTGCTGTTTGAACAGCGGAATCGCGACCAGCAGCAACAGCGATTCCAGCGCCAGCACCACGCCATAGCGACGGCCCAGCTGCAGGCCGCTGTCCTGGATGATCACGCCGCTCAGCGTAGCGCCCACGCAGAACGCGATCAGCAGTCCCCACAGGTGCCCGACCACGCGCCAGTCGCGCTGGGCCAGTGCCATCCCGAGCTGGCTGGTGGTGCCGGTCATGTGGCTGACCGCCTGGTGTTCGAAGCCCAGGAAGCCGACCACGTTGACCATCCCGGCGACGCAGGACAGGGCGATCGCCCCGATCCAGACCCAGGTGGGCAGCCGGATGCTCATCCGGCGTGCGCGGTGATGGTCACGGCACGATCAACGGCCCGCGGGCGGGCCGTTGAACTGCACATCCGAAAAACCGCCGCTGCCCGGATCGAACACCGCGCCCCAGAACTGCGCGCCGCCATCGCAGACCCGGATCGCATCGCGCGCGGGATCGATGTCGGCATCGTCAGGCAGATGGAAGGCGTTGAGGTAGATCAGCTTGCGCGCGTTCATCTCGATGCCGACGTACTGGCGATCGAAATCGGCGGCCTTGGGCACCTGCGCCTCCAGCGTCGGCAAGGCGGCTTCGAGCTGCTCGACATCCTTGCGGCTGGGCGCCCAGTAACCGGTGACCCGTCCGGCCTCGCGGCCGGGACTGTCGCGCGAGCAGGTATCGAGCACCTGGGCGGCGACGATCGGTCGCGTCACCACCCAGGACTGGCCGGTCTTGATCGCGGTCGGGACGCTGGCGCCCGGCCGCGTGTTGGCGGGCGTGCAGGCTGCCGCCAGCGCAGCAAGCGCCAGCGGCAGGACGGCACGGGACAGGGAACGGCTCACAACACCTCCGAAGCGTAATCGGCCAGGCGCGAACGCTCGCCACGGCGCAGCGTGACGTGCGCGCTGTGCGGCCAGTTCTTGAAACGGTCCACCGCGTAGGTCAGGCCCGAGGTGGTCTCGGTGAGGTACGGAGTATCGATCTGTTCGACGTTGCCCAGGCAGACGATCTTGGTGCCCGGGCCGGCACGGGTGATCAGGGTCTTCATCTGCTTGGGGGTGAGATTCTGCGCTTCATCCAGGATCAGATAACGCGACAGGAAGGTGCGGCCACGCATGAAGTTCAGCGAGCGGATCTTGATCCGGCTGGCGATCAGGTCGTTGGTGGCTGCACGCCCCCACGCGCCGCCTTCCTGGGTATGCGTGAGCACTTCCAGGTTGTCGGTCAGCGCGCCCATCCACGGCGTCATCTTTTCTTCTTCGGTACCGGGCAGGAAGCCGATGTCCTCGCCAACGCTGACCGTCGCACGGGTCATGATGATCTCGCGGTAGCGCTGCTGGTCCATGGTCTGGGCCAGGCCGGCGGCCAGCGCGAGCAGCGTCTTGCCGGTGCCGGCGGTGCCGAGCAGGGTGACGAAATCGATCTCCGGGTCCATCAACGCATTGAGCGCGAAGTTCTGCTCCCGGTTGCGCGCGCTGATGCCCCACACCGCGTGGCTGCCGTGGCGGAAATCGTTGACCAGCGACAGGGTGATCTTGTCGCCGTCCACCTTGGCCACGCGCAGTTCGACTTCATCGTCGCCCGGCAGGTAGGCGTACTGGTTGGGGTGCCAGTTCTCGTCTTCGCTGGCGATGATTTCGTAACTGGTGCGGCCCTTGTCGCTCCAGCTGCGCAGGCTGTCGGTGTGCTTTTTCCAGAAGTCTTCCGGCAGCTCGGTGGCGCCGGTGTAGAGCAGGCTGAAATCGTCCAGCGCGCGGTCGTTCTCGTAATCCTCGGAGACGATGCCGGCAATCGCCGCCTTGATCCGCAGATTGATGTCCTTGGACACGAACACCACCGGAATCTCGGGCACCTGTTCCTTCAGCGCCAGGATCGCGCCGAGGATGGCGTTGTCCGGAATCACCGCGCCGAAGCTCTTGCCCGCATCGAAGTGACTGGTCTGGAAACGCAGCAGGCCTACGCTCTGCTTGCCACGCAGCTGCAGCCCGTTGGGACGCTGCAGCGGGATGCCATCGGCCAGGTTGTCCAGGCCCGAGGCCTGCACCAGCTCATTGAGGAAACGGCTGACCTGGCGCGCATTGCGGCTCGCCTCGGTGGTGCCCTTCTTGCCGTTGTCCAGCTCTTCGATCACCTGCATCGGCAGGTAGACATCATGCTCCTCGAACTTGAACAGCGCGGTCGGATCGTGCATGAGCACGTTGGTATCCAGTACGTAGATGCGCTTGCCTCGGGTCATCGTCAATTCCTGGTGGCAGAACAGGGACAAGCCATCACGACCTGCGGGGCAGGGTGATGGCCATTGGGGGTGCCGGGGTGATCACTGGGTTTTCGCGGCCTTCAGGGCTTCAAGGACGGTGTCTGCGTGGCCGGCCACTTTGACCTTGCGCCACGCCTGCACGATACGACTGTCCGGCGAAATGAGGAAGGTGCTGCGCTCGATGCCACGCACCTGCTTGCCGTACATGTTCTTCAGCTTGATCACGTCGAACGCGGTGCACAGCGCTTCGTCGCCATCGCTGATCAGCGGGAAGGCGAAGCCCTGCTTGGCGCAGAAGTTGTCGTGGGATTTGACCGAATCACGGGAGACGCCGAAGACGCGGGCGCCGGCCTTCGTGAACTGCGGGAGCAGCGCGTTGAAATCGATGCCCTCGGTGGTGCAGCCCGGGGTGCTGTCCTTGGGGTAGAAGTACAGCACCAGCCACTGGCCGGCCAGCTCGCCGAGGGTGGTGGTGTCGCCGCCGGACAAGGCCAGCGGAAGCGCGAGGGTGGTGCTGTCCAGGGTGTCGCCGTCGTTCATGGGTTCCTTTCCGGATCCTGGGGTAGATCTACTACAACTGCATGAAACCCCGCGCGCCCGTGACGAACGCGCGAAACATCAGAACTTCATCGGGTCCATGATCGCATCGAGGTTCAGGTGATCGCAGAACTCGAGGAAATCATCGCGCAGCGCGGCAATGTGCATGTTCGCCGGCACCCCGATCGTGACCTGCGCGGAGAACATTTCCGCACCGGTCTGCATCGCGCGGTAACGCGTGCTCTGCAGGTTTTCGATGGTGATGCCCTGGCGGTCGAAGAAATCGGCCAGCTGGAACAGGATCCCCGGCTTGTCGGCGGCAATCACTTCCACGATGTAGGGCAGCAGATTGGACTGCGCCTGCTTGGCACCGGTGCGGTACCAGACCAGCTTCAGGCCTTCCTCACGCTCCAGCCGGGTCAGCATCGCCTCCAGCTTGGCCACCGAGTCCCACGAGCCGGTGGCCAGGGCGGTGACGGACACGTCGCGCCCGACCGTGGCCAGGCGGGCATCGACCAGATTGCAGCCACTGTCGGCGATACGCCGGGTCACAGGCAGCAGGGGGGACTCCGGATGCGTCGTATAGGCGTTGATCAGGAGGTGGTTTTCGGTCGGCGCAGGCCGCGGCGTGGTGTCGGTCAAGATGGTTCCGGGTGATGCAAGGTGAGTCTGAACGGCCGGACGACGGCACGTTCGCCGGAGTCCAGCATACTTGCCCGCGCTTTCGACCCGCAAGTAACATGCAACGTACATCTGGCCGGCGTTTACGCAGGCGGGGTGCCCCCTTTCTTCCGAGCACGATGTCCTTGTCCCTTTCCGGTCTCATCACCGCGCTGGCGACGCCCTTCCAGGCGAACGGCGCATTGGATCCCGACGGTTGGCAGCGCCTGCTGCACCTGCAACTGGAGGGTGGTGTTCACGGGGTGGTGGTGGCCGGTTCGACCGGTGAAGCCGCGGCCCTGTCCGACGACGAATACGATCAGCTGCTGCGCAGTGCGGTCAAAACCGTCGCCGGGCGCATCCCGGTGCTGGCCGGGACCGGCCTGTCCGGGACGGCCAAAACCATTGAACAGACCCGTCGTGCGGCCGCCAACGGCGCGACCCATGCGCTGGTGGTGACCCCGCCGTACGTGCGCCCGACCCAGGCCGGCCTGATCGCACATTACCGCGCGGTGGCCGACCAAGGCGGCCTGCCGGTCATCCTGTACAACGTGCCCGGCCGCACCGGCTGCGACATGCTGCCCGAGACCGTGGCCGAACTGGCCCGGCACCCGAACATCGTAGGCATCAAGGAGGCGGTCGGCGATGTGGGCCGCGTCAATGCCCTGCTGGCGCTGCGTTCGCCGGACTTCGCCATCCTCAGCGGTGACGACGGTACGGCCGCGCGCTCGATCCTGTCCGGCGTGGATGGCCTGATTTCGGTGGGCTCCAACGCCCTGCCGGGCGCGTATCGCCGGATGTGCGACCTTGCGGCGGCCGGGGAGCGCGAGGCGACCGAGGCGTGGGATGCGCGCCTGGAACCGTTCCATGAATTCTGCGGCGTGGAGTCCAATCCGATTCCGGTGAAGGACCTGCTGCGCCGGATCGGCATTGGTGACGGCCTGCGCCTGCCGCTGCTGCCCTTGTCTGCGGCCCATCACGCCGCTGCCGAACACCTGGCCACCGATATCGGTGCGCTGGAAGCACTATCCAACCACTGATCACAGTGGTCACTCAGGAGATTCCCATGCGTCAATCCGTTTCCGCCTTCCGCGTGCTGTCCTTCGCGATCCTGGCCACCGCCACCCTCGTCGGCACCACCGGTTGCTTCAAGCGTGGCGCCAAGGGCGACTATGCCCTGGCCCCGGAAGTGCGTCCGCTGGAAGTGCCGCCGGATCTGAACGTTCCGGCCGGTCAGGCCGCTGCCACCGCCGCCGTTGCCAGTTCGACGCTGGCCTCGCAGGCCGCGCGTCCGGCCCCGGCCGCGAATCCGGCCGCCGCCAACAACGCTGGCTTCACCGTGCCGGGCACCAAGGAAGAGGTGTTCGCCAAGGTCGGCACCGCCCTGGAGACCGTTGACGGCGTGAAGATCGCCAGCAAGGCCCAGCTGCTGGGTTCCTACGACGTGGCCTTCGAAGGCAGCGACTTCCTGGTCCGCGTGGTTGCCGTCGATGCGGGCGCCTACGTCTCGGCCGTGGATCCGCGTGGCATGCCGGCCACCGCCGCCGCCCCGACCAAGCTGCTGGGTGAGCTGAAGGCGAAGCTGGCCCCGTAACCGGGACGGGTCAGAGAAACGAAAAGGGCGCCCTCGGCGCCCTTTTTCGTTGCTGCCAGAGCCGGGAGGCTCAGCGTTCCAGAAGCTTCAGCTTGTCCGGTTTGCCGTCCCATTCGCCGGCATCGGCGGGCGGGTCCTTGCGCACGGTGAGCACCGGCCAGGCCTGGGCCAGCTCGGCGTTCAGGGCGACGAATGCTTCCTGCCCGGCGGGCACGTCGTCTTCGGGGAAGATCGCGTTGACCGGGCACTCCGGTTCGCACAGGGTGCAGTCGATGCATTCATCCGGGTCGATCACCAGGAAGTTGGGGCCTTCGTGGAAGCAATCCACGGGGCACACTTCCACGCAATCGGTGTGTTTGCACTTGATGCAGTTTTCGGTGACGACGAAAGGCATGGGGAAATCCGGCGTTAAGCCGCGTAATTCTAGAACAGGTTGTGCCTGAATGCTGGGGCGATGCGCTCAGCCAAGCAGGCCGCGCTGCTGCGCAAGGCGGTACAGGCCCCGTGCTGCAAGGTTTTCAGGGGCATTCACCGGGGTGATGCCGAGCAGCTGGAGGGCGTGGCCATAGCGCGCCGTCAGCGCGGCACTGCCCACCAGGTGGACCTTGGCGCCGGTATCGGCGAGCGCACGGATTTCATGGCCGAGCAGCACCCCGGAGAGGTAAGAAGGCGCTGCGAGGGCGGGCAACCGTTCAAACAGGCCCAGCGCACGCACGCCGAACAGATGGTGCAGCAGGCCCCCGGCGTCCCCGCTGCGCTGCACGCCCTGCGCGAAGGCGGTGCCGTCGAAGGTGTCGCTGTCGCCCATCAGGCGGCCAAGCAGGCTGTGCTGGCGCAGCAGGGCGAACAGCTCGCCGGTCATGGCGGTCGCAAAACCGGTGATCGCTCCATCGTGCAGCCTTGCCCACTTGCTGTGGGTACCGGGCAGGCAGACCTGCGCCACGCCGGCACCGGCGTCCAGACCGACCAACTGCGTCTCTTCGCCGCGCATCACATCCGGCGTTTGGCCAGCACCTTGGACGGCCGCGCCCGGCACGAACCAGATATCGCGGCCGGGTAGCCGTTCGTCGTGATGCAGGTGCAGGGCCGCAGCGAGATCGGCGAGTCTGGCCGGGCAGGGCAGGTAGGCCTGCTCGATCCAACCGTTGCGGCTGCCGATCATGCCGCTGAGCAGGATCGTACGGTCCGGCCAGCCATCCATCAGCTCGGCCAGCACGTCGGCGAAGTTGTCCTCGCAGTGCAGGATGCCGCGCCCGCTGGCGCGTTGCTCGATGATCGCGCCGGCATCATCCAGCCAATAGCCGCGCAGGCTGCTGCTGCCCCAGTCGACCGCGATCATCCGCGGATCCGGCTCTCGGGCAGGCCCGGCTGCGCCTGTCGTGCGCTGAACAGGCTGCCGGCGTGCGTGCTTGCCACCAGTTCCTCCGGCGTGTGGTCCAGCCGTGAGCTGATCACATACAGCGTGCGCAGATCGCTGCCGCCAAACGCGACGCAGGTGGGGTGTTTGACCGGCACCGGCTGCACCTGCAGCAGCGTGCCATCGGGTGCATAGCAGCTCACCTGGCGTGCACGCCATTGCGCGTTCCAGACCCGTCCAGCGGCATCCACGGCCGAGCCATCGGGTTCGGCGGCGGTATTGGCCAGCGCGGTGAATTCGCGCACGTTGGTGGTGTGGGCCTGCTCGGGGTCGTAATCGCAGGCCATGATCCGCGGCGATACCGAGTCGCACCAGTACATCGTGCGGCCATCGAGGCTGAAGCTGATCGCGTTGGAAATCACGATGCCCGGCAGCGGCAGCTCGCGCAGGCCATGGCGGGTGGAGTACTGGTAGAAGCGGCCATCGGCAGCGCGTCCGGGGTGCTCGTTCATGGTGCCGAACACGAAGTTGCCGTCGCGGTCGGCGCGGCCATCGTTGCTGCGCGTGTACGCGTTGAGCGGATCCACGTCGGCCAGCCACTGCAGCGCCAGGGTGTCGTCGGTGGCGGTGGCCAGATCGGCGCGGTGCAGTGAACTCACCAGCGCCACCAGCAGCGTGCCATCCTCGAACAGGCCGATGCAGCCGGGCCGATCGGGAAGATTCCAGTGCCTCGTGGTGCCACGCTCGGGGTGGTGTTCCCACAGCCGGCGTTCGGCGATGTCGATCCACAGCACGCTCTGCCGCTGTTCGCACCAGAGCACGCCTTCGCCATGGGTGCAGCGGCTGTCCACCACCAGCGTGGCCGGGGCCAGTTCAACGCTCATCGCGGCTCACCACTCGGCAACGGAGCCGTCGGCGTGGCGCCAGACAGGGTTGCGCCAGTCAGGCGGATTCTCATGGGCATGGCGCAGGCGCTCCTCGTCGATTTCCACGCCCAGCCCGGGTTTGGGCAGGGCGGCGATGCTGCCATGGTCGCAGTGGAAGTCGTCCTTGTTCAACACGTAATCGAGCAGATCGGCGCCCTGGTTGTAGTGGATGCCGATGCTCTGTTCCTGCAGCACCGCGTTGTGCGAGACGAAATCCAGCTGCAGGCAGGCGGCGAGCGCGACCGGGCCGAGCGGGCAGTGCGGTGCGAGCGCGACATCGTAGGCCTCGGCCATCGCGGCGATCTTCAGGCACTCGGTGAGGCCGCCGGCATGCGACAGATCCGGCTGCAGCAGCGACAGTCCGCCGTTGGCGAGTACCTGCTTGAATTCGAAGCGCGAGTACATGCGCTCACCGGCCGCCAGCGGAATCGAGGTGGCCGCGGCCAGGCGCGGGTAGTACTCGGCCTGTTCGGGCAGCACCGGCTCTTCCACGAACAAGGGCCGGTAGGGCTCCAGCTCCTTGAGCAGCACACGTGCCATCGGCGCGCCGACCCGGCCGTGGAAATCCACGCCGAAATCGATGCTGTCGCCGAACGCATCGCGCAGCGCGGCCACCTTGGCGATGGCGGCATCCACGCGGCGTGGGCTGTCCAGCAGCTGCATTTCTTCGGTGCCGTTGAACTTGAACGTATCAAAGCCGAGTTCGCGGTAGCGATGCACCTGCTCGACCAGATCGGCCGGGCGGTCGCCGCCGACCCAGCGGTAGGTCTTCATGCGGTCGCGCACCAGACCGCCGAGCAACTGGTACACCGGCACGCCGAGCGCTTTGCCCTTGATGTCCCACAGTGCCTGGTCAATCCCGGCGATGGCACTCATCAGGATCGCGCCGCCGCGGTAGAAGCTGCCGCGATACATCGTCTGCCACAGGTCGTTGATCCGGGTCGGGTCCTGCCCGATCAGATACTCCGACAGTTCATGCACGGCCGCGTCCACGGTGCGCGCGCGGCCCTCGATGACCGGCTCGCCCCAGCCGGTGATGCCCTCGTCGGTCTCGATCTTCAGGAACAGCCAGCGCGGTGCGGCGTGATAGGTAACCAGTCGGGTGATCTTCATCCGTGCGTAGTCCGGTAGGCCTGGAGGAACGCCTGGGCCTGCTCGCGGGTACGCTGCAGCGGCTGGGCGGGTTGATAGAGATCGCCCCCGATGCCGGCACCGACCGCACCGGCGGCGAGGTAGCTGGCGAGGGAATCCGGGGTCACGCCGCCGACCACGTACAACGGCAGCTCGCGCGGCAGCACCGAGCGCAGGGCGCGCACGTGGCCGGGACCGTAAGTGGCGGCGGGGAACAGCTTGAGCATCTGCGCGCCGGCGTCGATCGCGTCGAACGCCTCGCTGGCGGTGGCGAACCCGGCCATTACCTGCAGACCGCGATCCACCGCGTGGCGGATCAGTGCGGGCCGGGTGTTGGGGGTGACGATGAAGCGCGCACCGATCTCCACCAGCGCATCCACCTGCTGCTCGCGCAACACCGTGCCGCCGCCGATCCAGGCGTGCGCACCGAAGGCCTGCTGCGCGCGGGCAATGCTGTCTTCCCAGCGCGGCGAATTCAGCGGCACTTCGATCGCATCGAAGCCGGTCTCCACCAGCGCACCGACATGGGCGAGGGTGTCATCGGGGGTGATGCCGCGCAGGATCGCGACGAGGGGCAGTTGGAAGATCGGGGCGCTCATGATCACTCGTGATAAAGCTGGGAACGGCCACCGTCGATCAGGATGTCGGTGGCATTGATGAAGCGTGCTTCGTCGCTGGACAGGAACAGCGCGGTATGCGCCACTTCGCTGGGCTCACCGATGCGCTTGCAGGGCAGCAGCTGCTCCTGCGCGTGGCGCGTGGCGGCCGGATCGGCGCTGTTGGCGAACCAGGCCTCGATCCGGGGGACCAGGATCAGCCCGGGCGAAATCGAATTGACCCGGATGCCCTGCGCGGCGTACTCGATGCCGAGCGCTTTGCTCAGCCCGATCAGGCCATGCTTGGCGACCGGGTAGGGGAAGGCATGCGGGATGATCCGGTGGCCATGCACCGAGGCGATGTTGACGATGGAACCGGCCTGCTGCGCCAGCATCGCCGGCAGCACTGCCCGGCACACGTTCCACGCGCCCTTGAGGTTGAGATCCAGGCAGCGTTCCCACTGCGCGTCTTCGAGCTGCAGCGGGTCGGCGAAGACATCGGCGCCGGCGTTGTTGACCAGCACATCCACGCGGCCATGCTCGGCGCGTACCGATTCCACGAGGGTGCCAATCGCGTCGGCATCGGTGATGTCGGCCAGGCGATGGTCGATCCGCGCGTCAGGGGCACGCGCCGGGTTCAGATCCAGCCCGATCACCCGGGCGCCGTGCTCGGCGAACAGCGCGGCGGTGGCCGCGCCGATGCCGCTGGCCGCGCCGGTGACCAGCGCGATCTTGTCCTGCAGTCGTTTACTCATCGAACAGTGTGTCCAGGGACGGAGCCAACGGCAGACGGTACGACAAAGCGGATGCGGACAAAGCAGGCTCCAGAAATCGGCGGGCGCGGGGGGCGCTGGCGGGCTGGCAGCCGGGGGCGGCGCAGCCATACGGTCAGGGTTGCGTGCGAAGGTATTCTTATCAAATGAAATTTTTCGGGATATCTATTCCCCCGGCGAATACCGTGATTCAATGCGGCGATCAACGCAGAACGGATGTGTGATGACGACCGCACCTGGCCCTTGGACGAATGCCTCCCGGCTCAAGACCCGGCATTTGATGTTGTTGTTGCACCTGCACGAACACGGCTCGGTGCTGCGCGCCGCCGAAGCCGCCGCCATGACCCAGCCGGCCGCCTCCAAGCTGCTGGCGGAGATGGAGGACATGCTCGGGGTGAAGCTGTTCGAGCGGCACGCCCGGGGCGTGGAGCCGACCTGGTACGGGCAGGTGCTGATCCGGCGCGCGCGCTCGGCGATGTCGGAGATCGGCCGGGCGACCGAAGAAATCGCCGCGCTGCGCAGCGGGCATATGGGGCAGGTCTCGATCGGTACCGTGGTCAACCCGGGTACCAACCTGGTGCCGCAGGCGATCGCCGAGGTGAAGCGGGAGTTTCCGGACATCCTGATCCGGGTCGAGATGGACTACAGCCGGCCGCTGGTGGCGCGGCTGCTGGATGGTCAGCTGGATCTGGTGATCGGCCGCATCCTGGGGCCCGAGGGTGCGGCGGACCTCACCTTCGAAGCGCTGGCGGACGAGCCGCATTCGGTGATCGCCCGCGCCGGCCATCCGCTGGCCAGCCGCGACGATCTGCACTATGCCGATCTGGCCAGGCATGGCTGGATCCTGCCGCCGGCCGACAGTGTGCTGCGCGCGCGGCTGGATGCGCTGTTCCTGGAGCAGGGCCTGCCGATTCCGCAGAACATCATCGAGACCAGCTCGCTGCCGGTGATGACCAGCCTGCTGCGCGGCAGTGATCTGCTGGCCGCGTTGCCGGTGGAATCGGTGGCGCCCTACATCCAGGCCAAGCTGCTGACCGTGCTGCCCATCGATGTGGGCGTGCGCATGGAGTCGTTCGGGATCATCTACCGGCGCGGCCACGTGTTGCCGCCGGCCGCCGAGCGCATGCTGCTGGCCCTTCGAACGACCGCGCGCTGGCTGTATCCGGGGCTGCGCGGCAGCGGCTGAAGCGGGCCGGGCCACGGCTGGTATAGGCGGCGTGAATGGTATTCTCCGAAGGAATACATCCAGCCCAATATTTTATTGGCATGGAATGGCTGCCGCTGCCTAAGCTGCCCGCCAGCCGACCGGAAACGACCGGCCGCGTTGTACCCCGCCCCGGAATCCCGGTGGTGGGCATGACCTTACAACCTGATTGTTACAGGCGGCGCCGAACGGCGTCGTCCACCGTCAGCACATGTGTCCTGGGAGGGAAACATCATGTCAGTACGTTGTTGCCGTGGGGCGACAGGCGCATCCGTGCCTGCACGTACCCCCACCGCGTTGCGCCGCCGTGCGCTGGCGGTCTGCGTTTCGATGCTGGTCGCCGGGCAGGTGATGGCCCAGCAGAGCGATATCCAGGACACGAATGCCGCGACCCAGCTGGACACCGTCCAGGTGACGGGTACCCGCAGCAGCGTGACCCGTGCCCAGCAAATCAAACAGAATGCCGAGCAGATCGTCGATTCGATCGTGGCTGAGGACATCGGCAAACTGCCCGACAACAACGTCGCCGAAGCGCTGCAGCGCATCTCCGGCATCCAGATCACGCGCAACTACGGCGAAGGCAGCACCATCGCCATCCGTGGCCTGACCCAGGTGCGCACCGAGCTCAATGGCCGTGACATCTTCACCGCCAATGATGGCCGCGGCCTGAGCTTCGAAGACGTCTCGGCCGAGCTGCTCGGCGGCGTCAACGTGTACAAGAATCCCTCGGCGGAAATGATCGAAGGTGGCCTGGGCGGCACGGTCGACCTGCGCACACGCCTGCCGTTCGACTATGACGGCCGCAAGATCGCCGGCAGCCTGCAGTACAACCATTACGATCTGGCCGATGACAGCAAGCCGGCCTTCTCGGGCATGTTCAGCGACCGCTGGCAGACCGGTATCGGTGAGATCGGCCTGCTGGTGAACTATTCGCAGCAGACCAGCCCGTTCCGCCAGGACACGATTTCGCTGGAGCCGTGGTACTCGCAGACCGATCTGCCCGGCTTTGAAGGCACTGAGGTGTTCGTGCCGCACGGCGCCGGCATCAATACCACGGTGGGTGAGCGCAAGCGTCGCACCGGTGCGGTGGCGCTGCAGTGGCGCCCGCGCGACGACATCGAAGTGCAGGCGCAGGTGCTGCGCTCGGACTACGATTTCCGCTGGCAGGATTACTCGTTCTTCGCCTACAGCGGCGGCGATGCCATGCAGGGCGCGCGCGACATCGTGGTCAACGACCGCAACGAACTGGTCAGCGGCGTGTTCCAGAACACCCCGGCCGATTCCAACACCAGCCTCACCCAGCGCAAGTCGATCACCACCGACTACTCGTTGGGCGCCAAGTGGACGGTGACCCCGAACCTGACCTTGAGCACTGATGTCCAGTACGTGGATGCCACCACCAAGGGCACGCGTTACATCGTGGGCACCGGCATGAATGCCACGCCCTTCTATACGATCGACCTGAGCGGCGACCTGCCGTACCTGGCCGTGACCGATGCCGCGGGCAACCAGGGGTATCTGACCGATCCGGCCAACTACGTCGGCTGGAAATTCCATCTGGACAACAAGGACGACAACAAGGGCACCGAGTTCGCCTGGCGTTCGGACATGGATCTGGCGTTCGATGATGGCTTCGCCCGCAGCTTCAAGGCCGGCGTGCGTTACACCGATCGCAAGGCCGAGAACCAGGGCAACGTGTGGCGCTTCATGTGGCTCGGCGCGCCGTTCGCCGACTTCCCGAACGTGGGCCTGGTGCCGAACCCGATCACCGATTTCTTCCGTGGCAAGAGCTATACCTTCGGCCCCACCCTGAGTGCGGCCGACGCGGCGGTGGAGAACTACGAGCAGACCCTGGCGGCGTTCGGCGCTGATCCTCTGGAATTCTCGCCGAACAACATCAACAACCAGCGCGAGAAGACCTACGCGGCGTATGGCGTGCTGCGCTTCGGCGCGGACGACTGGGGCGTGCCGTTCGATGGCAACGTCGGCGTGCGCGTGGTGCGCACCGAGGTCACCTCCGACGGCGTGCGCACCGGCACCGACATCGAAGGTGGCGGCCTGCTGCCGGTGAATGTGGAGCAGTCGTATACCGACGTGCTGCCCAGCCTCAATCTGCGTTGGATGTTCACCGATCAGCTGCAGCTGCGCTTCGCCGCGTCCAAGGGCATTTCGCGCCCGGGCTTCGACAAGCTCAACCCGAACCTGAGCCTGAGCGCGGCCGATGCCGGTGGCGGGGTGACCCGGCGGACCGGTTCGGCGGGCAACCCCAACCTCAAGCCGATGGAAGCCACCCAGTTCGACACCTCGCTGGAGTGGTACTTCGGCCAGGGCTCGATGATGTACGGCACCGCGTTCTACAAGAAGGTGGACGGCTTCATCGCCAATGCCGTGTTCAACGAGGTCTACGCCGGCGAGAACTGGGAGATCACCCGCCCGGTCAATGGCGATGACGGCAAGATCAAGGGCGTGGAAGTGGGCTACACCCAGTTCTTCGACTTCCTGCCGGGTTGGATGAGCCATTTCGGCCTGCAGACCAACTACACCTACGTCGATTCCAAGGCGCCCAGCCCGAACGCCACCGATACCAACGGCAGCCAGCTGGTGGTGCCGCTGGAGGGGCTGTCCAAGAACAGCTACAACGTCATCCTCAGCTACGAAGTGCCGCGGTTCCAGGCGCGTGTGGCCTACAACTGGCGCAGTGACTGGTTGATCACCACGGCCGGCAACGGGACCGGCAATCTGCCGGTCTACAACAAGGGCTTCGGCCAGCTGGATGCCTCGCTGCGGTTCAACATCAACGACGTGTGGTCGGTGTCGCTGGACGGCATGAACCTGCTCGATACCCGCAATGAGAGCTACCTGGGCTACACCACGCGCTACCGCGATTTCGTGATCAACGACCGTCGCTACGGCATCACCCTGCGCGCGAGCCTGTAACGCGCGTGATCGTCTGTCGGCCTTCCTGCTTCGTGGATCTTCCTCTCCACCACGAAGCGGGCAGGGCCGCAGTTCCTGCTCCAGGCGTGCGGCCGCGATGCCGCACGCCGCTCCACCGGGAGGCCCGTGCATGACCCCCGCCGATTGCCTGATCTGGACGTTGCGTGCATCGGCCCGCGCTGGCCGCTGCCGGGCAGGGTGGCTGGTGCTGCTGCTGGCCGTGTTTCCGAGCGTTGCCGCAGCTGCGCCTTACCAATGGCACAACGTGGCGATCGGTGGCGGTGGCTTTGTGACCGGGCTGGTGTTCCATCCAGCCCAACCGAATCTGCTTTACGCACGCACCGATGTCGGTGGTGCCTACCGGTGGGATCAGACTACCGGCCGCTGGGTCCCGTTGACCGACTGGCTCGGCCGCGACGATGCCAACCTGACCGGCATCGAGAGCCTGGCCGTGGACGCCAGCGACCCGCAGCGCGTCTATCTGGCCGCAGGCACCTATACCAACCCCCGCGTGGGCAACGGCGCGATCCTGCGCTCGTCCGACCGGGGGGCCACCTTCACCCGCACCGATCTTCCGTTCAAGCTCGGTGGCAACGAGCTCTCGCGCGGCAATGGCGAGCGGCTGGCGGTGGACCCGCATCAAGGCCGCATCCTGCTGCTGGGCACGCGCAGCAACGGGCTGTGGCGCAGCGACGACCATGGTGCCCACTGGCAGGAAGTGACGAGCTTCCCGGCGCTCGCGCGCAGTGCGCCGGCCAGTGCGCCGGCCTGGAACGGCACGCAGCAGATCGGCATCGTGTTCGTGCAGTTCGATGCGCGCAGCGGCCGTGCCGGACATGCCACGCCGGTGATCCATGCCGGTGTGTCGACCACCACCGGCCCCGCGCTGTACCGTTCCGATGATGCGGGGAAGACCTGGCAGCCACTGCCTGGGCAACCGCGTGGCCTGCGCCCGACACGCATGGCGCAGGGCAGTGACGGACGCCTGTATATCGCCTATGCGGATCTGCCGGGTCCGGACAGCATGGGCAACGGCGCGCTGTGGCGGTTCGATCCCGCGCAGGGGCGCTGGCAGGACATCAGCCCGGTGCCACAGTCCAGTGACACCCAGAGCGATGGCTTCGGCTGGGGCGGCGTCAGCGTGGAGGCCGGCAATCCGGACGTGGTGATGGCCAGCACCTTCAATCGCTTCGGCCCGCACGACGATATCTTCCGCAGTACCGATGGTGGCCGCAGCTGGGCGCCGGTCATCGCAGGGGCGACGTTCGAACACGGCAACGCGCCCTGGACCGCGCACGCCTCCCCGCACTGGATCGCCGATGTGCAGATCGATCCGTTCGACCCGCGTCGGGTGCTGTTCGTCACCGGCTACGGGCTGTGGGCGAGCCGGGATATCCGCGCCGTCGACGATGCCCGGCCGGTGCAGTGGTGGTTCCAGAATGATGGGCTGGAAGAAACGGTGCCGTTGGATCTGGTCAGCCCGGGGCAGGGCGCGCACCTGCTCAGTGCGCTGGGCGACATCGATGGCTTCCGCCACGATGACCTGACCGTGTCGCCATTGCAGTACGCCGGTCCGCGCCTGACCAACAGCGAGAGCATCGACGTTGCCGCGCAGGCACCGTCCCACGTGGTGCGCAGCGGCACCGTGCGCCATCGCCTGCATGACGAGGTCCGTGCGGCCTGGTCGGACGATGGCGGACGTACGTGGCAGACGTTCGTGAGTGAACCGCCGGACGGCGAGGGCGCCGGCCGCATCCGCATCGCCAGCGACGGCGGCCGGGTGCTGTGGCACACGCTGCGCGGCAGCCATTGGTACACCGATGACCACGGCCGACACTGGCCGGCCGTGCGCGGCCTGCCAGTGTCGGCCGTGGTGGTCGCGGACACCCGCTCGCCTGCGCACTGGTTTGCATACGACGCCGCCAGTGGCGCATTGCTGCGCAGCGACGATGGGGGCGCCTCGTTCGTGGCCGACCGCGTACGCCTGGCGCCGGCCCCGGCGCTGACGCCCGAGTTGCGCGCCGATCCACAGCAGCCCGGGCTGCTGTATATCGGTGCCGGTCCGCAGGGGCTGCTGCGCTGGCGCGAAGGTGAGCTGCAACGCGTGGCAGGGGTGGACGTGGTTCACAGCCTTGGCGTCGGCAAAGGAGCCCCCGGTCGTGACGTTGCCAGCGTGTTCGTTGCGGGCACCGTCGAGGGCATCCAGGGACTGTTCCGTTCCGATGACGGCGGTGCCCGGTGGCTGCGCATCGATGACGCCGCGCACCAGTTCGGTCAGATTCAACGCGTCACCGGTGATCCGCGCCTGCATGGGCGTGTCTACTTCGCGACCGGTGGACGCGGCATCGTCTATGGAGATCCACAATGAAACGAGCATGTGCGCTGGCGGTATCGCTGTCGATGTTCACCGTGGCCGTGCAGGCCGAGCCGGTCCTGCCGCGGTTGTTTGCCGATGGCATGGTGCTGCAGCGCGACCAGCCGCTGCCGGTGTGGGGCACGGCCACGCCCGGCGCACGCCTGCAGGTCGGCATCGACGGCCTGCGCGCCAGTACCACGGTCGGTACGGACGGCAGCTGGAACGTCACGTTGCCGCCGCACGCGGCCGGCGGCCCGTTCCAGCTGGAGATCGCGGGCGACGGGCGCGCGCTGCAGGTGCGCGACGTCCTGTTCGGCGATGTCTGGCTGGCCAGCGGTCAATCCAACATGGAGTGGCCGCTGCACGATACGCAGGGCGCCGCGGTGGCCATCGCCGCAGCGAACGACGCGCAGCTGCGGCATTTCAAGATTCCCAAATCCTGGTCCGGGCAACCGGAGACGGCGCTGGCCGGTGGCCACTGGTTGCCGGCGACCCCTGCCAACGCGGGCAACTTCTCCGCGGTCGCCTACTACTTCGCGCGCGAGCTGCGGCAGCACACCGGGGTGCCGATCGGCATCATCGACAGCAGCTGGGGCGGCAGCGCCATCGAGGCCTGGATGCCGGCGGGGATCCAGGGCATCGACGCCGCCACGCTGGCCACGCGTATGCAGGCGCAGCGTGAGCGCGATGCCCGCACGCTGGTGCAGGTACGTCAGCGCCTTGCCCACTGGACCACGTTCGATGAGCAGCCGCAGTGGTCGGCGGTGCAGTTCGATGACAAGGACTGGGAGGCCGCCACGCTTCCCGGCCTGTGGGAAACCGGCGGCTTTGCCGGCATGGACGGCATTGGCTGGTACCGCGCCGAGTTCACCTTGAGTGCCGCGCAGGCAGCGCAGTCCGGCAGCCTCGGGGTCGGGCGGATCGATGATTCGGACCGCACCTTCGTCAATGGCGTGCTGGTCGGCGCGACGACCATGGCCTGGAACACGCCCCGGGTGTATCCGCTGGCGGCCGGCCAGCTGCATGCCGGTCGCAACGTGGTTGCGGTGCGGGTCGAGGACCTGGGCGGTGGCGGCGGTATCCACGGCGAGGCGGCCGAGCTGTTCGTCCGCCTGGCCGATGGCAGCCAGCTGCCGCTGCAGCGGTGGCGGTTCCGCCCCGCCGCGGTCACGGTCGCACTGGACGATGACAAGAACCAGACCCCGACGCTGCTGTACAACCGCATGATCCACCCGCTGCCGCCGTTCCCGATCAAGGGGGTGATCTGGTACCAGGGCGAGAGCAATGCGACCGATACCGGGGCGTTGGCTTACCGCGATCAGTTCAAGGCCTTGATCCAGCAGTGGCGTCAGGACTGGAACGCACCGGCGCTGCCGTTTGTCTGGGTACAGTTGGCCAGCTTCGGCGCGGGCGCCGATCACGGTGAGCAGAGCCCGTGGGCGTTGCTGCGCGAGTCGCAATCGGCGGCGCTGTCACTGCCGCACACCGCGCAGGCGGTCAGCATCGACCTGGGCAATGCGACGGACATCCACCCGCGCAACAAACGTGATGTCGGCGCACGGCTGGCGCTGGCCGCCCGGCACGCGGCGTATGGTGAAACGCTGGACTACAGCGGCCCGGTGCAGCGCGCTGTCCGCTTCGATCGCGGTCAGGCCGTCATCACCTTCGACCGGATGGGCAGCACGCTGGCGGTACGGGGCGGTGGCACCCAGGTACAGGGCTTCACCGTGGCCGGTGCCGACCGCCGCTTCCACCCGGCACAGGCGCGGATCGACGGTGATCGCGTGATCGTCCACAGCGAGGCGGTCGCCACGCCGGTCGCCGTGCGCTATGCCTGGCGCGAGAACCCGGCCGACGCCAACCTGATCAATTCGCAACAGCTGCCCGCCTCGCCGTTCCGCAGCGATACCTGGTGACCACAAGGACCCCGTGCATGTCTCCGACCACCTACCCGCTTCCGGTGTTCCCGCGCCGCCTGCTGCTGCCGGCCGCTTTGCTCTGTCTGCTGGCTGCGTGTGAGCAGGCACCGACACCGGCCGAGGGCTCCACGCCGCCGGCTACGGCCGCGGCAGGCAAACCGGCGACGCCCGACGCCGCCAGGCAGGCACCGATCCCGCAGTTCACCAGCAAGGACGGCAAGCACGCGCTGCTGGTGGATGGTGAGCCGTTCCTGGTGCTGGGCGCGCAGGTCAACAACTCCAGCAACTACGCGGCCGCGCTGGAGGCGGTGTGGCCGGCGGTGACGATCATCGGCGCCAACACCGTGCAGGTGCCGATCGCCTGGGAGCAGATCGAGCCGGAAGAGGGCAAGTTTGATTTTTCCTTCGTCGATACGCTGCTCCAGCAGGCGCGCGAGCATGACGTGCGGCTGGTGCTGCTGTGGTTCGCCACCTGGAAGAACAACGGCCCGGCTTACGCGCCGCGCTGGGTGAAGACCGACAACACCCGCTTCCCGCGGGTGGTGACCCGCGACGGACGCAGCATCGGCTCGCTGTCGCCGCATGCCCCGGCCACGCTGGAGGCGGACCGCAAGGCCTTCGTTGCCTTCATGCAGCACCTCAAAGCGGCTGACCCCCAGCGCACCGTGATCATGGTGCAGCCGGAGAACGAACCGGGCACCTATGGCAGCGTCCGCGATTTCTCGCCGATGGCGCAGAAACTGTTCAACGGCCCGGTGCCGGCCGAACTGCTGCAGAAACTCGGCAAGTCACCCGGCACCTGGGCACAGGTATTCGGTGCCGATGCCGATGAGTTCTTCCACGCCTGGTCGATCGGGCGCTTCATCGACCAGGTCACCGAGGCGGGCAAGGCGGTGTACCCGCTGCCGATGTACGTCAACGGCGCGCTGCGCGGGCCGTTCAATCCCGGGCAGCCGGGCCAGTACGCCAGTGGTGGCCCGACCGACAACGTGCTGGATGTGTGGAAGGCCGCAGGCCCACACATCGATTTTCTGGCGCCGGACATCTACATGCCCGAGTACCGCATGTACACCACGGTGCTGGAGCGCTATGCGCGGCCGGACAATGCGCTGTTCGTCGCCGAGACCGGCAACGCACCGCCGTATGCGCGCTACCTGTTCCCGACGCTGGGGCACGACGGCATCGGCTGGTCCACGTTCGGCATCGATTTCAGCCATTACAGCAACTACCCGCTGGGCGCGAAAAAGGTGGACGCGGAAACGCTGGCGCCGTTCGCCACCGGTTTCCAGCTGGTCAGCCTGGGCATGCGCCCGTTCGCCAAGGCCTCGTCCGAAGGCAAGCTGCATGGCGTGGCCGAAGAGGCCGGCCAGGCCGTGCAGGACGTGCCGCTCAACGCGCGCTGGCGGGCCACGGTCACCTATGGCGTGCCGCAGTTCTGGTTCCAGGGCCAGCCGCCGGGCAACCCCGAGCCGATCGGCAGCGCGCTGATCGCCGAGCTTGGCCCGGACGAATTTCTGATCACCGCCCAGCACGCGCGGGTCACCCTGCACCCGGCCGGAGAGGCCACCGCGAACATGGTGCTCGATCGTGTCGAAGAGGGGTTCTACAAGGACGGCCAGTGGCAGTTCCAGCGCAACTGGAACGGCGACCAGACCGACTACGGCTTGAACTTCACCACTGCGCCGCAGCTGCTCAAGGTCACGCTGGCGACGTATTGAACCGGGGGTGTCCGCACCCGCGCAACGAATGAGAAGGGAGCACTGAATGCGTTACATGAGCGTACTGAGCGTGCCGCTGCTGGCATTGCTGGCGTCACCGGCGATGGCCCAGAGCCACCGCGTGCTGGACAACGGTGTGGTGGTGGTGCCGGCCCAGGCCGGCGCGGCCCAGGTCCGGCTGGAACTGGTGGACGACAACATCGTGCGGGTCAGCGCCGACCCCGACGGCGACTTCACGCGCACCCCGAGCCTGATGCGCGTCCCCGTACAGGGCAAGCCGCGCTTCACGGTGGAGCAGGGCGGTGGCAACGTGCGGCTGGTCGCGGCCGGCATCAGCGCAGAGATCTCCGAAGCCGATGGCCAGGTCAGCTTCCGTGACGCCCAAGGCAAGCCGCTGCTGGCCGAGCGCGCCGGTGGCCGCAGCTTCAGCCCGCTCAACGTGGAGGGCAAGGCGTATTACAGCGTGCGCCAGCGCTTCGAGTCGCCCGGCGATGAAGCGATCTACGGGTTCGGCCAGCATCAGCAGGGCTGGATGAACCAGAAGGGCCGCGACGTCGAGCTGCTCCAGGGCAACATCGACATGGCGGTGCCGTTCATCGTCTCCAGCCGCAATTACGGTCTGCTCTGGGACAACAACGCGATCACCCGCCTGGGCGACCCGCGCGGGCTGCAGCCGCTGCAGGCCTCGCTGCAGGTGTTCGATGCCAAAGGCAAGGCCGGCGCGTTGACCGCCCGCTACATCGTCGATGGCAAGACCCGCGTCGAGCGCCGCGAGCCGGAAGTGAACTACCAGTACATCAAGGATCTCACCGCGTTCCCGGCCAAGGGCAAGAACGGGGCTGAAGGGGGGCGCTCGCAGGTGGTCTGGGAAGGCGCGATCGAGGCGAAGACCGCCGGTCGCCATACCTTCTCCCTGTACGGCAGCGAATACATCAAGCTGTACGTGGACGGCAAGCTGGTGATCGACCGCTGGCGCCAGAACTGGAACCCGTGGCATCACGAATTCGCGCTGGAGCTGACGCCCGGCACCCGCCACCAGATCAAGGTCGAGTGGGACCTGATCGACCCCAGCTACATCGCGCTGCTGCACCGTGATCCGCTGCCGCAGGCCGAAGCCGCCGATCTCTCGCTGTGGTCCGAAGCCGGGCAGATGGTGGACTACTACGTGGTCGCCGGGGGCAATGCCGATGAGGTGATCGCCGGCTATCGCGAACTCACCGGCAAGGCGGTGATGCTGCCCAAGTGGGCCTACGGTTTCTGGCAGAGCCGCGAGCGTTACAAGAGCCAGGATGAGCTGCTCGGCGTGCTGGACGAGTACCGCCGCCGCAAGCTGCCGATCGACAACATCGTGCTGGACTGGTCGTACTGGCCCGAAGATGCCTGGGGCTCGCACGACTTCGATCCCACCCACTTCCCCGATCCGGACGGCATGGTCAAGCACATCCATGACCAGCACGCGCAGGTCATGATTTCGGTGTGGCCGAAGTTCTACCCGACCACGGCCAACTACAAGGAACTGGACGCGGCCGGCTTCATGTACCAGCGCAACGTCGAGGTGGGCGAGCTGGACTGGATCGGCAAGGGCTACAAAAACTCGTTCTACGATCCCTACGCGGCAAAAGCGCAGCAGATCTACTGGCGCCAGATCAACGAGAAGTTGAACAGCAAGGGCTTCGATGCCTGGTGGATGGACGCCGACGAGCCGGACGTGCACTCCAACCTGGATATCGGCGAGCGCAAGGCACGTACCACGCCGACCGCACTGGGCCCGTCCACCGAGTTCTTCAATTCGTATCCGCTGCCGCACACCCAGGGGGTGTACGAGGGGGATCGCGCGGCCGATGGCCAGCGTGTCTTCATCCTCTCGCGCAAAGGCTATGCCGGCACGCAGCGTAATGCGGTGGCGGTGTGGAGCGGCGACATCGTGTCGCGGTGGGACGACATGCTCGAGCAGATCTCGGCCGGCGTGAATACCGCCATGTCCGGCCTGCCCAACTGGACCTTCGACATCGGCGGCTTCTCCACCGAGAAGCGCTATTCCGAAGAAGATCCGGCGCACCTGCCCGAGTGGCGTGAACTCAACACCCGCTGGTTCCAGTTCGGTGCGTTCGTACCGCTGTTCCGCTCGCACGGGCAGTACCCGTTCCGCGAGATCTGGAACATCGCCCCGGAAGGCACGCCGTACTACGACAGCATGGTGTACTACAGCCGCCTGCGTTACACGCTGCTGCCCTACATCTACACCCTGGCCGCCGACACCTGGCACCACGACGGCAGCATCATGCGCGGGCTGCCGATGGACTTCCCGTCCGATCCGGCGGTCCGTGACATCAACGACCAGTACCTGTTCGGGCCCTCGCTGCTGGTCGCCCCGGTCACCACGTTCGGCGCGACCTCGCGCAAGGTGTACCTGCCGGCCGGTACCACCTGGCTGGATTACTACACCGGCCAGCGCCTGCAGGGCGGCCAGACCATCGACGCCGCCGCGCCGCTGGAACGCATCCCGCTGTACGTGCGGGCCGGCGCGATCATCCCGACCGGACCGGTCCAGCAGTACGTGGATGAACAGCCGGACGCGCCGCTGACCGTAGTGGTCTATACCGGTGCCGACGGCACGTTCTCGCTGTACGAGGACGACGGCCGCAGCTATGGCTATGAGAAGGGGCAGTTCAGCCGCATCCCGCTGCAGTGGAACGAGGCCGCGCGTGAACTGCGCATCGGCAAGCGCGACGGTCAGTGGAAGGGCATGCAGGCGCAGCGCACGATCCAGGTCCGCTTCGTGGAGGGACCGCGTGCCGACGCCGGTGCGCTGGCCCCGGCCATCGATCAGACCGTGCGCTACGACGGCAAGGCGGTGGTCGTGCCGCAGCGCAAGATGGCAGCCGCGCGCTGATCGCCTAGGATGAAGATGACTACCGGTGGACATTTCGCCTTGGAGGGCGTTGACGTGGCAGCAGGCAGCACAGGCAGGCCAATGCAGCGCAGGGGAATGCCGTGGAGCTGAGCCGTCGCGGGCTGTTCAAGGCACTTGGGGCGGGGCTGACCCTGTCCGCCACCGGCTGGTCGTCGCAGGCCGGTGCGGTGCCAGCCGCTGCAGGGCGGGGCGACGCCGCCGCGGCGCCGGGGGACGCCCTGCAGCTCTGGTACCGCGCGCCCGCCACCGAGTGGGTACAGGCCCTGCCGACCGGCAACGGCCGGTTGGGCGCGATGGTCTGGGGCGGGGTCGCGCACGAACGGATCGGCCTCAACGAAGACACCCTGTATGCCGGGGGGCCGTATGACCCCACCAGTCCGGACGCGCTGACGGCACTGCCGCAGGTGCGCGCGCTGATCTTCGCTGGACGCTACGCCGAGGCCGAAGCGCTGGCCGACGCCAAGCTGCTGTCGCGGCCGGCCAAGCAGATGCCGTACCAGCCGCTGGCCGATCTGCTGCTGGATTTCGACCGTGCCGATCACATCGACGGGTACCGCCGGTCGCTGGATCTGGACACGGCCGTGGCGACCACCGAATTCCGCAGCGGCGGCGCCTGGCACCGCCGCGAGGTGTTCGTGTCCGAACCGGACCAGTGCATCGTGGTGCGGCTCAGTGCCGACCTGCCGGGCCGCGTCTCGCTGCGGCTGGGCGTGGACAGCCCGCAGCAGGGGACGGTGCAGGCGGACGCGAACGGGCTGTTGTTCGACGGGCGCAACGCGGGCTTCGCCGGTATCGAGGGCAAGCTCCGCTTCGCGCTGCGGGTGCAGCCGCGACTGCGCGGCGGCACCCTGCGGGTGGCGCGTGATCGCCTGCATGTGGACGGTGCCGACGAGCTGGTGCTGGTGTTGACGGCCGCCACCAGTTTCCGCCGCTTCGATGATGTCAGTGGGGATCCGCAGGCGCTCACCGCGGCGCACCAGGCGCAGGCCGATGCCCACGATTATCCGGCGCTGCTGGCGCGCCATCTGGCCGCGCACCAGACGCTGTTCCGTCGTGTGTCGATCGATCTCGGCAGCACGCCGGCCGCGCAGCTGCCCACCGATCAACGCGTGCAGGATTTTGCCAGCGGCAACGATCCGGCGCTGGCGGCGCTGTATCACCAGTACGGGCGCTACCTGTTGATCTGCAGTTCGCGGCCCGGCTCGCAGCCGGCCAACCTGCAGGGCGTGTGGAACGACCTCATGGCCCCGCCGTGGGAGAGCAAGTACACGATCAACATCAACACCGAGATGAACTACTGGCCCAGCGAGGCCAATGCGCTGCACGAATCCGTGCAGCCGCTGGAAGACATGCTGTTCGATCTGGCCCGTACCGGCGCGGTCACTGCGCGGCGGATCTACGATGCGCCAGGGTGGGTGGTACACAACAACACCGACCTCTGGCGGCAGGCCGGGCCGATCGACGGCGCGCAGTGGAGCCTGTGGCCGATGGGCGGTGTCTGGCTCCTGCAGCAGCTGTGGGACCGCTGGGACTATGGCCGCGATCCGGCGTATCTGCGCCGTATCCATCCGCTGTTCAAGGGGGCGGCCGAGTTTTTCGTGGCCACCCTGCAGCGCGACCCGACCACCGGCGCGATGGTCACCAACCCCTCGATCTCTCCGGAGAACCAGCATCCGTTCGGTGCGGCGGTCTGCGCCGGGCCGGCGATGGACTCGCAGCTGTTGCGCGATCTGTTCGCGCAGTGCATCCAGATCAGCGCGGTGCTCGGCGTTGATACCGCGTTCGCCGCGCAGCTGAAGACGCTGCGCGCGCAACTGCCACCGGACCGGATCGGCAAGGCCGGACAGTTGCAGGAGTGGCAGCAGGACTGGGACATGGAGGCGCCGGAAATGCACCACCGACACGTCTCGCATCTGTATGCGCTGCACCCCTCCAGCCAGATCAACCTCCGCGATACTCCCGCACTGGCGGCGGCCGCCAAACGCTCGCTGCAGATCCGCGGTGATGAAGCCACCGGCTGGGGCATCGGCTGGCGGCTGAACCTGTGGGCGCGGCTGGGCGACGGCGAGCATGCGCTGCAGATCCTGAAGATGCTGCTCTCGCCCGAGCGCACGTATCCGAACCTGTTCGACGCGCATCCGCCGTTCCAGATCGATGGCAACTTCGGCGGCACCGCCGGCATCACCGAGATGCTGCTGCAGAGCTGGGGCGGGTCGATCTTCCTGTTGCCGGCCTTGCCGTCGGCCTGGCCTGACGGCGAGGTACGCGGCCTGCGCGTACGCAATGCCGCCGGCGTGGACCTGCAATGGCGCGATGGCCAGCTGCACTCGGCCCTGCTGCGCAGTGAGCGCGGGGGCACCTATCAACTCGTGCATGGCGAGAGCACGCTGACCGTGGCGCTGCGCGCCCGTGGCCAGCAGCGCATCGGCCTGCGCGGCAATCAACTGGTGAAGCAATGAGTCTGTACGTAGGGCTGGATGTCGGCACCCAGAGCGTCAAGCTGCTGGCCTATGACCCGTCGCTCGGCGAAGTGGTGGCCACGGTCGCGCGGCCGATGCAGCTGGTCAGCCACGACGATGGCACCCGGGAGCAGGAGGCGCAGTGGTGGATCGATGGCATCGTCGCCTGCTTCGCCGAACTGGGCCCGGCGCTGCGCGGCCGCATCCGTGCGATCGGCGTCTCCGGCCAGCAGCACGGTTTCGTGCCGATCAACGCGCGCGGTGAGGTGATCGCACCGGTGAAACTGTGGTGCGATACCAGCACCGCCGCCGACTGTGCGCCGATCATGGCCGCGGTGGGTGGCCCTGCCTCCTGCATCGCACTGGCCGGCAATCCGATCCTTGCCGGCTACACCGCCTCCAAACTGCCGTGGACGCGCCGCCATCGCGCGCAGGCGTATGCAGAACTGGACGGCATCCTGCTGCCGCATGACTACATCAACTTCTGGCTGACCGGTCAGCGCTACGCCGAGTACGGCGATGCCTCCGGCACCGGCTGGCTGGACGTGCGCAACCGCTGCTGGTCGCGGGAGCTGCTGCAGGCAATCGACCCGCAACGCGACCTGGCCGCGCTGCTGCCGCCGCTGGTACCGCTGGAAGCGACCTTCACCCTGGACCCCCGGATCGCCGCGCTGCTGGATCTGCCGACCGACGTGCAGGTCTCCACCGGCGGCGGTGACAACATGATGGCCGCGCTGGGCACTGGCAACGTGGCCGCAGGGCGGCTGACCATGAGCCTGGGCACGTCCGGCACGCTGTTCGCGTATGCCGATCACCCGGTGGTGGACGACGACGGCCGCTGGGCCGCGTTCTGTTCCTCCAGTGGCGGCTGGCTGCCGCTGATCTGCACCATGAACTGCACCGTCGCCACCGAGCGCATGGCCGCGCTGTTCAACATCCCGCGCGGCGGTGGCGAGGCGCTGATGGCGCAGACCGAGCCAGGCGCGGGCGGCCTGGTGATGCTGCCGTACTTCAATGGCGAACGGACCCCGGACCTGCCCGACGCGCGTGCCTGCCTGCACGGCATGGACCTGCACAACACCACCCCGGCGCACTTCTATCGGGCCGCGATGGAAGGCGCCACGTACAGCCTGCGCAACGGCTACGACGCCTTCACCAGTGCCGGCCTGTCGTTCGACACCGTGTTGCTTACCGGCGGCGGCAGCAACAGTGCCGCGTGGCGGCAATTGATCGCCGACGTCTTCGATCTGCCGGTCAAGGTGCCCACCCAGGCCGAAGGTGCGGCGTTCGGCGCCGCCCTGCAGGCGCTGTGGGCCGCGCAGCGCGGGCAGGGCGGTGAGCAATGCCTGGCGGCTACAGTCGATGCGCACGTGCGCTTCGATGACGCGCTGTCGGCCACGCCCGATCGCCGCACTGTGCCGCGCTACGCAGAACAGTACCGGCGTTTCCTCCACCATCTTTCCGAGGTCGGTCCGCTGCTGCGCACCGCCCCGTCACCACCGCAAGGATCCGAGCAATGAGCACCTCCGTTTACATCGGCGCAAAGGAATACTTCCCCGGCATCGGCCGCATCCCGTTCGAGGGACGCGACTCGGACAATCCGCTGGCCTACAAGGTCTATGACGCAGACAAGCGCGTCGGCGGCAAGACCATGGCCGAGCACCTGCGCTTCGCCGTGGCTTACTGGCACAGCTTCTGCGCGACCGGCCACGATCCGTTCGGCCCGGGCACCCGGGTGTACCCGTGGGATGCCGGCAACACGCCGCTGGCGCGTGCCGAGGCCAAGGCCGATGCCGCGTTCGAGTTCATCACCAAGCTGGGCGTGCCGTATTACTGCTTCCATGACATCGATCTGGCGCCGGACGCCGACGACATCGCCGAGTACGAGGCCAACCTGCAGCACATGGTCGGCATCGCCGGCGAGCGCCAGAAGGCCACCGGGGTCAAGCTGCTGTGGGGCACCGCCAACCTGTTCTCGCACCCGCGCTACATGAACGGTGCCTCGACCAACCCGGATTTCGCCGTGGTCGCCCGCGCCGCGGTGCAGGTCAAGGCCGCGCTGGAGGCCACCGTGGCCCTGGGCGGCGAGAATTACGTGTTCTGGGGCGGCCGCGAGGGCTATGCCTGCCTGTACAACACCGACATGAAGCGCGAGAAGGACAACATGGCGCGCTTCCTCACGCTGGCCCGCGACCATGGGCGCAGCATCGGCTTCAAGGGCAACTTCCTGATCGAGCCCAAGCCGATGGAGCCGATGAACCACCAGTACGATTTCGACAGCGCCACCGTGGTCGGCTTCCTGCGCGAGCACGGCCTGGACAAGGACTTCAAGCTCAACATCGAGGCCAACCACGCCACGCTGTCCGGGCACACCTTTGCCCATGACCTGCAGGTGGCCTCCGATGCCGGCCTGCTCGGCAGCATCGATGCCAACCGCGGCAACCCGCAGAACGGCTGGGACACCGATCAGTTCCCGACCGATCTGTACGACACGGTGGGCGCGATGCTGGTAGTGCTGCGCCAGGGCGGCCTGGCCCCGGGCGGGTTCAACTTCGATGCCAAGGTGCGCCGCGAGTCGTCCGCGCCGGAAGACCTGTTCGAGGCCCACATCGGCGGCATGGACGCGTTCGCGCGCGGCCTGGAAGTGGCCCATGCCCTGATCGAGTCCTCGCCGCTGGAAGGCTGGCGCCAGGACCGCTATGCCAGCTTCAGCAGTGGCGCCGGTGCCGAGTTCGCCGCCGGTCGCAGCAGCCTGGAGGCCCTGCGCAGCCTGGCCCTTGCCCAGGGCGAGCCGCAGCAGCGCAGCGGCCGCCAGGAAAGGTATGAGAACCTGATCAACCAGTACCTGCTGCGCTGATCCGCAGCTTCCCTTCAACCCAGGGGTTCCCATGTCCAGTGCTTCGCTCAGCAGTACCCGCGCCGGCAGCGGCGAGAACACCGGCTTCATCGTCCTGATCAGCTGCGTGGCCACCATCGGTGGCTTCCTGTTCGGCTTCGACAGCGGCGTGATCAACGGCACCGTCGACGGCCTGAAGGACACCTTCCAGTCCAGTTCGGCCGGGATTGGCTTCGAGGTCGCCTCGATGCTGCTCGGCTGTGCGATCGGTGCGTTCTTCGCCGGCCGCCTCGGTGACCGGCTCGGCCGTCGCGGCGTGCTGATCATCGCCGCGGTGATGTTCCTGTTCTCCGCGTTGGGGGCCGGGGCGGCACACAGCTCCACGGTGTTCATCATCGCCCGGGTGATCGGTGGCTTCGCGGTCGGTGCGGCCAGCGTGATGTCGCCGGCCTACATCGCCGAGGTGGCCTCGGCCCGCTACCGCGGCCGGCTGGCGACGGTGCAGCAGATCGCGATCATCAGCGGCCTGTTCTGCGCCTTCCTCAGCAATTACCTGCTGGCCAAGGCGGCCGGTGCCTCCACCCAGGAGCTGTGGCTGGGGCAGGCGGCATGGCGCTGGATGTTCTGGATGCAGGCCATTCCCTCGCTGCTGTTCCTGTGCCTGCTGCTGGTGATCCCGGAGAGCCCGCGCTTCCTGGTGGTCAAAGGGCGCCGTGACCAGGCCCTGGCGGTACTGACCCGTCTGTACGGCCCGGCCGAGGCGCAGGCCAAGATCACCGAAATCGAAGGCTCGCTGTCCCAGGACCAGCACCGCCCGACCTTCTCGGATCTGATCAGCAAGACCACCGGCAAGCTGCGCCCGATCGTCTGGATCGGCATCGGCCTGGCGGTGTTCCAGCAGCTGGTCGGCATCAACGTCGTCTTCTATTACGGCGCGGTGCTGTGGCAGGCGGTCGGCTTCTCGGAGAACGACGCGCTGCTGATCAACGTGCTGTCCGGCGCGCTGAGCATCGGTGCGTGCCTGATCACCGTGGTGCTGATCGACCGCATCGGCCGCAAGCCGCTGCTGTGGGTCGGCTCGGTCGGCATGGCGATCTCGCTGGCCCTGGTCACCATCGCCTTCGCCAGTGGCTCGCTGGATACCGCCGGGAAGCTTCAGCTCACTGACAACATGGGCGTGCTGGCGCTGGTGGCGGCCAACGTCTACGTGATCTTCTTCAACATGTCCTGGGGTCCGGTGATGTGGGTGATGCTGGGCGAGATGTTCCCCAACCAGATCCGCGGTTCGGGGCTGGCGGTGGCCGGCGCGGCGCAGTGGACCTCCAACTTCGCCATCACCGTGTCCTTCCCGATCCTGCTGGGGAGCATCGGCCTGGCCGGTGCCTACGGCATCTATACGGTGGCGGCGGTGATCTCGGTGTTCTTCGTGCTGCGCTTCGTCAAGGAGACCAAGGGCAAGGAACTGGAGCAGATGGAGGGCTGAGCCGCTCCGGATGGCCCTGCGCGCAGGGCAGGGGCCAGGTCGGGGAGTGCGCTCCCCGGTCCGGGCCTGGCAGGACAGCCGCCGCAGCCCCTGGGCCCTGAACGCAAAAAACCCCGCCGTGGCGGGGTTTTTGGCTTTCTGCACCGCGACTGGTGCTCCCTAGGGGACTCGAACCCCTGTTTTAGCCTTGAGAGGGCCACGTCCTAACCATTAGACGAAGGGAGCAGGCTTTGTCGCGAACTGCGCAGCGCGCTAGTATATGGACCTAGATGCCATTGGGCAATCCCGAAAACTCAACCGGAAGCGCCAACATCAATTCCTCTGCTACATCACCGTTCAGCCTGCGCGTGATCCCGCGCGATCAGCACAACATCTCCCGCAAGGACATCAGCCCCAACGCCCTGCGCGTTCTGTACCGGCTGCGTGATTCCGGGTTTGCCGGTTACCTGGTCGGCGGCGCCGTCCGCGATCTGCTGGTGAACGGCCACCCCAAGGATTTCGACGTCGCCACCGATGCGACGCCCGAGCAGGTCAAGCAGTTGTTCCGCAACTGCCGGCTGATCGGCCGCCGCTTCCGCCTGGCGCACGTGGTGTTCGGCCGCGAGATCATCGAGGTCGCCACCTTCCGCGCCAATATCGACGATGGCAGCGGCGACCGTGAGATGGAAAACGGCATGCTCGTACGCGACAACGTGTACGGCAGCATCGAAGACGACGCGATCCGCCGCGACTTCACCTGCAACGCCCTGTACTACGCGATCGAGGATTTCTCGGTCCGCGATTACACCGGTGGCTTTGAAGATGTGCAGGCGCGCCTGATGAAGCTGATCGGTGAACCCGAGCAGCGCTACCGCGAAGACCCGGTGCGCATGCTGCGCGCGGTGCGCCTGGCGGCCAAGCTGGGCTTCCAGATCGAAGACGCGACCGCCGAACCGCTGCCGCGCCTGGCCAATCTGCTGGCCGAGGCTGCCCCGGCGCGACTGTTCGAGGAAGTGCTCAAGCTGTTCCTGTCCGGGCACGGCGTGGCCAGCTTCGAGGGCCTGGAGCGGTATGGCCTGCTCGACGTCATGTTCCCCGAGAGCGCCGCCGCCCTGCGCAGCAATCGCAGTGGCGCGTTGCGCCGCATGGTCATCGAAGGCCTGCACAATACCGATCTGCGTGTGGCCAATGATGAACCGGTGTCGCCGTCGTTCCTGTTCGCGCTGCTGCTGTGGCCGGCCTTCTGCCGCGCCCTGGCCAGCCTGCAGAAGCAGGGCGTCGCACTGGAAGAGGCGCAGCGCCGCGCCGCGGACCGCGTGACCCTGCACCAGTTGAGCACGATCGCCCTGCCGCGCCGCTTCTCGCTGCCGATGCAGGAAATCTGGCTGCTGCAGGGCCGCTTCAGCTCGCGCCAGCGCAAGCGCGTGATCCGGACCCTGACCCATCCGCGCTTCCGCGCCGCCTACGACTTCCTGGTCCTGCGCCAAGTCGCCTCCAGCGAGCATGAGGCCGACGTGGCGTTCTGGCGCGAGGCCCAGCTGCAGTCCGGCACCGAGCTGGATTCGGCGCTGGATGCCGCCCAGGCAGACGGTGAGGGCGAAGACGGTGCACCGCGCAAGCGTCGCCGCCGCCGCCGCCGTCCCGGTGGAGTGGCAGGCGAGTAAGTCGTGACCCTGGCCTGTATCGGATTGGGCGCCAATCTGGGGGACGCCGCGCAGACCCTGCGTGAGGCGTTCCAGGCGCTGGCGGCCCTGCCGCAGACCACGCTGCGGGCCCGCTCGCAGCTGTACAGCACGCCGGCCTGGGGCAACGAAGACCAGCCGGCGTTCGTCAACGCCGCCGCCGTGCTGGAGACCGCGTTGCCCGCACCGGATCTGCTGGCTGCCCTGCTGGAGATCGAGCGCCGTTTCGGCCGCGTACGCGATCCGGCCGTGCACTGGGGGCCGCGTGCACTCGATCTGGACGTGCTGCTGTATGGCGAAGAGGTGATCGATCTGCCGCAGCTGCAGGTGCCGCACCCGTATCTGCATGCACGTGCGTTCGCGTTGCTGCCCTTGGCCGAGATCGCGCCGGAGGCCACGATTCCCGGCCATGGCCGCGTGCGGGATGCTGTGATGCGGGTCGACTCCTGCGGGATCTCGCCAATAGGAGGATAATGGGGGGCTTATCGCCACCGGTTATCAGCTCATGAGTACCCACGCAGACAGCAAGCCCTGGACCGTCCCCGCCTTGGCGGAGGCCAAGCGCACGGGGCAGAAGCTGGTGATGTTGACCGCCTACGATGCCGGGTTCGCCCGCAGCTTCGACGCCAACGGCGTGGACCTGATCCTGATCGGCGACTCGCTGGGCATGGTGGTGCAGGGGCACGATTCGACCCTGCCGGTGACCACCGACGACATGGTCTATCACACCCGCGCCGTGGCCCGGGTGCTGGAGCGTGCGCTGCTGGTGGCCGATCTGCCGTTCGGCGCCGATGCCACCCCGGAGCGCGCACTGGATGCCTCGCTGCGGCTGCTCCAGGCCGGTGCCGAGATGGTCAAGATCGAAGGTGCCGGCTTCAAGCTGGACATCATCCGTTACCTGGTCGAGCGCGAGATTCCGGTCTGCTCGCACCTGGGCCTGACCCCGCAGTCGGTGCTTCGCCTGGGCGGTTATCGCGTGCAGGGCCGTGGCGATGCCGCCCAGCAGCTGCGCGATGACGCCAAGGCCGCGGTCGCCGCCGGCGCCAGCCTGGTCGTGCTCGAATGCGTGCCCACGCCGGTGGCTGCGCAGGTCACCGCGGACATCAGCGTGCCCACCATCGGCATCGGTGCCGGCCCGCAGTGCGATGGCCAGGTGCTGGTGCTGCATGATTTCCTCGGTCTGGACAGCGGCCACCGCCGTCCCAAGTTCGTCAAGGATTTCCTTGCCGAAGGCGGGTCGGTTGCCGGTGCGGTCCGTGCCTACGCCGACGCCGTGCGCGACGGCTCCTTCCCCGACGCAGAACACGCCTACGCCTCATGATCGATACCGTCACCGAACTGTCCCGCCTGCGCGCTGTCGTCAATGGCTGGAAGCGGGAGGGGCTGCGCGTTGCGCTGGTCCCGACCATGGGCAACCTGCACGCCGGGCACTACTCGCTGGTCACGCTGGCGCGGCGGTACGCCGACCGCGTGGTCTCCAGCGTCTTCGTCAATCCGACCCAGTTCGGGCCGAACGAAGATTTCACCCGTTACCCGCGCACGCCCGAAGCCGACACCACCGGGTTGGAGCAGGCCGGCTGCGATGTGCTGTGGCTGCCCACCGTTGAATCCATGTACCCGTTCGGCGTGGAGCTGGCGGCCAGCGTCAACGTGCCGGGCATCAGCGGTCTGCTCGAAGGCGCGCACCGCCCGGGCCATTTCGATGGTGTCTGCACCGTGGTGTCGCGCCTGTTCAACCAGGTCCAGCCGGACGTGGCAGCCTTCGGCAAGAAGGACTTCCAGCAGCTGGCGGTGATCCGCCAGATGGTGGAAGACCTGGCCTTCCCGATCCAGATCGTCGGCGGCGATATCGTGCGCGAAGACGACGGCCTGGCGATGAGCTCGCGCAACCAGTACCTCAACGCGGAGCAGCGCAGCGTCTCGACCACCATCCACCAGGTGCTGCTGGGCATGCGCGAAGGCTTCATCGCCGGCAAGACCCGCAGCCTGATCGAGGCCGAAGCGGCCGCCGCGCTGCAGGCCGCCGGGTTCCAGGTGGACTACGCCGTGGTTCGCCTGCCGGACCTGTCCGAGCCGGCCGATGCCAATGACGGCACCCGCGTGGCGCTGATCGCCGCACGGATCGGCAATACCCGGTTGATCGACAACCTGGAGTTCTGAGGGCTGCGCCCCGCCGGGTAGGGCCGCCCCATGGGTGGCTGCTGGGCGATGCCGGACGCCCAGCCACCCATGGGGGGGCTCTACGCCGGGCCGGGTGGTGTCGTGACGATGCTGAACCGCCGGCAGCCCCCGGCATGACCGCGCGCGCCAGCCCCTGCCGCCCGCCCCCCGGGTGCTAGAATTTCCCTTTCCTTTACCGTTGTCCCGTTGCCATGCATCTGTCCCTGCTGAAGACCAAGATCCACCGCGCCACCGTCACGCATTCCGAGCTGAACTACGAAGGTTCCATCGCCATCGATGACAACCTGCTGGCTGCGACCGGCATCCGTGAGTTCGAACAGGTGCACATCTGGGACGTCACCAACGGTGCGCGTTTCTCGACTTATGCCATCCGCGCCGAAGCCGGCAGCGGCGTGGTCTCGCTCAACGGTGGCGCCGCGCGTCACGTGCAGGTGGGCGACATCATCATCATCGCCGCCTTCGCCAGCATGAGCGAAGAAGAAGCTGACAGCTTCAAGCCGAAGTTGGTATATGTGGACGGCAAGAACCAGATCTCCCACACCAACGACACGATCCCGACACAGGCCGCATGACACAGCACAACGGATTCGACCCGCTTCATTCCCATGCCCAGCGCCTGCGTGGCGCGAGCATCCCTTCGTTGATCGCCGCCGAACCGGGCCGCGCACAATCGCTGGGGCTGCGGGTCGGTCCGTTGTACGTCAATTTCGCGCGGCAGAAGTACGACCGCGCGGCGTTGGACGCACTGCTGCAGCTGGCCACCGAGCGCGATGTCGCCGGCGGTTTCCAGCGGTTGTTCCGTGGTGAAACGGTCAACGTGACCGAAGGTCGTGCGGCGCTGCACACCGCGCTGCGCGGCGATGCCAGCGGCGCGCCGGTGGCCGGTGAGGCCTTCGCCACCGCCGCGCAGGTGCGCCAGCAGATGGGCGAGCTGATCGCCGCGCTGGAAGCAACCACTATCACCGATATCGTCAGCGTCGGCATTGGCGGCTCGGACCTGGGTCCGCGGCTGGTCGCCGATGCGCTGCGTCCGGTCTCCGGGGCGCGCTTCCGCGTGCATTTCGTGTCGAACGTGGACGGTGCCGCGATGCAGCGCACGCTCGCCACGCTGGACCCGGCGACCACGGCCGGCATCCTGATCTCCAAGACCTTCGGCACCCAGGAAACCCTGCTCAACGGGCAGATCCTGCACGATTGGCTGGGCGGCAGCGAGCGCCTGTATGCGGTCAGTGCCAACCCGGAGCGTGCGGCCAAGGCCTTCTCGATCGCCGCCGGCCGCGTGCTGCCGATGTGGGACTGGGTGGGCGGGCGCTACTCGCTGTGGTCGGCGGTCGGTTTTCCGATCGCGCTGGCGATCGGCTTCACGCGTTTCGAGCAGCTGCTCGAGGGCGCGGCGCAGATGGACGAACACGCGCTCACCGCGCCGCTGGCGCAGAACCTGCCGGTGCTGCATGCGCTGACCGATATCTGGAACCGCAACCTGCTCGGCCATGCCACGCATGCGGTGATGACCTATGACCAGCGCCTGGCGCTGCTGCCGGCCTACCTGCAGCAGCTGGTGATGGAAAGCCTGGGCAAGCGCGTGCAGCTCGATGGCAGTCCGGTCGCCAGTGACACCGTACCGGTGTGGTGGGGTGGGGCGGGCACCGACGTGCAGCACAGCTTCTTCCAGGCGCTGCACCAGGGCACCAGCGTGATCCCGGCCGATTTCATCGGCTGCGTGCACAACGATGATCCCTACGTGGTCAACCACCAGGCGCTGATGGCCAACCTGCTGGCGCAGACCGAGGCGCTGGCCAATGGCCAGGGCAGCGAGGATCCCCATCGCGAGTATCCCGGTGGCCGTCCGAGCACCCTGATCCTGCTCGATGCGCTGACCCCGCAGTCGCTCGGCGCGCTGATCGCCATGTACGAACACGCCGTGTACGTGCAGTCGCTGATCTGGAACATCAACGCCTTCGACCAGTTCGGCGTGGAGCTGGGCAAGCAGCTGGCCAGCCAGTTGCTGCCCGCGCTGCAGGGCCAGGCGCATGCCATCACCGATCCGGTGACGCTGGAACTGCTGGGCCGTCTCAAGGGCTGAGCATCGGCGCAGGCTGTGCCATCACGAACCGCCGGCCTGTCCGGCGGTTCTGCGTTGTGGCCGCCGGATCGCATCGCGTTCTGCGCAGTACACGCGGCAGGGGATACTGCAGCGCAACACGGATTGCCGCGCCACTCGGCCCAGGTATGCCGTAAACCGCCGTGATTGCAGGGTGGGTCATCGGTTTTGGCTATAGCCCAATCCCATACCAGCCTGCGCCGACGGCATAGCCGCGCGGTGGATTGACAGCGTGGCCCGCAACGCCAAAGGTAGGCCGTCATGGCGCGGGGAGTCGTGCCATCCGTCTGCTGCCTGTGCAATACCTGGGAGGGTACATGCCGTTGCTTTCGCTTCGTTCCAACCGGCGGTCGATCCGCCACGCCCTTGCGCTGGCCACCTCGGCCACGGTGTTGCTGCTGGCCGGCTGCGGCGGCGACACGCCGGCCACGACCGCGCAGGCTCCGGCGCCGGCTGCTGAGGCCGATGCCAACGCCATCCACCCGCAGGACTGGCCGGAACTGACCTGGCCGCTGGCCGACGACCCGGCGCTGGAGAAGCGCATCGATGCGCTGATGGCGGGCATGAGCGTGGAGCAGAAAGTCGGGCAGACCGTGCAGGGCGACATCGCCAGCATGACCCCCGATGACGTGCGCCGGTATCACATCGGCTCGGTGCTGGCCGGCGGCAACTCGGATCCGGATGGCAAGTACGATGCGCCGCCCTCGGCGTGGCTGAAGCTTGCCGATGCCTACTACGCGGCCTCGATGGATCCCGCCAGCGGCGGCCCCGGCATCCCGATCATCTTCGGTATCGATGCGGTGCACGGCCAGAGCAACATCGTCGGCGCCACGCTGTTCCCGCACAACATCGGTCTGGGCGCGACCCGCAATCCCGACCTGATGCGCCAGATCGGCCAGGTCACCGCGGTCGAAACGCGTACCACCGGCATGGAGTGGACCTTCGCACCCACCGTGGCGGTGCCGCAGGATGATCGCTGGGGCCGCACCTACGAAGGCTATTCTGAATCGCCGGAGGTGGTGGCCAGCTTCGCCGGCAAGGTCGTGGAAGGCCTGCAGGGCGTGCCGGGCCAGCCGGGCTTCCTCGATGGCCACCACGTGATCGCCTCGGTCAAGCATTACGCCGGCGACGGTGGCACCACGCACGGCAAGGACCAGGGTGACACCCAGGTCAGCGAAGCGGTGATGCGCGACGTGCACGCCGCCGGGTATCCGCCCGCCATCCAGGCCGGTGCGCAGACCGTGATGGCCTCGTTCAACAGCTTCAATGGCGTCTCCATGCACGGCCACAAGCCGATGCTGACCGACGTGTTGAAGGGGCGCATGCACTTCGGCGGCTTCGTGGTCGGCGACTGGAACGGCCACGGCAAAGTGGCCGGCTGCACCAACGACAACTGCCCGGCCTCGTTCAATGCCGGCGTGGACATGCTGATGGCGCCCGACAGCTGGAAAGGCATCTATGAGAGCAATGTCGTTGCGGTGAAGTCTGGCGTGATCAGCATGGCGCGCCTGGATGAAGCGGTGCGTCGCATCCTGCGGGTCAAGCTGCGGCTGGGCCTGTTCGAGGCCGGCAAGCCGTCCACGCGCCCGCTCGGTGGCAAGTTCGAGCTGCTCGGCGCGCCCGAACATCGCGCGATCGCGCGCCAGGCGGTACGCGAATCGCTGGTGCTGCTGAAGAACCAGGACGGCGTCCTGCCGCTGGCGCCGAAGCAGCGCGTGCTGGTCGCCGGTGACGGTGCCGATGATCTGGGCAAGCAGTCCGGTGGCTGGACGCTCAATTGGCAGGGCACCGGCACCAAGCGTGCCGATTACCCGAATGCGGACAGCATCTGGGATGGGCTGAAGCAGCAGGTCACCGCCGCCGGTGGCAGTGCCGAGCTGGCGATCGACGGCAGGTACCGCACCAAGCCGGATGTCGCGGTGGTGGTGGTGGGCGAGAACCCGTACGCCGAGTTCCAGGGCGACATCGCCACGCTGGCCTACAAGCCGGGCGATGACAGCGATCTGCAGTTGATCAAGCGGCTCAGGAGCGAGGGCATCAAGGTGGTCACGGTGTTCCTCAGCGGCCGCCCGCTGTGGGTGAACCGCGAGATCAATGCGTCCGATGCTTTCGTTGCAGCATGGCTGCCGGGCTCGGAAGGGGCAGGCATCGCCGATGTGCTGCTGCGCAGGCCCGACGGCAGCGTGCAGCACGACTTCAAGGGCACGCTCAGCTTCTCCTGGCCGCGCACCGCCGTGCAGTACCAGAACAACGTCGGCCAGAAGGACTACGACCCGCAGTTCGCCTTCGGCTTCGGCCTGCACTACGCCGACAACGGCAACCTCGCCGCACTGCCGGAGGTCTCGGGCATCACCGGTGAGCAGGGCGATGCCGGTGTGTACTTCAACAAAGGCAAGCCGACCGCCGGTCTGGCCATGCGCCTGAGCGGGGTCAAACAGTCGGAACTGCCGGCAGTGACGTTCCCGGCCGTGCTCAGCGATGCCAGCCTCAAGGTGTCCGCGATCGATCACAAGGCGCAGGAAGATGCGCGTCGCCTGCAGTGGTCGGGCAGTGGCAAGGCGAACATGGCGCTGCTGTCCACGCGGCCGCTGGACCTCACCCGCGAAAGCAATGGCGATGTGCAGCTGCTGCTGACCGTGCGCCGGAGCGGCGCGATCGCCGGGCCGGTGGGGCTGGCGATCGGCTGCGGCCAGGGCTGCGAAGGCAGGGTCGATCTGGCTCCCACGCTGGGCGGCATCGCCGAGGGCGAATGGCAGACGATCGGCGTGCCGTTGAAGTGTTTCGCCACAGCCGGCGCGGACCTGTCGAAGATCGAGCGCCTGCCGGTGCTGGAGTCTTCCCACGCGCTGGACCTGTCGGTGTCGCGGATCGCGCTGGGCACCGGCAACGACGCCAAGACCGTGGTCGCCTGCGCGACCCGATGAAGCCACACGGGCCCCTGCCGCCGCGGCAGGGGCTGATCGCCACCGCGCGCTGCGTTTGCCGGCGCGCGGGACGGTGCAATGTTGCATAAGGAGCATGACGTGGGATTGGCAACACTCGATGTGGCAATCGTGCTGGTGTACCTGGCCGGCATCTTCGTGCTGGCGCAATGGGTCTCGCGCGAGAAGGCCGGGCACAGCAAAAGTGCCGAAGACTACTTCCTGGCCGGGCGCTCGCTGCCGTGGTGGGCCATCGGTGCCTCGCTGATCGCGGCCAACATCTCGGCCGAGCAGATCATCGGCATGTCCGGCTCCGGCTATGCGATCGGCCTGGCCATCGCGTCCTACGAATGGATGGCCGCGCTCACCCTGCTGATCGTCGGCAAGTACTTCCTGCCGATCTTCCTGCGCAACGGCATCTACACGATGCCGCAATTCCTGCAGCAGCGGTACGGCAACCGCATCCGCACGCTGATGGCGGTGTTCTGGTTGGGGCTGTACGTCTTCGTCAACCTGACCTCGATCCTGTGGCTGGGCTCGATCGCGGTGACCGAGGTCACCGGCATGGACCAGATGCTGGCGCTGGTGCTGATCGGCGTGTTCGCGCTGCTCTACCAGTTGTACGGTGGGCTGAAGGCAGTGGCGCTCACGGACATCGTGCAGGTCTCGCTGCTGATCCTCGGGGGTCTGCTGGTGACCGCGCTCACCCTCAATGCGGTGGGGGGCGAGGCCGGCATTCCCGGCGGCTTCCAGAAACTGTGGGATCAGCATCCGGAGCACTTCCAGATGATCCTGCACCCGGACAACCCGTTCTACAAAGACCTGCCGGGCCTGAGCGTGCTGATCGGCGGGCTGTGGATCATGAATCTGAGCTACTGGGGCTTCAACCAGTACATCATCCAGCGCGCGCTGGCGGCCAAGGACATCGGCGAAGCGCAGAAGGGCGTGCTGTTCGCGGCCTTCCTGAAGCTGTTGGTGCCGCTGGTGGTCGTGGTGCCGGGCATCGCGGCGGTGGTGCTGGCGCCGGATCTGGGCAAGCCGGACCGTGCCTACCCGGCGATGATGAGCCTGTTGCCCAGCGGCATCCTCGGCCTCGTCTTCGCCGCGCTGGTGGCCGCGATCGTGGCGTCGCTGGCGTCGAAGATCAATTCGGTGGCGACCATTTTCACCCTGGATTTCTACGCCAAGGCGCGTCCGCAGAGCAGTCAGACCACGCTGGTGCGCGTGGGCCGCATCGCGGCGACGGTGGCGGTGCTGGTGGCGATCGCCACGGCGCGTCCCTTGCTGGGCAGCTTCGACCAGGGCTTCCAGTACATCCAGGAATTCACCGGCTTCTTCACCCCGGGCATCACGGTGATCTTCCTGCTGGGCCTGTTCTGGAAGAAGGCCAGCGAAGCCGGTGCACTGGCGGCGGCGATCGGCTCGTTCGCCTTGTCGATCGTGCTGAAACTGGCATGGCCGTCGCTGCCGTTCATCGACCGTGTCGGCCTGGTGTTCCTGCTGGCGCTGGTGCTGGCCGTGCTGATCTCGCTGTGGAAGCCGGCGCGCACCGGGCAGGATCTGATCCGTACCGATGACGTGCGCTACGCCACGCCGATGAGTTTCAACATCGGCGGTGCGGCGGTGATCGCGATTCTGATCGCGTTGTACACGGTGTTCTGGTAACCGCGATCACCTGCATGCGGCAAACCAAAACGGCGACCTTCGGGTCGCCGTTTCTGTCTCATGCCGTGTGGTGCGAATGATGCTTCACCGGCTTGGATCACGCTCCGGGCTGGGCCGCTTGGCCAGCTTGCGCTGCAGCGAGCGGCGGTGCATGCCGAGCAGTCGCGCCGCGGCGGACACGTTGCCGCCGGTCTCATGCATCGCCTGCTGGATGTGTTCCCACTGCAGCCTGCTGATCGGAGTCATCGCATCCGGTGGCTCCATGTCACCATCATCGGCCGGGCCATCGTCTTCCTCGCCGAGCGCGCGCAGGATCATCGGGACCGTGGCCGGCTTGGGCAGGTAGTCATCGGCGCCAAGCTTGATCGCTTCCACCGCGGTGGCGATGCTGGCATAGCCGGTCACCAGCAGGATCCGCATGTCTTCGCGCAGGGCGCGCAGCGGCTGGATCAGCGCAAGGCCGGATTCGGTACCGAGCTTGAGGTCGATCAGCGCGTAGGCCGGCGGCTGCTGCCGGGCCAGCAGCAGGGCTGATGCGGTGTCGCTGGCGGTGACGGTTTCCAACCCTTTGCGGGCCAGGCTGCGCTGCAGCGTGCGCAGGTACAGTTCGTCGTCGTCGACCAGCAGGCCATGGCTGGCCTGGCCGGGCGTGGGGGTGAAAGCGGTCATGCGGAAGTCTCCCGTGGGGACAAGGGCAGGCGGAAGCCGACGCGCGTGCCGGCGCCATTGGCCGGGCGCATCCACAGCTCGCCGTCCAAGCGTTCGATGGTGGCGTGGGACAGGGCCAGGCCCACGCCCATGCCGTCGGTCTTGCCACTGTTGAACAAGGTGCCGGGCAGTACCGCCTGGCGGGCATCGAAGCCGTGGCCGTAATCGCGCACTTCGCCGATCAGGTCATCGCCTTCGATACGCAGCGACAGATCCACCTGTGGGCGGTCGGCTTTCTCGCCGGCGTCGGCGGCATTGTTGAGCAGCACCATCAGCAGGTGCCCGATACCCGGGTCCAGCGGCAGGGTGAGCGGGGCGTCCTCATTGCGCTTCAGCGCGATCGTCGGACGCACCAGCCGCCATTGTTCCAGCACCTGCGGCAACGTCACCGCATCGCGGCCGGGGGCGTCGCCGGCGGCCGGGCGGGCGAGGGCGAGCACGCGCTCCCGGCACTGCACCAGCAGCTCGCGCAGGGTTTCCACGTCATCGCGGACCTCGCTGCTTTCAGTCTGGTCGGCGATATCGTCGGCGAGCAGGGTCATGGTCGCCAGCGGGGTATTGAGTTCATGCGCCACCGAGGCGGCGTGGGTGGCCAGCGCGACGATGCCCTCGTTGCGCACGAAGCGCTCGCGCAGCATGGCCAGCTCGTGTTCGCGCTGGCGCAGGGCGATCGCCAGCCGCGTTGCGAACACCAGCACCACCGTGGCCGACAGCAGGAAGTTGCAGACCACGCCCCACTGCTGCATCTGCGCGCCGGTGAAATAGCCGCTCGGCAGCGGCAGGCCGAACACGCCGCTTGCCGCATAGCCGATCAGGCAGGCGGCCGCCACGGCGAGGGTCCAGCGCAGGGGCAGGGCGAGCGCGGCCAGCGCGATCAGGATCAGGAACAGCGAGCCGAAAGGATTGGCGACGCCGCCGCTCCAGCCGACCATCCAGGTCAACACGATGACATCCACCAGGATGTGGCCGAAGGCGGTGACCGGTGCGGTGTCCGGGCCCTGCACGCGCAGCTGCGCGTACAGGTTGAACAGGGTCAGCGCGGCGACGCCGGCCCAGAGCGGCAGCTGCGGCAACTCCAGGCCCAGCACCCAGGTAGCGACCAGGATGGTGGCGGCCTGGCCAGCCACGGCCAGCCAGCGCAGGCTGCACAGGGTGCGGAGAAAGGGGGCGTCGGTACCGGTCATGTCCGCACATCGTATGCGCTCCGGACCGGACCTGCCTGCGACAATCGGCCGCATCGGCCGCATCGGGGGCGCGCGGCGCGCTGCGGTACGGAACATGAGTGCCAAGCAACGGCGGGCACCTACCCGCGCGCTGGGCGCGCTAAAATAGGCGGATGCATGACGCCGTGACCCGACCGACCCAACCCGCCGACTCCGCCGTGTGGGCCCGCCGCCAGACCCAGCCCGTCCGTATCGGCGGCGTGGTCGTGGGTGGGGGCCATCCCGTGGTGGTGCAGTCCATGACCAACACCGACACCGCCGATGTCGCCTCCAGCGTGAAGCAGGTGGCCGAACTGTGGCGTGCAGGCTCGGAGATGGTGCGGTTGACCGTCAACAATCCCGAGTCGGCCGCGGCCATCCCGCGGATCGTGGAGAAGCTGCAGATGATGGGGATCGATGTCCCCCTGATCGGCGACTTCCACTACAACGGTCATCAGCTGCTGACCCAGGAACCGGCCTGCGCCGAAGCCCTGGCCAAGTACCGGATCAATCCGGGCAACGTCGGCTTCGGCAAAAAGAAAGACACCCAGTTCGCGCAGCTGATCGAGTTTGCGATCCGCTACAACAAGCCGGTCCGCATCGGCGCCAACTGGGGCTCGCTGGATCAGTCCCTGGCCGCGCGCCTGATGGACGAGAACAGCCAACGCGCACAGCCCTGGGATGCCGGTCGGGTACTGCGCGAAGCGCTGATCCGCTCGGCGCTGGATTCGGCGGAGACCGCCGTGGAACTGGGCCTGCCGCGCGACCGCATCGTGCTCTCGGCCAAGGTCAGCGGCGTGCAGGAACTCATTGCGGTGTACCGCGACCTGGCCCAGCGCTCGGATTTCGCGCTGCATCTGGGCCTGACCGAAGCCGGTATCGGCAGCAAGGGCATCGTTGCCTCCTCGGCGGCGCTGGCCGTGCTGCTGCAGGAAGGCATCGGCGACACCATCCGTATCTCGCTGACGCCCGAACCGGGCCAGTCGCGCACGGCCGAAGTGATCGTTGCCCAGGAGCTGCTGCAGACCACCGGGCAGCGGGCCTTCACCCCACTGGTCACGGCCTGCCCCGGCTGCGGCCGGACCACCTCGGAGTTCTTCCAGGAGTTGGCCAAGGTCGTGCAGAACCACGTGCGCGAGAAGATGCCGGTCTGGAAGGTGAGCCACCCGGGTGCGGAGAACATGACCCTGGCGGTCATGGGCTGCATCGTGAACGGCCCGGGTGAATCGCGCCACGCCAACATCGGCATCTCGCTGCCGGGCACGGGTGAAACGCCGGCCGCGCCGGTGTTCGTGGATGGCGAAAAGACGGTCACCCTGCGTGGCGAGAACATCGCCCAGGACTTCGTCACGCTGATCGATGAGTACGTCGAACGCACCTATGTCCGACGCGTTGGATAAGCCGGCGGTGCTGGCCGCAGCGGAGCCGGCCGCCGGCGTCCGCCACTGGATGGGCCGCAACGCCTGGCGCTTCGTGCTGCTGTTCGTCGGCGTGCTGCTGCCATTGGCGGGCTTCGTGGCCCTGGCCGATGAAGTGCACGAGCTGGAAGCGATCTACTTCGACGACCTGCTGTTGTGGAAGCTGCACGCCCTGCATTCGCCGGGCCTGGACCGGTTCTTCGTGCTGCTGTCCAAGCTGGGCTACGAGTGGTTCCTGATTCCGGCCGACGTGCTGATCGTGGGCCTGCTTGCGTGGCGCAAACGCTGGCGCGAGGCCAGTTTCGTCGCGATCTGCTTTGCCGGCTCGGCCCTGTTGAATCTGGGCAGCAAGCGCTTCTTCCAGCGCGACCGGCCCAGCCTGTGGGAGTCCATCGCCCCGGAGAGCACCTTCAGCTTCCCCAGCGGCCACGCCATGGGCTCGATGACCTTGGCCGTCACGCTGGTGCTGCTGGCCTGGAACACCCGCTGGCGCTGGCCGGTGGCCCTTGCCGCACTTACCTTTGCGGTCCTGGTGAGCATCTCGCGCATGTACCTGGGGGTGCATTACCCCTCCGACATCCTGGCCGGCTGGTGTGCCGCCCTGGTGTGGGTGGTCGGGTGCTTCCTGGTCATGTTCCGCCGCCGGCATCCGTGGCGGCACCGCCACTGAGGGCATTCCGGCGCTAAACTGGCCGAAAACGGCATGAAGGCCGGCCGCATCGATAGGCTGTCCCTTTGGAACAGGCTAGGATGAGAGGCGTAGGGGGAGGGGCAGGACAGCACGTCTGTGATGCGCGGACCAGAATGCGATGATGGGGAACCCGGTTCCTTGTGATCGCCACATCCCGCCGCTAGGCTTGCCCCCGTTCACAGTGTTTGACGAGGTTGGCGGATGACGATTCGAGTGTATCTGGTGGACGATCATGCTCTGGTGCGTACGGGCATGAAGATGATCCTCTCCAACGAGACCGACATCGAGGTGGTCGGTGAGGCGGAGAGCGGTGAAGATGCGCTGCCGGATATCCGCCGCCTGCGGCCCGACGTCGTGCTGTGCGATCTGCACCTGCCGGGCGTGAGTGGCATGGAAGTCACCGAGCGCGTGGTCCGTGGCGATCACGGCACCCGCGTGGTGATCGTCTCCGTCCTTGAAGATGGCCCGATGCCCAAGCGCCTGCTCGAAGCCGGCGCGTCCGGTTACATCGGCAAGGCCTGCGATGCACAGGAACTGCTGCGCGCGGTGCGTGATGCCGCACTCGGCCGCCGTTACCTGGGCAACAGCATCGCGCAGAATCTGGCGTTGTCGAACGTGGAAGGTAACCATTCGCCGTTCGATACTCTGTCCCCGCGCGAACTGGAAGTGGCGCTGCTGCTCACCCAGGGCCTGCGCCAGGAAGACATCGCCAAGCGCCTGAGCCTGAGCGCGAAGACCGTCAATACGCACAAGGCCCGCCTGTTCGAGAAGATGGGCATCAACGACAACATCGCGCTCGCGCGCATGGCCAGCCAGTACGGCCTGGTGGATCCGGCACGCCCGATGTAACCCGCGCGCTGGCGGCAGATAAAAAAACGCCCGGGCATGCCCGGGCGTTTTCGTTCAGTGCGCGCGGACCCGCGCCACGATCTTCGCGGCCTGGGCCGCACTCTCGCGCACCTTGTCCCACTCGCCGCGCTCGATCCAACCGCCCGGCACCATCCACGAACCGCCGATGCAGACCACGTTCTTCTGCTCCAGGTACTCGGCCGCCGTATCTTCGGTGATGCCGCCGGTCGGGCACAGCTTCAGATCCGGAATCGGACCGGCCAGCCCCTTGATCATCGCCAGCCCGCCCACGGCCGAGGCCGGGAACAACTTGCAGACCCGGAAGCCGCGCGCATACAGCGCCAGCATTTCCGTCGGCGAGGCCGCACCCGGCACCACCGGCAGCGGTGCCTGCGCCAACGCATCGGCCATGTGCGCCGGCGTACCCGGCGTGACCAGGAAATCCGCACCCGCATCGATCGACTGCTGCATCTGCTCCACGGTCAACACCGTGCCCGCACCCACCACCACATCCGGCAGCTCGCGCTTGAGCATGGCCAGTGCCTCCATCGCCACCGGCGTACGCAGCGTCAGCTCGATCGCCGGCAGCCCGCCCTCCAACAACGCCGCACTGGCCGCACGGGCCTGATCCAGCGTATGCACCGTCACCACCGGCAGAATGCCGGCAGCCTTCAACAGGGTTTCAGCGCGTTTCTGATGTTCGGCGATGCTCATGCGTTTTCAATCCTTATTCCAAAAAGTACGACGCCAACAACGCGCCGAAAAGTGTCCGGAGGCAGCGGGATGGCCCCAACCAGGACCGTCAAGCGGCATGGATGCCGCTTAACGAGCCCCCATGGATGGGTTCACGGCGCGTCCTGGTTGGGGCCATCCCGCTGCCTCAACCAGAACACCCGGCCGCCGCTTTTGCGTCAGCTCACGCGTCCTTACCCTCATGCGGCGCTTCCGCCGCCGCCGCATCGTGCCCAAGCTCATATTCCGCATCGTAATTCCAGATGCTGCCGTCATCGGCCGCCGGCCCACACGAAATCGACATCGCCCCCTGATCGGCCGGGCCTACCAGACGGCGGCTCATCGCGAACAGATTGCGGCCCAGATCATGCGCCGCCGGTGCGGTGTTCGGCGCAGGCTCGCGTGCTGCGAACTCGGCTGCGTCCACCAGCAGTTCCAGCGTGCCGGCCTCACCATCCAGACGGATGATGTCGCCCTCGCGCACCCGTGCCAGCGGACCGCCACGCGAGGCTTCCGGCGTCATATGGATTGCCGCCGGGAACTTGCCCGAGGCACCGGACAGACGACCATCGGTGACCAGCGCCACCCGGCGCCCCTGGTTCTGCAGCAGGCCCAGCAGCGGCGCCAGCGAATGCAGCTCCGGCATGCCATTGGAGCGCGGGCCCTGGTAACGGACCACCGCCACGAAATCGTGCGGCAGCACACCGGCGGCGTGCAGCTTGTTCAGCACCTGTGGCGCATCGACGACCACCGCCGGTGCTTCGATCGTGCGGAACTCCGGCTTCACCGCTGACAGCTTGATCAGCGAGCGGCCGAGGTTGCCACGCAGCAGGCGCAGGCCGCCCTGCGACTCGAACGGATTGGCCACGCCGCGCACCACATCCGGATCGGCACTCTCGCGCACGCCATCGATGTAGGTCAGCTTGCCGTCGCGAAGCGCCGGCTCCTGGCCGTACTGGTGCATGCCGCCTTCGGCCACGGTCTGCAGGTCGGCATGCATCAGGCCGGCCTCCATCAGCTCGCGGAACACGAACGCGGTGCCGCCGGCCGCAGCGAAGCGGTTCACGTCGGCTTCGCCGTTCGGATAGACGCGGGCCAGCAACGGGATCAGCTGCGAGAGCTGGTCCATGTCGTCCCAGGTCAGCACGATGCCGGCCGCACGCGCCACTGCGATCCAGTGGATGGTGTGGTTGGTCGAACCGCCGGTGGCCATCAGGGTGACCACGGCGTTGACGATCGCGCGTTCGTCGATCAGACGGCCGAGCGGACGGAAGTCGTCGCCCAGGGCACTGATCTCCAGCGCACGCACGGCCGCGTGGCGGGTCAGTGCGTCGCGCAGCGGTGTATCCGGATTGACGAACGAGGCGCCCGGCATCTGCACGCCCATCGCCTCGAGCAGGGTCTGATTGGAATTGGCGGTGCCGTAGAAGGTGCAGGTGCCGGCGCCGTGGTACGAAGCGGCTTCGGCTTCCAGCAGTTCCTCGCGGGTCGCCTGGCCGGCCGCATAGCGCTCGCGCACTTCGGCCTTCTGCTTGTTCGGGATGCCCGGGGTCATCGGGCCGGCCGGCAGGAAGATCGCCGGCAGATGGCCGAAGGCCAGCGCGCCGATCAGCAGGCCGGGCACGATCTTGTCGCAGACGCCCAGGTAAACGCTGGCGTCGAACATGTCATGGCTCAGGCCGATCGCGGTCGACTGGGCGATCACATCGCGCGAGAACAGCGACAGTTCCATGCCGCCGCGGCCCTGGGTGACACCGTCGCACATCGCCGGCACGCCACCGGCGACCTGGGCGGTCGCACCGAGTTCGCGCGCGGTCTCGCGCAGGATCTCCGGGTAGTGCTCGAACGGCTGGTGTGCCGAGAGCATGTCGTTGTACGCGGTGATGATGCCCAGGTTGGGCGTCACGCCGCCGCGCAGGCGCGACTTGTCGGTCGGGCCGCACGCGGCGAACCCGTGGGCGAGGTTGCCGCAGCTCAGGCGCGAACGGAACGGACCGTCGCGCAGTGCCGCGTCGACACCGGCCAGGTAGGCGGCGCGGGAGGCGACGCTGCGCTGGACGATGCGCTCGGTGATGGCATGGAGTTTGGGATGCAGGCTCATTGGCTACCGGCTATGAGAAGGCGAACGGAACAACACCGGGGCAACTCAGTCACACCAGTGGACGCGCAGTTTCGCGCCGTCGAGATCGATCGCATTGAGGATGGGATACAGCTGCGGATTGTTGCTTTCCAGCGCGTGCTTGAGCACTTCCAGCTTCTGCTTGCCACGCAGCAGCAACAGGCGCTGGCGGCTCTGCTTCAAGCCATGCGGGGTGAGGGTGATGCGCAGCGGCCACTGATTGGCACCGGGGCAGCCGGTGGCATCCAGCGCTGCGTAGGGCAGGGTGCTTTCCAGGGCGCGGGTCAGATCCTTCGAACCCGGGAACAGCGAGGCGGTGTGGCCGTCGTTGCCCATGCCGATCACGCTCAGGCACGGCCGCTGGCTGTGCTGGGCCTGCAGGTTGGCGCTGTAGACGCATTCGGGCAGCGGCTTGCCGACCCGCACCAGCGGATCGAAATGCGCGCCTTCGGCACGGGTGAGGAAGCTCTCCCGCACCAGCCAGGCATTGCTGTCGCGATCCTGCGGTGACAGCCAGCGCTCATCGACCAGGCTCACTTCCACCCGGTCCCATTGAACGTCCAGCTCGGCCAGTGCCTGGTAGATCGGCGCCGGCGTGGTGCCGCCGGAGAGCAACATGCGCGCCCGGCCGAACTCGGCGATGTCGCGGTTGAGCTCGGCGGCCATTTCAGCGGCCACGGCCTCGATCCAACCATCGGCATCGCCGTGACGGATCAGGGTGAAACGGTCGGACGTATCCAGAGTATTCATGCGGTGCCTCCCGGCAGATCGCGTTCCACATCCGCCGCATACGCGGCCGCGCCGAGCAGGCCCGGGCTGGGGTGCATCACCGCCAGTGACGGCACCTTGGACATGATCGAAGAGAAGCGGCCCTTGTGTTCAAAGCGCTGGCGGAAGCCGGAATGCTGCAGCGAATCGAGCATCTTCGGCACCAGGCCGCCGGTCAGGAACACGCCGTCCCAGGCGCCCTGCATCAGCACCAGGTCACCGGCGATCGCGCCGAACACCGCGCAGAACACATCCACGGTCCGCATCGCCTGCGGGTCGCCATGCAGCGCACGCGCAGTGACGTCCACTGGCAGCAGCTGGCCCGGATCGATGTCGGCCATCTCGCACACGGCGCGATGGATGTTGACCAGGCCCGGGCCGCAGATCAGGCGCTCGTTGGAGACACGGCCGAACTGCTCGGAGAGGATCTCCAGGATGCGGATCTCTTCCGGCGTCCCGGGCGGGAAGCTGACGTGGCCACCCTCGGTTTCCAGCGGATAGCAGCGGCCGTGGCGCAGGATCAACCCGCCCACGCCCAGCCCGGTACCCGGACCGATCACCGCATAGTTGCGCGGCTGGCCGGGCTTGCCCGGCACCCATGCTGCGCCGCCGACCTGGATCACGTCCTGCGGCTGCAGCAGCGAGATGGCCATCGCCTGCGCGGCGAAGTCGTTGATCAGGTGCAGTTCGTCGAAGCCGAGCATGTGCGCGGTGCGCATGCGCGAGATCACCCACGGGTGATTGGTGATGCGCGCCTCGTCGCCGTCCACGCGGCCGGCCACGGCGAACACGCCGCGTTTGGCCTGCGCGCCGATCTCTTCCAGGTAATGGCGCGCCGCTTCACCCAGCGAGGGGAACTCGGCGACGCGGAACTCGCGGATGCTGTCCTGCTGCAGCGGGGCATCGAGTGAGGTATCGGCAAGCGCGAAGCGTGCGTTGGTACCCCCGATGTCCGCCACGAGGACCGGTTGGGACACCACCGTCATGCCTGGCCACCACGGCCAGCCTCGGCATCCACATCGGCCGGCAGGAAGCCAGCCGCTTCCTGCGGACCCCATTCGCCAGCCGGGTAGGGCTGCAGCGGCAGGCTGGCCGCTTTCCAGGCATCGCTGACGCTGTCGATCCAGGCCCAGGCAGCGCGCACTTCGTCATCACGCACGAACAGCGCATGGTTGCCGTTGAAGGCATCCAGGAACAGGCGTTCATAGGCGATGCGGCGATGCAGGCCGGTGGGTACGGACAGTTCCAGTTCCAGCGGGTGCAGTTCCAGCGCGCCCCATTCCGGGCCCGCCAGCGAGCTCATCAGGCCCAGCTCGATGTTCTCCTGCGGCTGCAGCTGGAAGGTGATGCGGTTCGGCGTGGCGTTGCCGCGGGCCGGGCGCTCGAACAGCCAATGCGTGACCGGCTTGAGGTTGACCACCACGCGCGTGGTGCGCTCGGCCAGGCGCTTGCCGGTGACGAGGTGGAATGGCACACCGCTCCAGCGCCAGTTGTCGATATGCGCGGTGACGCCGGCGAAGGTTTCCACGTCGCTGCCTTCCGGCGGCTGGTAGGCCTGCGCGGGCTGGCCGTTGATGGTGCCGGCGGTATAGCGGCCGCGCACGCTGTCACGTGCGGCGTGCTTGGCGTCCAGCGGGCGCAGGGCGCGCAGCACTTTGACCTTTTCATCGCGGATGCGGTCGGCTTCCAGCGACGCTGGCGGTTCCATCGCGACCAGGCACAGCAGCTGCAGGATGTGGCTCTGGACCATGTCGCGCAGTGCGCCGGAGCGGGCGTAGTACGCGTCACGGCCATCCACACCCTCGCTCTCGGCGACCAGGATGTGCACCGATTCGATGTAGTTGCGGTTCCAGACCGCCTCGAGCAGCGTGTTGCCGAAGCGCAGCGCGATCAGGTTCTGCACCGCGGCCTTGCCCAGGTAGTGATCCAGGCGGAACACGCGGTCTTCGTCGATCCACTGGCCGATGGTGGAGATGATCTCCTCGGCGCTGGCGCTGTCGCTGCCGATCGGCTTTTCCAGCATCAGCCGGTGCGGTGCGGCCAGTGCGCCGCCCTTGGCCAGGCCTTCGCAGGTGGAGATGTACAGGCCCGGCGGAATCGCCAGGTAGCTCACGCAGTGGCGGTCGACCAGGTCATGCACCGATTCGGCCACGGACTCGGGATTGCGCAGGTCCACCGAGCGGTAGTCGATGCGCTGCAGCAGCGAGTGGATGTCGTCCTGGCTGGCCATCGGCATGGCCTGCTGCAGGCGCGGCCGCAGGATCTCGCGGAAGGCCTCGGTGTCGTGCGGCGACAATGCCAGCGCACGGACCTTGAAGTCTTCGGGGAGCAGGCCGTCGCCGAGCAATCGCAGCAGCGAGGGGAACAGATAGCGCTGGGCCAGGTCACCTGTGGCGCCAAACAGGAAAAGGGTGTCGTGCATCGCTCGAGTTTCAGATCCGGGTGACATCGTTGTCAATCGCTTCTCGTCTATGTTCTCGGGGGTCGGGCGGGGTAGCTTGTCTGCCCGACATGATGGCCTGCCGACCCGGTGTCGGGAGAGATTTCGCATCCTCCCCGGCAATCAGGTCACGGCCGACCATCGGATAGTGCCACGTGAAAACGTTTACATGGCAGAATGCGCAGACTGTATTCGATTGCAGTGGTCGCCGTCATGCGGCACCACGCCATCGACCTGCCATCGGGAGGGCCGAAGGCAGTTCCGCATAACAGCCCGGAGACCGGGCGGACTGGAATGGTGATATGGCAAAAGTGCAGCTGCAGGGCGTTCGCAAGGTCTATGACAACGGTCAGGTGGCCGTGCAGGGCGCAACCTTCGAAGTGGCCGATGGTGAGTTGATGGTGCTGGTGGGGCCGTCGGGGTGTGGCAAGTCCACACTGCTGCGCATGGTGGCCGGGCTGGAAGAGATCAGTGGCGGCACGCTGACGATCGGCGACCGCGTGGTCAACGACGTGGCGCCCAAGGATCGCGACATCGCGATGGTGTTCCAGAGCTACGCGCTGTACCCGCACATGACCGTGGCCGAGAACCTGGCGTTCGGTCTGAAGCTGCGCGGCCACGACAAGGCGACGATCAGCAAGCGGGTCAGCGAGGCGGCCGAAACGCTGGGCCTGACCGACATGCTCGACAAGCTGCCCAAGGCGATGTCCGGTGGCCAGCGTCAGCGCGTTGCGCTGGGGCGCGCCCTGGTGCGTGAGCCGGCGGTGTTCCTGCTCGATGAGCCGCTGTCCAACCTGGATGCCAAGCTGCGCCACAGCGTGCGCACGGAAATCGCGCAGCTGCACCGCAAGCTGGGCACCACCATGATCTACGTGACGCACGACCAGGTCGAAGCCATGACCCTGGGCCAGCGCATCGTGGTGCTCAAGGATGGCGTCATCCAGCAGATCGATACCCCGATGGCGCTGTACGACCGTCCGGCCAACCTGTTCGTGGCCGGCTTCCTCGGCAGCCCGGCGATGAACGTGCTGCGTGGCACTCTGCAGCGCACCGGGAACGGGTTTGCGGTGCAGGACACGGCGCTGACCGCGCCGCTGGGCCAGGCGCGTATCGCGCAGGACTGGGTCGGCAAGGCGATTGCCGTGGGCGTGCGCCCGGAGCATCTGCAGCCTGCCGCTGCCGGTGATGCGACCGCGTTCGAGGCGATGATCGACGGCATCGAGCCGGTCGGCAACGAGATCTTCGTCAACATGACCAGTGGCGGCCAGCCGTTGGTGATGCGCGTGGCGCCGCAGGCGTTGCCGTCCGTCGGTGAGCCGATCCGGGTGGCGATCCAGCCGCAGGGTCTGCACTTCTTCGACGCAGACACCGGCGAGCGCTTGAACGACGCGTAAGGCGCGGACGGGTGACGGGGTTCGCCGACCAACGGTCGGCGCCTACCCGGGCGGCAGGTCGCACCGCTGGTCGTGACCGCGATGCTTACCGCGCCAGACCGTCCAGCAACGGCAGGTGGGCGGCTTCCACCCCGCCGACCGACAACGGCTCCGGCGCGATCTCCAGCGGCAGCACGGCCAGGGCGAGGTCACCGGCCACCGAGGCCACCGTGCCGATCGCCGCCGCGTTCTGGTGCACCTGCGTGCCGCTGGTCGTGCCCTCCACGACCCGCAGCAGCTGCAGGGCGCGCTTGGCCTTGCCGAGGAAATGGGTGCGGGCCACGATTTCCTGGCCCGGGTAGCAGCCCTTCTTGACGCTGTACCCGTTCAGGCGGTCCAGCCCGAGCTGCTGCGGCGTCCACTGCTCGCGCTGATCGGCATCCAGGCGCGGCAGGCCGTAGCGCAGGTCGGACTGGCGCCAGGCGAGCGCGATATCCGCGCTGTCGGCCGCAGCGGCCACGGCATCGGCCGCACCGATCCGCAGGCTGCGCGGAAGCGCATCGCTGCCCAGGTCCAGTTCGAGGTTTTCGCCGGCAAGTTGCGCAATCGCGGCCCCGCAGGCCGATTCCGGCGCGGTGAAGCTTGCTACCACCGCCAGATCGTTTCGCAGCTCGATCCGGACCTTCCGGCGGAACACGAAACGCTGCAACTGCGACGCAATCGCATCGGCGTCGCCATCGGCGAGCACCAGCACGATGCGCTCCTCCTCCAGCCGCAACAGCTGGAACACAGCAATGGTGCGGCCCTTGGCCGTCAGCCAGGCGCTCCACTGCCAATGCCGCAGGGGCAGGGCGGTGACGTCGCTGGAAAACTGGGCATGGGCGAAGGCGGCCGCATCGGCACCGCTGAGACTGAGCAGCTGGTGACCGGGGAGGCGCGAAAAGCCGGCGAAATCGGAGGGCAGGTTGTCAGGCACGTGAACGGGGTCTAAAATTTGTGCGTTGCGAGAACACCCATGATAGGCCAAACAACCCCCACTCCAGATTCTGAAGCTGAAGGCACGCTGGTACCGGAGGAGCAACCGCTCCCCGAGACGCCGGTAGTGCCTTTGGAAATCGGCGGCCGCGGCGGACTTGATCCGGTGCGGTACGGAGATTGGGAAAAAAACGGACGCTGCATCGATTTTTGATCAGCATTGAGCCAACGCGGCATTGCGCCGCCCAGCCGAGATAACGAGCCCAGCGAATGGCCGCCAGAGAACGTCCCCTTTCCCCGCACCTTCAGGTGTATCGCTGGCAGATTCAGATGGCCACCTCGATCCTGCATCGAGCGACCGGCATCTTTCTGTCTGTTGGAGCCCTGATCATTGCCGGCGGCCTGCTCGCCCTGATGATGGGTCCTGAATCCTGGAACTGCTTCACCGGCCACGCCGGTAGCTGGTACGGCAAGCTCTTCCTGTTCGCCTGGACCTGGTCCTTCGCCTACCACCTGTGCAATGGCATCCGCCATATAGTGCAGGACTTCGCGATCGGCTTCTCCATTCCCGCCTTCGTGCGCAGCAGCTGGGTCTCGGTCTTCGCCAGCCTGGTGATCACCGCCCTGATCTGGGCCTATGTCTTCATGGGAGCGGCCGCATGAACAAGTACCGTACCCCGCTGAAGAACGTGCGTGGCCTGGGCGCCGCCAAGACCGGCACCGAACACTTCGTGATGCAGCGCCTGACCGCCACCGCGCTGGTCGGCCTGACCATCTGGTTCCTGGTGTTCGTGCTGAGCCTGATCGGCGCCGATTACGTGACCGCCACCGACGCGGTGTCCAAGCCGTGGAATGCGGTGCTGCTGGTCGGCTTCCTGGTCGCGATGTTCTGGCATGCCCAGCTCGGCCTGCAGGTCGTGCTGGAAGACTACATCCACAATTCGCTGCTGGCCCTGGCGCTGCAGACGACGGTGAAGTTCATCGCCGTGCTCGGCGCGATCGTCAGTGTGTTTGCGGTCGCCCGCATTACGCTCGGCGTTGCCTGAGTCCAGGCACCAAGACAGGAATCCAGATTAGATGTCCGCTTACAAGATTACGGAACACAAGTACGACATGGTCGTGGTCGGCGCAGGCGGTGCTGGCCTGCGCGCTACGTTCGGTCTTGCCGCCAAGGGCCTGCAGACGGTCTGCCTGACCAAGGTCTTCCCGACCCGTTCGCACACCGTGGCCGCGCAGGGCGGTATTTCCGCCGCGCTGGGCAACATGGGCGAAGACGACTGGCGCTACCACTTCTTCGACACCATCAAGGGCTCGGATTGGCTGGGTGACCAGGACGCCATCGAGTACATGTGCCGCGAAGCGATTCCGGCCATCATCGAACTGGAACACTACGGTGTGCCGTTCAGCCGTACCGAAGAAGGCAAGATCTACCAGCGCCCGTTCGGCGGCATGACCACCAAGTACGGCGAAGGCCCGTCCGCGCAGCGCACCTGCGCCGCCGCCGACCGTACCGGCCACGCCATGCTGCACACGCTGTACCAGCAGTCGCTGGCGCACAACGCGCGCTTCATGATCGAGTACTTCGCCCTCGACCTGATCTTCGATGACGAAGGCGTCTGCCGCGGCGTGCTCGCGCTGGACATGGCCGACGGCTCGCTGCACCTGTTCCGCGCCCATGGCGTGGTGCTGGCCACCGGCGGCTACGGCCGCGCCTACTTCAGCGCCACCTCGGCCCACACCTGCACCGGCGACGGCGGCGGTCTGGTCATGCGTGCCGGCCTGCCGATGCAGGACATGGAGTTCGTGCAGTTCCACCCGACCGGTATCTACGGCGCGGGCTGCCTGATCACCGAAGGCGTGCGTGGCGAAGGCGGCATCCTGCGCAACAGCAACGGCGAGCGCTTCATGGAGCGCTATGCACCGCACTACAAGGATCTGGCCTCGCGCGACGTGGTGTCGCGTTCGATGACCATCGAGATCCGCGAAGGCCGCGGCGTCGGCGAGCACAAGGATCACATCCTGCTCGACCTGACCCACCTCGGCCCGGGCGTCATCGACGACAAGCTGCCGGGCATCGCGGAAAGCGCCCGCATCTTCGCCGGCGTGGACGTGCACAAGCAGCCGATCCCGGTCATCCCGACCGTGCACTACAACATGGGCGGCATCCCGACCAACTACCACGGCGAAGTCGTGCGCAAGGTCGGCGACAACCCCGATGCGGTCGTGCCGGGCCTGTACGCCATCGGCGAAGCGGCCTGCGTGTCCGTGCACGGCGCCAACCGCCTGGGCTCGAACTCGCTGCTGGATCTGGTCGTGTTCGGCCGTGCGGTGGCCAACCGCTGCGCCGACACCATCAAGTCCGGCGCACCGCACAAGACCCTGCCGTCCGATGCCTGCGACAAGGCCCTGGGCCTGCTCGACAAGCTGCGTTATGCCAACGGCGACACCCCGACCTCGGTCATCCGCGATCGCATGCAGCGCACCATGCAGAACGACGCGGCGGTGTTCCGTACCAGCAAGACGCTGGAAGAGGGCTGCACCAAGATGGCCGAGATCTTCGACTCCTTCCAGGACGTCAAGGTGTCCGACCGTTCGCTGGTATGGAACTCGGACCTGATCGAAACCTACGAGTTGAACAACCTGCTGCTCAACGCGGTGGCGACGATCAACTCGGCCGAACAGCGCAAGGAAAGCCGCGGCGCGCATGCGCATGAGGACTTCCCGGACCGCGACGACGTCAACTGGCAGAAGCACACGCTGGTCAACGTCGACGAGAACGGCAAGTGCGAGTTCGACTACCGTCCGGTCCACATGTACACGCTGAGCAAGGACGTGGACGTCGTCCCGCCCAAGCCGCGCGTTTACTAAGAGACCTGCGGCATGACCTCCGTCCACGCAGCGCTCGCCACCGCCACCTCCCGCACGGGTGGGGTGGTGCGTGCGCCGCGGGCCGGTGGTGTCGACTTCCTCATCTTCCGTGCTACCCGCGCCTGCGTTGCAGCGCGAGCCGCCTGAGCCAACGAGAACAGCCATGGCCGAGTTTTCCCTCCCCAAGAATTCCAAGATCGGAAAGGGCAAGCACTTCCCCGCCCAGACCGGTGCGAAGAACACCCGCACCTTCAAGATCTACCGCTGGAGTCCCGACGACGACAGCAATCCGCGCACCGATACGTATGAGATCGATCTGGACGCCTGCGGCCCGATGGTCCTGGACGCGCTGATCAAGATCAAGAACGAGATCGATCCGACCCTGACCTTCCGTCGTTCGTGCCGCGAGGGCATCTGCGGTTCGTGCGCGATGAACATCGACGGCACCAACACGCTGGCCTGCACCCGCGCGATTGCCGATTGCGGCAAGGCCGAAGTGCCGATCTACCCGCTGCCGCACATGAGCGTGGTCAAGGATCTGGTGCCGGACCTGACCCACTTCTACGCGCAGTACGCCTCGATCAAGCCGTGGATCCGTACCCAGACCCCGCCGCCGCCGGATCGCGAGCGCCTGCAGTCGCCGGAAGACCGCAAGAAGCTCGATGGCCTGTACGAGTGCATCCTGTGCGCCTGCTGCTCGACCAGCTGCCCGAGCTACTGGTGGAACGGCGAGCGTTACCTGGGCCCGGCCATCCTGCTGCAGGCCTACCGCTGGATCATCGACTCGCGCGATGAAGACACCGGTGCGCGCCTGGACGAGCTGGAAGACCCGTTCAAGCTGTACCGCTGCCACACCATCATGAACTGCTCGCGGACCTGCCCGAAGGGCTTGAACCCGGCGCTGGCGATTGCCGAGATCAAGAAGCTGATGATGGCGCGTCGCGCCTGATCCAGAGGTGTCCTGCAGCGCCACGCCATGCGTGGTCCTGCAACAAAGGGTTGAAACTGTGGGGCCGCGCCATGCGGGGTCCTGCAGAAAATGATCGAAACGGTAGAGCCACGCCATGCGTGGCTTTGCCTTATCTGGAAACGCAGAAAATGGACGAAGCAACCGAACTGAAAAAGCTGCGCTGGCGTTGCCGCCGCGGCATGCGCGAGCTGGACCAGCTGTTCGGCCGTTACCTGGACCGTTGCTGGCTGCAGGCACCGACAGACGAGCGCGAGGTTTTCCTGTTCCTGCTCGAGAGCGAGGACGATAAGTTGTGGCGCTGGTTCATGGGTTACGAGGAGTGCCCGCATGCCGCGCCCGCCGCCCTCATCGCCCGGATCCGCGCCCTTCCAGCGTGAGTGGTCTCCCTCGCGCTGGCAGTGCCGCGCGCTGATCGCCATGGGCGCGGTGATGCCCTGGGCATTGTGGGCGACCGATCTGCCCGCGCCGTGGGGCGTGGCGCTGGGCATGGTGGCGATGGCCGGCACCTGGTGGGAGGCGTGGCGATATGCGCGCCGCCCGGGCTGCGTCTTCGTGATCCCCGCGGACGAGGACCCGGCGCAGGTGGATGGCGAGCCGGTGGAGGCGCTGCAGATGCGGCGCCGCGGCCCGCTGGTGCAGCTGGGGTGGCGCCGGGAGGGCCGCCGCCATTGGCGCCTGTTCTGGCCCGATACCCTTCCGCCGGCGCAGGCACGTGAACTGCGACTAGCCGTCCGGGCACACTGCATTTCCCGTTCACCCCCTGCAGTGGCACCATAGCCCGAATTGTCCGGCGTACCTGCATGTTCAAACCCATACCTGTCTCGATTGGCCTGCGTTACCTGCGCGCCAAACGCCGCAACGGCTTCATCTCCTTCATCTCCATGGCCTCGATCCTCGGCATTGCCCTGGGCGTGACCGTGCTGATCACCACGCTGGCGGTCATGAGCGGTTTCCAGAAGGAGATCCGTGATCGCCTGCTGCAGATGACCGCGCATACCACCATCACCACCGACGGCGCCCCGATGGCCGATTGGGCGCATGCGGTGGAGGTGGCCAAGAAGGATCCGCGGGTTGCCGGCGCGGCGCCGTACATCGAAATCCAGGCCATGCTCAGCGGCCCCCGCGTGCAGGGCGCCATCGTGCAGGGCATCGACCCGGCGCTGGAGCCGAACGTCTCGGTGATCAACCAGAAGGTCAAGAAAGGCAGCTTCGACAGCCTGACCGCGGGCAGCTACAACCTGCTGGTCGGCCAGGAACTGGCGATCTACCTAGGTGTCGGCGTCGGCGATACCGTGCTGGTCACGTTGGCCGAAGTGCAGGGCACGCCGATCGGCGCGATCCCGCGCATGAAACGCTTCACCGTGAGTGGCATCTTCGAAGCCGGTTACAACGAGGTCGACCGTGGCGTGGCCTACGCCAACATGGCCGATCTGGAAAAAGTACTGCGCATCGATGGCGTCACCGGCGTGCGCCTGAAACTGCATGACATGGACAAGGCGCTGGATGTCGGCGTCGATCTGGCCCACAACCTGACCGGTGCCTACCGGGTCAGCGACTGGACCCAGCAGAACGCGAACCTGTATCACTCGCTGCGCATGGAGAAGGTGGTGATGGGCATCCTGCTCTCGCTGATCATCGCCATGGGCGCGTTCAACCTGGTCTCCTCGCAGGTGATGCTGGTCACCGACAAGCAGGCCGACATCGCGATCCTGCGCACCCTGGGCCTGACCCCGGGCGGCGTCATGCAGGTGTTCATGGTGCAGGGCTCGTTGATCGGCATCTTCGGCACCGTGCTCGGCGTGATCGGTGGCATCACCCTGACCTTGAACCTGGAGCGCATCCTCGGCGCGATCGAGACGCTGTTCAACGTCAAGCTGCTGCCGGAGGACGTGTACTACATCACCGGCCTGCCGACCGACATGCAGACCCCGGACATCATCGTGATCACCGCCGTGGCGCTGGTCATGAGCTTCCTTGCCACCCTGTATCCCGCCTGGCGCGCGGCACGTACCCAGCCGGCGGAGGCCCTGCGTTATGAATGAAGCACTCACCCTGGGCCAGGAAGTCATCCGCGCCGAAGCCCTGGCCAAGACCTATGCCGAAGGCCGCATGCAGACCCCCGTGTTCAACGGGCTGGACCTGCGCGTAGCGGCCGGCGAGACCGTGGCCATCATCGGCGCCTCCGGCGCCGGCAAGAGCACCCTGCTGCACTTGCTCGGTGGGCTGGATACGCCGACGGCGGGCGAGGTCTACGTGGCCGGCCAGCGCATGTCCGGCCTGTCCGACAGCCAGCGCGGCCAGCTGCGCAACCGCGCGCTCGGCTTCGTGTACCAGTTCCATCACCTGCTGCCCGAATTCACCGCGCTGGAAAACGTGATGATGCCGGTGCTGCTCGGTGGCGAAGAAGTGGTCGACGCGCGCACCCGTGCGCAGGCGCTGCTGGAATCGGTCGGCCTGGGCCATCGCCTGGACCACAAGCCGGGCGAGCTGTCAGGCGGTGAGCGCCAGCGTGCGGCCGTAGCCCGCGCCTTGGTCAACCGCCCGGCCTGCGTGCTCGGTGATGAGCCGACCGGCAACCTGGACGACAAGACTGCCGCGACCGTGTTCGAGCTGATGCTTGAGCTCAACCGCGCGCACCACACCAGCCTGGTGCTGGTGACCCATGACCGCTCGCTGGCACGCAAGCTGGACCGCGTGCTGGAGCTGCGCGAAGGGCGGCTGCACAGCCTCGCGCACAGCGAGGTCTGAGCGGGCGTCGCTGCCCGCCTGATCGCTGAACACCCGGCGGGGTCCTCTCGCCGGGGCCACGCCGGGCGGCGCATGATCGCCGCACAGTCCCCAGCAGGAGGCGTCATGAAGCAGACCCTTGCCATCGCGGCCCTGTGCCTCGGCCTGGCCGCGTGTGCCAGTACCGGCCGGTTGTCCACCGCGCAGAAGCTCGATCTTTACCGCGCCCACGCCGGGCCGCCGCAGCAGGACATGCCGCTGTACGGCTCACTGTCCGGCTGGACCGAGCTGGGCGATAGCGCGCTGGCGGTGTGGACACGCCCGAGCGAAGGCTATCTGCTGGAGCTGGCTGGTCCGTGCCAGGGGCTGGAGTACGCTGCGGCGATTGGGCTGACCAGTCGGGTCAGTCGGGTCTCGGCGCGCTTCGACAAGGTCCTGGTGCGGGACGCTACGCCTGGTCCCATCAACATGCCGTGCTTCATCAGCAGCATCCGCAAGCTGGACACCAAGGCCCTGCGCAGCTCGGAACAGGCGCTGCGGCAGGCGCAGCTGCAGGAGCGTGAAGAAAGCCAGCAGGCGCCAACCCCGTAGTGCCGGCCGCTGGCCGGCCAAGGCATATCTACGATGGCACCGCGATCTGCCGATCGCCGCATCCTCGCTGTCGCTACGACCTCACGGTCGCCACATCCTCGCGGTAGATACCGACCGTTGGTCGGTATCACAGGCGATCAGGCCTCCGGTACGAACCCGGCCGGCTTCTCCGCGCCACCACTGAACAAGTACTTCACCAGCTCCTCTTCCAGGAACGCGCGGTGCTTGGGATCGCGCGGCGACAGCCGGTTTTCGTTGATCAACATGGTCTGGTGCGCCAGCCAAGCGGCCCACGCCGGCTTGCCGATGTGGTTGAAGATGCGCTGGCCCAGTTCGCCGGGGTAGGGCACGAAGTCCAGGCCTTCGGCGTCGCGTTGTTCGTACTGGCAGAAAACGGTGCGGGGCATAGCGTTACTCGATGTCTTGGGATGTTGCTGCGCGCCGCATTGTACGGCGCTTGGGCTGAGCGGGCGGTGCACCGGTCTCCAGCAACTTGCGGATCGGTGCGGGTAGGCCCAGCGTGGCCAATTCCTCGGGAGCGACCCAGCGCAGGCCCGCGTGCTCGTTGCGAAGGCCCTGTACCGCGGTCACCAACACCTGTAGATGCAGCCGGTAGTGGCTGAAGGTGTGCTCCAGCACCGGCAGCGGCTCGGCATCGTCCAGCGAGCCGTCGATGTGCGCGTCGAACCACTCCTGCAACGCGATCCCGCTGTCGGCCTGGGGCAGGGTCCACAGCTGCGCCCAGATGCCGGTGTCCGGCCGCTTCTGCAGCAGCACCCCGCCGTGCGCATCGCGCAGCAGCAGCGCGACCGCCTCGCGCTCGGGCAGGGTCTTGCCCGGTTTGGGCGTCGGCAGCTGATCGGTACGCCCCTCGCGACGGGCGACGCAGGTGGCCTGCAGCGGACAGATCACGCAGGCAGGCTTGCTGCGGCTGCAGACACTGGCGCCGAGGTCCATCTGCGCCTGGGTGTAATCGACCATGCGCGTGTCAGGCACATGCTCGGCGTGTGCTTCGGCTACCGCCCACAGCTGCTTTTCGATCACCGGCAGGCCGGGGAAGCCCTCGATGCCGTGGTAGCGCGTCAGCACGCGTTTGACGTTGCCATCCAGGATTGCGAACCGATCATTCCAGGCCTGGCTGAGGATCGCGCCCGCGGTGCTGCGGCCGATGCCCGGCAGCGCATGCAATGCATCGAAATCGCGCGGCAGCTCGCCGCCATGCAGGTCCACGCAGCGCTGCGCGGCGGCATGCAGGTTGCGTGCACGGGCGTAGTACCCCAATCCCGCCCACTGCGCCATGACCGCATCATTGCTGGCCGCGGCCAGGTCGGGCAGGGTCGGGAACGCCGCGAGGAACTTCAAGAAGTACGGGATGACCGTGCTGACCTGGGTCTGCTGCAGCATGATTTCCGACAGCCACACCCGGTACGGCGAGCGCGGGTGCTGCCACGGCAGGTCATGCCGGCCGTGGTCATCGAACCAGTGCAGCAGCCGCGCGACGAAGACATCGTCGGTCGGCAACGTGGCGCTGGCGGGAGGCTGGCGGGTCATGCAGGTTCCGGAGGAGGGCGGGTGCCACGCCATGCGTGGCTGCATCGGCTCAGGCGCCGAGTGCTTCCGGCAGCAGTGCGTCGACAAAGGCTTCCGGATCGAACACGCGCAGGTCTTCCGGGCGCTCGCCGATGCCGCAGAAGCGGATCGGAATGCCGAACTCACGCGCCAGCGCGAACACCACGCCGCCCTTGGCGGTGCCGTCCAGCTTGGTCACCACCAGGCCGGTCACATTGACCGCGGCATGGAACTGGCGCAGCTGCGAGAGCGCGTTCTGGCCGGTGGTGCCATCGATGACCATCAGCACTTCATGCGGCGCATTGGCGTCGATCTTGCCAAGCACGCGGCGGATCTTGCCGAGCTCGTTCATCAGGCCGGCCTGGGTATGCAGGCGGCCTGCGGTATCGGCGATCAGTACCTCGGTACCGCGGGCCTTGCCGGCCTGCAGTGCATCGAAGGCGACCGAGGCCGCATCGGCGTTCTGGCCCTGCGCGACCACGGCCACGCCGTTGCGCTCGCCCCACGCCTGCAGCTGCGCGACGGCAGCGGCGCGGAAGGTATCGCCCGCGGCCAGCATCAGGCTGTGGCCGTCGTCCTTGAAGCGCTTGGCCAGTTTGCCGATGGTGGTGGTCTTGCCGACGCCGTTGACGCCGACGGTGAGCACCACGAAGGGCTTGGCGGTGCGGTCGATCACCAGCGGCTTGGCCACCGGCTGCAGGATCGCGATCAGCTCGGCGCGCAGCGCGGTGAGCAGCGCGTTGGCATCGGTGAACTCGCGCGCCTTCATGCGCTTGCGCAGGCCTTCGACCAGCGCGGTGGTCGCGCCGACGCCGACATCGGCGGTGATCAGGGCGGTTTCCAGTTCGTCGAGCAGGTCGTCATCAAGCTTGGGATTGCGCGAGAACAGACCGCCGAAGCTGCGGGCGATCACGCTGTTGCGCAGACGCTCGCGCCAGCCGCTCTTGCCGGCGGCGGCGGGGGCCATGTCCTGGGAGGACGGGCGCTCGGTGACGATGGTGGGGGCGACCGGGGCAACCGGGGCAGCGGGAGCGATTGGAGCTGGAACAACCGACGGCGCAATGACGGCCGGCGCCGGGTTGCTCACAGGAGCGGCCGGAATCGGGGTGGGCGTGGCGGGCGCGACACGGGCCTCCAGCGGCGGCTCTTGAGCCGGTGCAGCTACCGTCGGGACGGGGCCGACAGGCTCCTGAACAATTGGCGCGGCCACCGCAGGTGCAGGGGCTGCTGGCGCCGGGGTCACCGGAGCAGGCACCACAGGTGCAGCCACCACGGGCGCAGGAATGACCGGAGCGGGAACCACCGGTGTCGGCGCGATCACCCGCTCTACCGGCGCGGCAGCGGGAACAGGCGTTTCCACCACGGGCGGCAGCGGCGCAGGCGCAGGCGCAGGCGCCGGCGGTGCAGCAGGCTCGGTCTTGGCCTGCGGGAACGCGGCAGCCAGCTCCTCGGCGGAGTAATGCTGGGTCTTGGCCGCCTCTTGCGGGGCGTCCTGGGGCTTTTTGCGACGGAAGAAGCTGAGCATTGGCAAAAGACGCTGAAATCAGAGGGCTATGCTACCACTGCGCCCCGAATGCCCATGGGCGTGCAGGTGCGGTGGGGCGGGACTCAAGTAATGGCCGATGCGGCCGTTACCGGTTGTGAAGGGCTGCGCCATGCGGGCGCGGCCGGGACGGCGAAACGGGAAACGGTGAACGATGAGCGTGATGTCCATTGCCAGCGCCGGCATGCGTGCCGCCTCGCTGGGCGTACAGGCGGCCGCCTCCAACGTGGCACGATTGCCGGTGGCTGATTCCACACGCCTGGGTGTGGCGCAGGCCGCAACGGCAGGCGGCGGTGTCACCGCCACCGTGGTCGCCGCCCCCGACGATGCCAACGCGCCGATCGCGGATATGCTCACGGCCAAGCAGGCTGCGCTGGCGTTTGCCGCCAACGCAACCGTGGTCCGGCGTCAGGACGAGATGCTGGGCACCTTGCTCGACCGCTGGGCCTGAGCCAAGCGCGCGCGCTGACCGCCGCGCGGCGCCATGCATCATCAACCGCGGTGGGCGCCGACCCGTGGCCGGCACCCATGGGCAGCACGACTTACGCCGACAGCTCCAGCAGCAGCTTGTTGAGCCGGCGCACATACGCGGCCGGGTCCTTCAGCGTGTCGCCCGCGGCCAGCGCGGCCTGATCGAACAGCACGCGGCTCAGGTCGTCGAAGCGCGCGGCATCGCCTTCCTGGTCCAGCTTGCCGATCAGCGGATGGGCCGGGTTGAACTCGAACACCGGCTTGCTGTCCGGCACCTTCTGCCCACTGGCTTCCAGGATCTGGCGCATCTGCAGGCCCAGGTCCTGCTCGCCGATCGCCAGGATCGCCGGGGAATCGGTCAGGCGGTGCGAGACGCGCACATCGGCAACGTCCTCACCCAGCGCGGACTTGATGCGGTCCACCAGCGCCTGCTTGTCCTTGGCGACGGCTTCCTGCGCCTGCTTGTCTTCGGCGCTTTCCAGCGCGCCCAGGTCCAGATCGCCACGCGCGACATCGACGAACGACTTGCCGTCGAATTCGGTCAGGTACCCCATCAGCCATTCGTCGATGCGGTCGGTGAGCAGCAGCACTTCGATGCCCTTCTTGCGGAAGACTTCCAGGTGCGGGCTGTCCTTGACCTGGGTGTGGCTGTCGCCGGTCAGGAAGTAGATCTTGTCCTGGCCCTCGATCATGCGGCCCACGTAATCGGCCAGCGAGACGCTGGGCTCGCTACTGGCATCATGGGTCGAGGCGAAGCGCAGCAGGCCGGCGATCTTTTCGCGGTTGTTGAAGTCTTCGGCCGGTCCTTCCTTGAGCACCTGGCCGAACTGCTTCCAGAAGCCGGCATAGATCTCCGGCTGGTCCTTGGCCAGCTTTTCCAGCATGTCCAGCGAGCGCTTGGTCAGCGCAGACTTCATCGAATCGATGACCGGGCCGGACTGCAGGATTTCGCGCGAGACGTTCAACGACAGATCGTTGGAATCCACCACGCCCTTGATGAAACGCAGGTACAGCGGCAGGAACTGCTCGGCCTGGTCCATCACGAAGACGCGCTGCACGTACAACTTCAGGCCCTTGGGTGCGTCGCGGTGGTACAGATCGAACGGCGCATGGCCGGGGACGTACAGCAGCGAGGTGTACTCGAGCTTGCCTTCCACCTTGTTGTGGCTCCACGCCAGCGGGTCCTGGTGATCGTGCGCGGCGTGCTTGTAGAACTCCTGGTACTCGGCGTCGGTGATCTCGTTGCGCGGGCGCGTCCACAGGGCGCTGGCACGGTTGACGGTCTCCCATTCGATCTCGGCCGGGGCGTCTTCGCCGTGGTGTTCCTTGACCATCTGGATCGGCAGGCCGATGTGGTCGGAGTACTTCTTGATGATGCCGCGCAGACGCCAGCCATCGGCGAAGTCGCGCTGGTCGTCCTTCAGGTGCAGCACGATGCGGGTGCCGCGCTCGGGCTTGTCGATGCTTTCCACGTCGAACTCGCCTTCGCCGCGCGAAGACCAGTGCACGCCCTCGCTGGCGGGCAGGCCGGCACGACGGGAATAGACATCGACCTGGTCGGCGACGATGAAGGCGCTGTAGAAGCCGACGCCGAACTGGCCGATCAGCTGCGAGTCCTTCTTCTGGTCACCGGAGAGCTGGCGCAGGAAGTCGCCGGTGCCGGACTTGGCGATGGTGCCCAGGTGCGCGATCGCCTCGTCACGGCTCATGCCGATGCCGTTGTCGTCGATGGTCAGGGTGTTGGCGGTGGCGTCGAAGCTGACGCGGATGCGCAGGTCGCCGTCGTTCTCGAGCAGGACCGGCTGGGTCAGCGCTTCGAAGCGCAGTTTGTCCGAGGCGTCGGCGGCGTTGGAGATGAGCTCGCGAAGGAAGATTTCCTTGTTGGAGTACAGCGAGTGGATCATCAGCTGCAGCAGCTGTTTGACTTCGGTCTGGAAGCCCAGGGTTTCTTTTTGGGTCTGCACGGTCATGGGTCGTGTTGCTCCTTGGGGCATTGCCGCGCCCGGCGCGGCGGCTGGCTCAAGGGGTAGGGGTGGATTGTCCCGAATTCAAGGCCGCCACCTCCAGCACGGCGCCTGTCTGTCTGCGTGGGGAGGGCGGCGGGTACGGGGTGCCGGGACGCGGCGTGAACCCCTCCATGGGGCCTCGTGGGCAAGCATCCATGCTGCCCAACGGTCCCGGCCCCCCGTACCCGCCACCCTCCTGTCAGGGGGCGCGTGTGGTGCGGTTGGATCCGTGCGGTACATGGACGTCGTTGCCCCGGCACATGATTTGGTCCGAGGACGAGGCGGCTCTTACCGCTACAACCTAGAATGTCGTCCTGAACCGCCTGCCATCCGTGCCCATGACTCTCTTACGCCCGTTCGCCCATCCCGCTTCCATCTGTCCCCGGAGCCACGCATGAAGCCGCGGCAGCCGGCGGGCGCCGTGGGCCAGGTGCGGATCATCGGGGGCAAGTGGCGCAATACGAAGCTGCCGGTGCCGCTGTCACCGGGGCTGCGGCCCAGCAGTGACCGGGTGCGCGAGACGCTGTTCAATTGGCTGATGCCGCGGCTGGGCGGGGCGCGGGTGCTGGATCTGTTCGCCGGGAGCGGGGCGCTGGGGCTGGAGGCGGTGTCGCGGGGGGCGGCGCAGGCGACGCTGGTGGAGCGGGATGTGGCGTTGTCCCGGCAGCTGCGTGAGTCGGTCGCCAAGCTGGGGGCGCAGGACCAGATCGCGGTGGTGCAGGCCGATGCGCTGCAGTGGCTGCGGCAGCCGGCCGGGGCGCTGGCGGATATCGTGTTCATCGATCCGCCGTTCGCCGATGGGCTGTGGGAGGCCGTGATCGCCGGGCTGCCGTCGCATCTGGCCGCCGATGCCTGGCTGTACGTGGAGTCCCCGGCCGATCAGGCGCCGAAGATGCCCGCGCCGTGGCTGCTGCACCGTGAGGGGGGCACCCGGGAGGTCCGTTTTGCCCTGTATCGGCGCGCCACTGCTACACTTTCACCAGACCAACACGCGTAGCTGACGTATGACCGTGGCCAACCGCCGCATTGCTGTCTACCCGGGCACCTTCGATCCGATCACCAACGGTCACATCGATCTGGTGAACCGCGCTGCACCCCTGTTCGAGAAGGTGGTGGTGGGCGTGGCGCAGAGCCCGTCCAAGGGGCCGACCCTGCCGCTGGAGCAGCGCGTGCAGCTGGCTCGCGATGCGCTGGGCCACAACCGCAACGTGGAAGTGCGTGGTTTCGATACCCTGCTGGCGCATTTCGTGCGCTCGGTACAGGGCGGCATCCTGCTGCGCGGCCTGCGCGCGGTGTCCGATTTCGAATACGAATTCCAGATGGCGAGCATGAACCGCCATCTGATCCCGGAGGTCGAGACCCTGTTTCTGACCCCGGCCGAGCAACACAGCTTCATTTCGTCTTCGCTGGTCCGCGAGATCGCCCGTCTGGGCGGCGACGTGTCCGGCTTTGTGCCGTCCGCTGTGCTTGAGGCGCTGCGCAAGGTCCGTGAAGCGAAGTCGGCCCAAGCGTAGTACCTGCAAGACCCATACATACCAAGAATCACCAAGGGAGGAATTCCATGAACAACACCATGCGTGCCATGTTGATCGCGTCGTTCGCGCTGGCCTTTACCGCCTGCAAGAAGGAAGAGGCCGCGCCGGTCGTCGAAGCCCAGCAGGCGCTGGTCGCCCCGGCTGCCGATGACGATGCCGGCTGGAAGAAGTACCTGCAGGCCGTGGCCGTGCAGAACATGGGCAACATCAGCAACAGCCCGTACCTGTACTACCTCGCCCCGGAATCGGATCCGGAATTCGCGGCCAAGTATGAGCGTCAGGTCGAGAGCGCCACCCAGGCCGTGGGCCGTGGGGTGCAGCCGGGCAACATGCTGGCCTTCGGTTCCTCGGCCTCGGCCAAGATGGCCGACATGATCCAGGCCGTGTTCAAGGACGTCTCGCCGGATTCGATGAAGGGTGTGCGCGTGGTGTTCATCGGCAAGGCTGCCGACAACGCCCGTGTCCAGTCGATCATCCAGCCGACCGGCGCCGAGTACATCTTCGTCGAAGCCAAGTAACCCGTGCAGTGGCGGCTGCGCCTCGTGCGCGGCCCGGGTGGCGCCCGCAGGGGCGTCACCGATGACCGGCCCGCGCGCCCGCGTGGGCCGGTTCTCATCCGCCGGCGCGGGCGTGGAGTAACGCCATGTCGCTGAAAATCAATGAGCTCTGCGTCAATTGCGACGTCTGTGAGCCGGCCTGTCCCAATCAGGCCATCTCGATGGGTGAAACCATCTACGTGATCGATCCGGCCCGCTGCACCGAGTGCGTGGGGCATTTCGACGAACCCCAGTGCGTGGTCGTCTGCCCGGTCGAATGCATCGATCCCGATCCGGACATTCCGGAAACCCAGGACGCTCTGCTGGCCAAATTGCATGGGCTGCAGCGCGATCATCCCGAATTGTATGTCACGGAGTTTGTGCCCAAATGAGAACGCTGTCGCGTCGCTGGTTGCTGCTTGTCCTGCTGGTGGCCCCGGGTGCCTGGGCCGCGGAACCCGCGCAGGCGGCCCTGGCCAAACATCCTGACGGTGCCGCCGTCGCCAGTGGCCATCACCTGGCCACCGAAGCCGGCATGGAAATCCTGGCCAAGGGCGGCAACGCGTTCGATGCGGCCGTCGCGGTTTCGGCCACGCTGGCCGTGGTCGAGCCGATCAGTTCCGGCCTTGGCGGCGGCGGTTTCTTCCTGCTGCACGATGCGGCCACCGGCAAGGATGTGATGCTGGACGCGCGCGAAACCGCGCCGCAGTCCGCCACCCCCGAAGCCTTCCTGGACAAGAAGGGCGAGCTGGACCGCGACCGTTCGGTCAATGGTGCCTGGTCGGCCGGTATCCCGGGCCTGCCGGCAGCACTGGTGGAGCTGTCCTCCAAGCACGGCAAGCTGCCGCTGAAGACCTCGCTGGAACCGGCCATGCGCATCGCGCGCGAGGGCTTCCCGGTGTACGCACGCATGGCCAAGGGCTATCAGTCCCGGCGTGAGGTGATGCAGCGCTACCCTGGCACCCGCGAGGTGTATGAGCGCAACGGCAAGCCGATCGCCGAAGGCGACGTGTTTCGCCAGCCGGAATTAGCCAGGACCATGGAGCGCCTGGCCGACCAGGGCTTCGATGGCTTCTACCGTGGCGAGACCGGCAAGCTGCTGCTCAAGGGCGTGAAGCAGGCCGGCGGCCAGTGGACCGCGGAGGAATTGGCCGGCTACCGGGTCAAGCTGCGCGAGCCGATCGCCTTCAAGTACCGCGACTGGACCATCACCACCGCCTCTCCGCCGTCCTCCGGCGGCATCGCGCTGGCGGCCATGCTGCAGATCCTGGAAGGCTGGGACCTGAAGTCGATGGACCAGGCCCACCGCACCCACTTGGTAGTGGAAGCGATGCGCCGTGCCTACCGCGACCGCACCTTCTTCCTGGGGGATCCGGACTTCGTGGATATCCCGCAGAAAGTGCTGACCAGCAAGGATTACGCGCAGGGCCTGCGCGCCACCATCCATCCGGAGAAGGCGACCCCGAGCGACCTGCTGTCAGGCAACCCGACGCCGCTGGAAGATGACGAGACCACGCATTTCTCGATCATCGACCGCGAAGGCAACCGCGTCGGCGCCACCCAGACCGTGAACCTGCTGTACGGCTCGGGCCTGATTCCGTCGGGTACCGGCGTGCTGCTGAACAACGAAATGGACGATTTCGCGCTGAAGCCGGGCACGCCCAATGCCTTCGGCGTGATGGGCTATGCGGCCAATGCGCCGAAGCCGGGTAAGCGCATGCTTAGCTCGATGACCCCGACGTTCATGGAGTCCGCCGACAAGGTCGTGGTGCTCGGCACGCCCGGTGGCAGCCGCATCATCACCATGGTGCTGCTGGGCATCCTCGGCTACGACGATGGCCTGACCGCCCAGCAGGTCGCCGCGTTGCCGCGCTACCACCACCAGTGGCTGCCCGACCGGATCGAGGCCGAGGACGGCACCTTCGATACGGATACCATCAAACAGCTGCAGGCGATGGGCCACAAGATCGATCTGCCCGGCGACACCGCCGCGGGCGGTCGCGGCTCCAGCCATGTCTGGGGCAACCTGCAGACGGTGGAATGGGACCGCCGCAGCAATGTCCTCAGCGGTGGCAGCGACCCGCGCAACCCGGTCGGCAGCGCCGCGGTCAGCCAAGCGCATTGATTGATCGCAGTAACGAGAAACCCCGTCCCAGTGGCGGGGTTTTTTCATGGGCGACGGCTAGCGAATATTTAACGTGCGCCGCCGGATAATTTGCGAATGAAACTATGGTCCATCCGCGGTAACTCCCAGAAACTCGACGGCGGCGCGATGTTCGGCAATGCGCCGCGCGCGGTCTGGGAAAAATGGGCGGCGCCGGACGATCTCAATCGGATCGAACTGGCGTGCCGTGCATTGCTTGCCAGCCCCCTGGCCGGCAAGACGGTGCTGTTCGAAACCGGTATCGGCGCGTTCTTCGAGCCGAAACTGCGGGACCGTTACGGCGTGCAGGAACCCAGCCACGTGCTGATCGAATCCCTGCGCGAGGCGGGGTTCGAGCACGAAGACATCGACGTGGTGGTGCTGAGCCACCTGCACTTCGATCATGCCGGCGGCCTGCTGGCACCGTGGAGCGAAGGGCGCTCGCCGGAACTGTTGTTCCCGAATGCAACCTTCCTGGTCGGTGCCGAACACTGGGCGCGTGCGCTGCATCCGCACCCGCGCGACCGGGCCAGTTTCATTCCGGAGCTTCCCGGCCTGCTGGAGGCGAGTGGGCGGCTGGAAATCGTCGACGGCCCGTACTCAACCACCCTGGGTGACAGTGTGCGTTTCAGCTTCAGCGACGGGCATACCCCGGGCCTGATGCTGGCCGAGATCATCGGGCCGGAAACAGTGGACGGCCAGACGCGGGGTGGCGTGGTGTTCTGCGCGGACCTGATCCCGGGCCGCTCGTGGGTGCATGTGCCGATCACCATGGGTTACGACCGCAATGCCGAACTGCTGATCGACGAGAAGCGCAGCTTTCTGGAAGACAAACTGGCCCGCAACGTCCATCTGTTTTTCACCCACGACCCGCAGTGCGCGCTGGCGCAGGTGTCACGCGATGAAAAGGGCCGCTTCGGCACCGTGCACGAACAGGGCGAACTGAAGGCGCGCGCGCTGGCGTAACGCCAGGGTTGGCCCGGCCGCGCACCGCCCGGCACTGCCGCCTGCGCAACCGCACCGGTAGGTGCCGACCGTTGGTCGGCACGGCTCCCCACGGTGTCCCACGCTACCGGACATGCAGCCGGTGCGACGCCCGGGCATGACCAGGCCATGTGAAGCACCGACGGCCGTTGAGGGCCGCCGGTCAGAACGATGGAATCAACCGACCACGCGGGTCCCGAAAATCCGGTCGCCGGCGTCGCCCAGGCCCGGCAGGATGTAGCCCTTCTCATTGAGCTGGGCATCGATGGCCGCAGTGAAGATCTCCACGTCCGGATGCACCGCCTGCACGGCGGCGATGCCTTCCGGTGCGGCGACCAGGAAGATGCCCTTGATCCGGCGTGCGCCAGCGCGCTTGAGCATGTCGATGGTGGCGATCAGGGTGCCACCGGTGGCCAGCATCGGGTCCAGGATCAGCGCATCGCGCTCTTCTAGGCGGCCGGTCAGGCGCTCGAAATAGGGCACCGGTTGCAGGGTTTCCTCATCGCGCTGCAGGCCGACCACGCTGACGCGCGCGGCGGGGATCAGCGACAGCACGCCACTGAGCATGCCCAGGCCGGCGCGCAGGATCGGCACCACGGTGATCTTGGCACCGGCAATGCGCTGCACCGTCACCGGGCCGGCCCAGCCGGCCATGGTGTGGGCCTCGGTCTCCAGATCGGCGGTGGCCTCGTACGCCAGCAGCCCACCGAGCTCGTTGGCCAGCTCGCGAAAGTCCTTGGTGCTCAGGGACGCATCGCGCATCAGGCCGATCTTGTGCTGCACCAGCGGATGGCGCACTTCGACGATTTTCATGGGGGGAATAACTGGCAAAGGAGAGGCCGATAGTGTGCCGCAACACCCCACCGAAGCCAAAAGCCGACGCCGGCACCGACCTTCGATGTCCCCGGTGTCATCCCCATGCAACCTCCCGGACATACCGTGCTGACCCATTCTTTACACAGATTGGGGAAGGCAGTGCAGAAGAAGCGTCCGTTGGGCCTGGCGATCAGCCTTTCGTTGCTGGCGGTGATCACCCCGTCGGCCCATGCCGCCGATACGCCCGATGGCGGCACGGTGGCCGGCAGCGCCGCAGCCAGTGCCGCCGCGATCGATCTGGACCGGGTCGAAGTCCGCCCGCAGCTGGAGTCGCAGACCCGCGCGGTCGACCTCAAGCGCAGCAGCGATGCGATTGAAGATGCGGTGTCCTCCGATGCCATGGGCGTCTACCCGGACCAGAACGTGGCGGAATCGCTGCAGCGCCTGCCCGGCGTCAGCGTTACCCGTGACCAGGGTGAGGGGCGCTTCGTGGTCATCCGTGGCCTGGATGCCAATCTCAACAGCGTCAGCGTCGATGGCATCGCGATTGGTACCCCGGAAGACTCCAGCCGCGCGGCCCCGCTGGACGTGATTCCCTCCGACTCGACCGAGCGCCTGCGCGTGGTCAAGTCGCCCACTCCGGATATGCCGGGTGACGCCATCGGCGGTGCGATCCTGGTCGAGTCCGCCTCGGCGTTCGACCGCGAAGGCCGCAACCTGCGCGGCAAGATCGAAGCCAGTCACCAGCAGCTCTCCGGCAACACCAGCCCGAAGGCCGCGATCAACTACAGCGAAGTGTTCGCCGATACCTTCGGCGTGGCGCTGGGGGTGAACTACCAGAACCGCAAGTTCGAATCGGACAACACCGAAGTGGAGTACGACACGTTCGATGGCGGTGCCGAGGACGACCTGTTCGCCACCAGCCTGCAGCAGCGCAAGTACGAGATCGAGCGCAAGCGCATCGGTGCGAACCTCAATCTGGATTGGCACCCGGATGAAGACAATCGTTATTACCTGCGCACGCTGTACAGCCAGTTCGACGATGCCGAAACCCGCCAGCGCACCATCTTCAACTTCGGCGATGGTGACGTCACCGCGCTGGGCAGCAACCAGTACCGCGTCGATGACCTGCCGGCCGATGCGATCCAGAAGCGCATGCGCTACCGCACCAAGAAAGAAAACACCTTCACCACCAGCGCCGGCGGCGAGAACCGCCTGACCAATGCGGTGGTCGATTACAAGGTCGGTTACACGCGTACCGAAGAGCGCGTCAACGATGAGATGGAGGCGCGCTTCGAGTACAACGGCGATGACCTCGGCGCCAGCGTCGATCAGAACAGTGGCATCCCGCGCTACAGCCTGAACAGCGCGCAGTGGATGGACAACGGCAACTACGATTTCGATCGTTTCGTGGTGTCGCCCAAGCAGGTCAACGACAGCGAACGCAGTGCGCAGATCAACGTGCGCTTCGATGGCGATGCCTCCAGCATCAAGTTCGGCCTGCTCGGCCGCTGGCGCGACCGCGACGTCAATGTCGATGAGCGCGAACTGCGCGTCGGCCCGGACGTGGCGTTGTCGGACTGGACCACCTCCACCCCCGATCACCGCGGCGGCAGCCTCGGCCAGGGCATGAGCTCGGATGCGATGCGCCGCTACTGGGCGCAGTCTGGTGGTCAGTACAGCGCCCGCCCGCAGGATACCGGCGGCAATGCGCTGACCTCGCTGGAAGAGGACTACACCGCCAGCGAAGACATCTTCGCCAGCTATGCGATGGGCACCTGGGATGTCGGCGCGCTGCGCATCATCGGCGGTGTCCGCGTGGAGAACACCCAGTTCAGCGCCACCGGCAACAGCGTCGAGGTGGCCGGTAACGGCCGCAGCTTCACGGTCACCCCGTTGAGCGTGAGCCGCAGCTACACCAATGTGCTGCCCGGCTTGCACCTGCGTTACGACGCGGGGGATGACTGGGTGCTGCGTGCGGCCGCCAACAAGACCGTCTCGCGCCCGTCGTTCGGCGATGTGGCGCCGCGTGTCGGCCTGAGCCGGGGTGACGAGGAAGTCCGGATCGGCAATCCGCAGCTGGATCCGTATGAATCCAGGAACATCGACCTCTCGCTCGAGAAGTACATCGGCAGCACCGGCATCGTCTCGCTGGGCGTGTTCCACAAGTCGATCGACGGCTACATCGTCAACACGGTGAGCAACAACGATCCGGCGTATCCGGACTTCGAGGTCACCCGGGTGATCAACGGCAACAAGGCCACGGTCAAGGGCGCCGAGTTCAACTGGCAGCAGCAGCTCGCCTTCCTGCCGGCCGGCTGGGATGGCCTGCTGGTGGGTGCCAGCGGTACCTGGCTGGATACCGATTTCGAACCCGGCGTGGCTGGCCGCGAGCGCGACGACTTCATGCTGCCGCGCGCCTCCAAACACGTGTACAGCGCGCACATCGGCTATGAAAAGGCCGGCTTCAGCACCCGCGTGGCCGCGGTCTACCGCAGCGAGTACCTGGATTCACTCGGCGACAGCCGCGCCTATGACATCTATGTGGCGCCCAACACCCAGCTCGATTTCAGCATGGACTACAAGATCACCTCGAACGTCAGCGTCTACTTCGAAGCGCAGAACCTGCTCGACAAGCCGCTGGAGCTGTACCAGGGCGTGCGCTCGCGCACCCTGCAGAACGAGGAATATGGCCGCACCTACGCCCTTGGCCTGAAGGTGGCCCTGTGATGCGCGCGTCCCATGGTCTTAGCCTGCTCGCGCTGGCGCTGCTGACCGCCTGCAGGCCGACGGCCGCGCCCGACGCAGCGGCGCCGGCCCCGGTGGTCGCACCGACCGGCACTGACGCCTCCACGGCACGTGATGTGGCCACCGTCGCCGAGGCGTTCCTGACCCCGATGACCCCGGACGACAACATCGACTCGCCGGCCAGCTGGACCACGCCCGACGGCCAGGTCTGGTTGATCGCCACCGCCAAGGCCACCGACAAGCTGGTGGTCTACGACGGGCAGACTGGCGCAAAGCTGCGTGACGTCGGCAGCCTCGGCACTGCCCCGGGCCAGTTCGACCGCCCCAACGGCATCGCCGTGGTCGATGACCTGGTGCTGATCGTGGAGCGCGACAACCACCGCGTGCAGGTGCTGCAGCTGCCGGACTTCACCCCGCTGGGCGTGTTCGGCGCCGACGATCTGCGCAAGCCGTACGGGCTGTGGGTGAACAGGCAGGGCAATGGCTACGACGTGTACGTCACCGATTCCTACGATGCGGGCGAAGATGCGCAGGGCAACGACGTGCTGCCGCCGCTGGCCGAGCTGGACAAGCGCGTGCGCCGTTACGCGCTCACCGTGCAGGGCGGCAAGGCGCAGGCTACGTTGACGGCCAGTTTCGGTGACACCACCGAGGCCGGCGCGCTGCGCGTGGTCGAATCGATCTGGGGCGACCCGGCCAACGATCGCCTGCTGATCGCGGAAGAAGACGAAACCTATGCCAGCGAGTTCAAGGTTTACACGCTGGAAGGCCGCTTCAGCGGCACCACGTTCGGCCGCGATGCCTTCCAGGCCCAGGCCGAGGGCGTGATGCTGCGCACCTGTGGCAAGGATGGCTGGTGGATCACCACCGAGCAGGGTAAGCAGCGCAGCGTGTTCCATCTGTTCGACCGGCACAGCCTGAAACATGTCGGTGCATTCCAAGGCAATACGGTGGCCAACACCGACGGCATCTGGTCGACGCAGACACCGTCCGCGCGCTTCCCGCATGGCGCGCTCTATGCCGTGCACGATGACCAGGGCGTGGTGGCCTTCGACTGGGCGAGCATCGCCAAGCAGTTGTCGCTGCCGCTGGAGTGTGGTGCGTGAGCCGCGTTCCTGCCGCCCTGACCGCGCTGACGATGGCGCTGCTGCTGTGCAGTGGCAGCGCCTTGGCAAAGAAGGACGCCGAGACCGGTGCCGAGCCCAACACCCAGGTGCCGGCCGGCAGCCGTCACTACGCGGCGACCGGCTTCCCGGATCGCCTGGTCGCTTCGCCGGCGCAGGACGCTGCCCGCGGTTTCTCGGTTGCGTGGCGGACCGACACCTCGGTCAAGGCGCCGGTGCTGGAATGGGTACTGGCCGGTGATTCGCCGGATGTGGGGACGCCCACCCGCATCACCGCCACCACGCAGGCGCTGACCACCGAACTGGGCGCGTCCCATCATCACCGTGCCGACATCATCGGCCTGCAGCCGGACACGCTGTACCTGTGGCGCGTGCAGGGTCAGAACACCTGGAGTGCCTGGAACCAGCTGCGCACCGCCGGCCGTGCCGAGCAGCCGCTCACGTTGTTGTATTTCGGCGATACCCAGAACAAGAACCTCAGCCACGTCTCGCGGGTGATGCGCGCCGGCATCAAGGCCGCCCCGGACGCGCGCGTGAGCCTGTTCGCCGGTGACCTGGTCAGCGGCGGCGACGGGCAGGACGACAGCGAGTGGGGCGAGTGGTTCGCCGCTGCCGGCTGGCTGCCGCAGGAGACCGCCGTGGCCCCGGCGATCGGCAACCACGAGTACTTCGAGGAGTTCGAAGACACCCCGCAGGAGCGTCGCGTGCTCGGCCGTCATTGGCCGGTGACGTTCGCGCTGCCGCGTAATGGTGTGGACGCCGCGGATACCAGCACCTACTGGTTCGACTACCAGGGCGTGCGCATCGCCGTGCTCGACGGCACCTCCGCGCTCGATCTCGGCACCGCCAAGGCGCAGGCCGCCTGGCTGGACACGGTGCTGGCCGACAATCCGCACCCGTGGAGCATCGTGCTGCTGCACCAGCCGTTCTACTCCCCGCGCGAAGGCCGTGAGAACACCGAGCTGCGCGATGTGCTGCTGCCCGTGGTGCGCCGCCACCAGGTCGATCTGGTCCTGCAGGGCCACGACCACACCTACGGTCGCCGTGGCGAAGGGCAGGGCGCGACGCCGCAGTTCGTGGTCACCGTGGCCGGGCCGAAGCAGTACCGGCTTTCGGATGAAGCCCGTGCCACCATGGCCCCGGTGGGTGAGGACACGCAGCTGTTCCAGGTGTTGAAGATCGATCCGAGCCACCTGCGTTACGAGGCGCGCACCGTCACCGGCCGCCTGTACGACGGCTTCGAGTTGACACGCGGCACCGATGGCCGCAAACAGAAAACCGAACTGACGCAGGGACGCATCGCCCCCCGTGACTGCACGCGCGCCCAGACCCTGAAGGGCCGCGCCGACCGTTGCTGGGAATGACCGACCGGCCGGGCCGCTGCGGCGCGCCCGGCCTTCTGTGGAGATCGAGATGATCCATCGCCGTTCCATCGCGCGGGCCGCCTTGGCCACCTCGCTGCTGCTGCTCGCCGGTGCCAGCGTGGCCGGCAATGCCGTCCTGCACCCCTTTCTCGCCGCGCAGCCGAAGAACGCGCCGGACGAAGTGCATCTGGCCGTGGAGATCCCGGCCGGCAGCGTCACCAAATACGAGATCAAGGAAGACGGTCTGGTCCATGTGGACCGCTTCCAGTCGATGCCGGTGGCATACCCGGCCAACTACGGCTCGATGCCGCGCACCCTGGCCGGCGACAACGATCCGCTGGACGCACTGGTGTTGACCCGCGAGCCGCTGCATCCTGGCGTGATCGTGCGGTTCCGTCCGATCGGCTACCTGAAGATGGTCGATGACGGCGAGCAGGATGAAAAGGTCATCGGTGTGCCGACCGACAAGATCGATCCCACCTACGCCACCATCCGCGATCTGGATGACCTGCCGCTGATCGAACGGCAGCGCATCGAAGCCTTCTTCCGCGTCTACAAGGACCTGCCGGTCGGCCGCAATCCGGTCCAGCTCAACGGCTGGGGCAATGCCGCCGAGGCCAAGGCGCTGATCCGTGCCTCGATGCAGCGCTTCGACGCGCAGCAGCGGCGCGCGAAGGGCGACTGATCAGCCACGTGCCATCCCGGGCGATCACACCCGGCTCGCATTCGCCTTCTGAAGTCGCCGCAGGAACACGGCCATCTCCTTGGCCGCCTGCTTGTCGCCGTTGGTCTCGGCGACGGTACTGCCTTGGTGCCAAGCCTGTGCCGCCGCGTCGATGTCGCCGGCGGCCAGATGCGCTTTGCCCAACCATTTCCAGCCCGCCGAGTAGCCCGGATCCTGCGCCACACAGCGCTGCAGGTGGATGACTGCCTCCGCGGTGTCGCCCTCGTCGAGCAGGGCCTTGCCCAGGCCGAAGCGGAGCAGGGCGCTGTCGCGACCACGCTCTAGCAGACGTTGCAGTGCGGGGATATCCATCGCTGTCTCTACCGTGCAGTACCGGCGCCCATCAACGCCCGCCGGCGGCCTGGTAACGGCGCGCCACTTCGGTCCAGTCGATCAGTTCGAAGAAGGCGGCGATGTAGTCCGGGCGGCGGTTCTGGTAGTTGAGGTAGTAGGCGTGTTCCCACACATCCAGCCCGAGGATCGGGGTACCGCCGGAGAGGCCGGCGAACTCGCCCATCAACGGGTTGTCCTGGTTCGGGCTGCTCTCCACCAGCAACTTGCCATCACGGCTCAACGTCAACCATGCCCAGCCACTGCCGAAACGGGTCTGAGCGGCCTTGGTGAAAGCCTCCTTGAACGCGGCGTAGCCGCCGAGATCGCGCTCGATGGTGGCAGCAACGGTGCTGTCCGGCTGGCCGCTGTTGGGGGTCAGCACCGTCCAGAACAGGCTGTGGTTGGCATGTCCGCCGCCGTTGTTACGGACGGCGTTGCGCAATCCCTCGGGCAGGGACCCGATATCGGCGATCAGCGCATCGATGTCGGTGCTCTCGATGCCGGCATCGGCGAGCGCGGCATTGAGGTTGGTGATGTAGGCCTGGTGGTGCTTGGCATGATGGATCTCCATCGTGCGCGCATCAAAGTGCGGTTCGAGTGCGTCGTAGGCGTAGGGCAGGGCTGGGAGGGTGTAGGCCATGGATATCTCCGGAAGAGCAGGTGGGGGCGGTGCCGGCAAGCAGCACGGTGATGCCACGATAGAACCTCAAGCGTGATTGAGGTCAAGCGTGGCGATGTGGAACAGTGCGGGCCATTCACGCGCCATCGCTGCCTCTCCTTCACCTGCACTGGCTATCATTGCCCTTCGAATCTTCCGGGGTAGTCTCGTGTCGGTAGCGTTGGTGTGGTTTCGCCGTGACCTGCGGTTGCAGGACAACCCGGCCCTGCAGGCCGCTCTGGCTGCCGGCCATGTGCCGGTGCCGGTCTACATCCACGCGCCACACGAAGAAGGCGACTGGGCGCACGGTGGCGCGTCGAACACCTGGCTGCATCGCTCGTTGGCCGCGCTCGACACGGACCTCCGTGCGCGCGGCTCGTCGCTGGTGCTCCGCCAAGGCGACAGCCAGGCACAGTTGCAGCAGCTGATCGAGCAGACCGGTGCGGTCGCGGTGTACTGGAACCGCAAGTACGAGCCGGCCACGCAGCCCCGCGACGCGAAGATCAAGCGGGAACTGCGCGAGCAGGGTATCGACGCCGAAAGCCACAACGGCAGCCTGATGTTCGAACCGTGGGACGTAGCGACCCAGCAGGGCGGGCCGTACAAGGTGTTCACTCCATTCTGGCGCAATGCGCTGACCCGTCTGCAGTTGCCGGCCCCGACCTGCTTGCCCGAGCGGCTGCCCGCGCACAGCGCCAGCGGCGAGAGTCTCGACACGCTTGGCCTGGCACCGTCGATTCCGTGGGATCGACAGTTCTGGGACCATTGGCAACCGGGCGAGGCGGGCGCGCACGAGGCGCTGACCGTCTTCATCGATGGGGCGCTCAACGGTTATCGCGAGCAGCGTGATCTGCCGGACCGTGTGGGCACCTCGCTGCTGTCGCCGCATCTGCATTTCGGCGAGATTGCCCCGTGGCAGATCGCGCGTCGTCTGCAGGGCGAGCGCAGCGCCAGTCGCGATGCCGACATCGACGGCTACATCCGCGAGTTGGGCTGGCGCGAGTTTTCGTATCACCTGCTGCATCACTTCCCGCAGACCCCGGATCACAACCTCAACCCGCGCTTCGATCAGTTCGACTGGGCCAAGCCCGATGCCGACGCGCTGCGTGCGTGGCAGCAGGGCCGTACCGGCATCCCGATCGTGGATGCGGGGATGCGCGAGCTGTGGGCCACCGGCTACATGCACAACCGCGTGCGCATGATCGTCGCCAGCTACCTGTGCAAGCACATGCGCCAGCATTGGCGCGAAGGTGCGCGCTGGTTCTGGGACACCCTGGTCGACGCGGATCTGGCCAACAACACCATGGGGTGGCAGTGGGTTGCCGGCACGGGGGCGGACGCAGCGCCTTACTTCCGGATCTTCAATCCGGTGACGCAGTCGCAGAAGTTCGATCCGCAGGCGTGCTACATCACGCGCTGGGTACCCGAACTGGGTGCACTACCCGTGAAGGCACGCTTCGCACCGTGGCAATCGCCGCAGCTGCTGGCCGAGCTCGCGCCGGGCTACCCGGCATTGCCACTGGTGGATCTGAGCGAGGGCCGGGATGCCGCGTTGGCAGCGTATCGGCATACCGGCGGGGCGTGACCGGCGCACCGTAAAAGTCGCTTTCGCCGTAACCGTTTACCTGAACAGGGAGCTGCCGGGCGTGACATTCATCATGCCGGCATCGCGTTGGGCTGTTTATGCTCTTCACGCCCCGCACGCCGGCGGCGTCCGGTAACCAAGGAGAAACCTCATGATTCGACCTGCAACCCGCAACGTGGCCCTGGCCCTGATGACCGCTGCCGCCCTGACGGCCTGCGCCACCGGCGGCTCGTACGTCCAGAGTGACCAGTACGGCAACCCCGTCGAACAGCAGAACCGTACCGGCCGCAATGCCCTGATCGGCACCGCCGTCGGCGTCGCTGCCGGCCTGCTCAGCGGCAACAGTGCCACCGAGCGCCGCCAGCACGCCATGATCGGTGCTGGTATCGGCGCACTCAGCGGCGCGGCCGTGGGCCAGTACCAGGACCGCCAGGAACGCGCGCTGCGCGAACGTACCGCCAACACCGGTATCGACGTCTCCCGTAATGGCGACAACCTGGTCCTGAACCTGCCGGACGGCATCACCTTCGATTTCGGCAAGTCCACGCTGAAGCCGCAGTTCTACGGTTCGCTCAACGGCGTGGCCAGCACGCTGGCCGAGTACAACCAGACCATCATCGAAGTGGTCGGCCACACCGACAGCATCGGCAGCGACGCGGTCAACAACCGCCTGTCCAAGGAACGCGCCGACTCCGTCGCCGCCTACCTGGCCGGCCAGGGTGTGCAGCGCGCCCGCATTGAGACCCTGGGTGCCGGCAAGGCCTACCCGATTGCCGACAACAACACCGATGCCGGCCGCGCGCAGAACCGCCGCGTCGAGATCCGTGTGATTCCCTTGCAGCAATAACGGCGCGCCAGCGCGCTGTTATTGCGTGTAGCGAGCCACAGGTTCGCAACACAAAAATGCCGCCCTTACAGGCGGCATTTTTTGTAGGTACCGGCCGCTGGCCGGTACGCCCGGAACAACTCCGTCCGCTCGCACACCCACACGACCGCACCGCCCAAACGACAACGCCGCCCAAGGGCGGCGTTGTCGTTCATACGGCACTTCGCTGATGAAGCATCGACAGCATTACCCCGCGGTCACCGTCTCCAGAATCCGCTTCCCGGCCGCCTGCAGCTCCGTTTCAACCTGGGTCTGCTGCTGCTTGGCCAGCTTCGCGGCCGGGCACTGGGCCAGCATGTAGTTGGCGTCGAAGTTCATCTTCTCGACCAGGAAATCGACGAACGCGCGCACCTTCGGCGAGACCAGCCGGCCGCCGGCGAACACCGCGTTGAAGTCCACTTCCGGCCCGGTCCAGCCGGCCAGCACGCGGCGCACCATCCCCGATTCAACGAACGGCTTGGCCATCACGTCACCGGTCAACAGCAACCCTTCGCCGCACACCAGTGCACCGTTCAACGCGGACGGATCATTGGCCACCAGCAGCGGATTCACCGGGAAATCGAGCAGCTCGCCCCCGTTCTCGCCCAACTGCCAGAAGAAGCGGTTGTTGTTGAGGTTGCGCGCTTTGCGCATGGCCAGGATGCGGTGGAACTGCAGCTCATCCGGATGCAGCGGCTCGCCGTAGCGTTCGATGTAGGCCGGGCTGGCGAACACCTGCGTGCGCAGGCTGCCCAGCTTGCGCGCGACCAGGTTGGAGTCGGGCAGGGTGCCCACGCGCAGCGCCAGATCCGCTTCACCGGCAATCAGGTCGAGCTTCTCGTTGCCCAGGTGCATGTCCAACTGGATTTCCGGGTACTGCGCATGGAACTGGCCGAGCAGTGGTGCGATCCAGGTGATGCCGATCGAATAGGGCACGGTGAAGCGCAGCCAGCCACGCGGGCCGGACTGCAGCTGGTTGACCGCGCCTTCGGCTTCTTCCAGTTCGCGCGCGATGCGCTGGCAGTGCTCGTGATACACCGAGCCCGCTTCGGTAAGGCCGAGGCGGCGGGTGGTCCGGTGCAGCAGGCGTGCGCCAAGACGCGTTTCCAGTTCCTGCACTTTGCGGCTGACCGTCGTCTTGGGCAGCCCCAGTGCAGTGGCGGCGGCAATGAAGCTGCCTTGCTCGACCACTTTGACGAAGATCAGCGTGTCGTTGAGATCGTGGGCCATGACGGGATCCAAGGTCGGGGGAGGAGAGAGTGCCGCAAATGATTGTGCCGGGCACGGGATGATTATTCCCCTAAATCCGGACTAATCAAGGGGGAGTTTGAGGACTAATCTGGCGCCATTCCAGATATGAAGGACGACAACCATGTGGTTGCGGAACATTCTTGGCCGCCTGCGTAGCGGCCCAAACGCCCCGCTGGACCTGGCGCTGACCGTGGAACCCCGCTTGGGGTCCCTGTCCCGCAAGGCTTTCCGGGAGTTCACTCCGCCTGCCAACATGCAGCGTGGTGGCAGCATTCGCCTTGGCGCCCGTGGCGGTGACCGACTGGGCCGGATTGGGATTATCCCGGCGACGGGAGTGAAAGTCCCATGAATGGGACATTGGCCCCCGAGGTGCTGGTGCTCGGTGGCACCGGCAGCGTGGGCCAGGGCATCGTGGCTGCGCTGCTGGAGGCCGGAAGCCCCGTGCTGGTGGTCGGCCGCGATCCCGCGCGGCTGACTGCGCTGCAGGAGCAGTTCGCCGATGAGCCCGGGCTGGAAGTGCTGCTCGGCTCGTTGGGCGATGACGGCTCGGCGCGCACCGTGGCCGAGCGCCTGGGCGGGCGTCGGCGCACGCTGGCCGCCGTGGTCGATGCGATGGGCGGGCCGTACAACCGCGGCCGCGTGACCGACCGCAGCGGCGACGCCCTGTTGCAGGCGCTGCAGGCCGATGTGATGCCGCATGTGCATGCCGGGCGGCACCTGCTGCCGTTGCTGCGCGGTGGCGCACAGACGCGTCGCTATGTGCTCGTGGGCGGTCCGGCCGGCTTCAAGCCGTGGGCCGGTCACGGTGAGTCGTCCATCACCATGTCCACCACGCGCATGTACGCGCAGGTGCTGCACCAGGAAGCCCAGGCGCTGGGCGTGCGCGCGCAGATGCTGGAAGTGTGCAACCCGGTCTGTACCCCGGCCAACGCGGCCAATGCCTGCATCGAGTGGCCGAGCGCACTGCTGGTCGGCCGCCGCGTGGTCTCCCTGCTCGACAACTGCGCCGACAACCGCGCCATCGTCCGCTGCGACGCGCGCGACGCCGAACTGCCGCGCGGACTGCTGCATCTGGATTGGCCTCCCTCGCTGTCGCGCAACACCGCCGGCACCGCTTGACCTTCACCTAGGTTCAGGTCCCAGGCTACGCCCCCACGTCGCCCCGTCTCTTCGATTTCCCTGTATCACCACCCCTACGTACGGATGCATGTCATGACTTCTTCCTCTTCCACCCCGCACCGTTTCACCCGACGGCTGGCCCTGGCCGGCGTGTCGATTCTTGCCGCCGCGGTGCTGACCGCCTGCAGTGGCAGCCACGCTGAAGAAGCCGGCATGCCGCCGCCGCCCTCGGTCAGTGCCGCCCCGGTGCTGGTCAAGCAGGTCAGCCAGTGGGACGATTTCAGTGGCCGCGTTGAAGCGGTCGAAAGTGTTGAACTGCGCCCGCGTGTCTCCGGCTACATCGACAAGGTCAACTATGTCGAAGGCCAGGAGGTCAAGAAGGGCGATGTGCTGTTCACCATCGACGCCCGCAGCTACCGCGCCGAACTGGATCGCGCGACGGCCGAACTCAACCGCGCCCGCACCCAGGCCCAGGTGAGCCGCAGCGAAGCCGACCGTGCCCGCCGCCTGTCCGACCAGCAGGCCATCTCCACCGAGACCTGGGAACAGCGCCGTGCCGTGTCCGAGCAGGCCCTGGCGCAGGTGCAGGCTGCTCAGGCCGCCGTCGATGCAGCCCGCTTGAACATGGAGTTCACCCAGGTGCGCGCACCCATCAACGGCCGTGCCGGCCGCGCGATGGTGACCGCCGGCAACCTGGTTACCGCCGGCGACAGCGCCAGCGTGCTGACCACGCTGGTTTCGCTGGACAAGGTGCATGTGTACTTCGATGCCGATGAAGGCACCTTCCTGCGTTACGCCCAGATGGCGCGCAAGGGTGAACGCCCGAGCGAGCGCGACAGCGAACTGCCGGTGAAGGTCGGCCTGTCCGGTGAAGAGGGCTTCCCGCACGAAGGCAAGGTCGACTTCCTGGACAACCAGGTGACCCGCAGCACCGGCACCATCCGGGTCCGCGCGCTGTTGGACAATGCCGACCGCGCCTTCACCCCGGGCCTGTTCGCCCGCGTGCAGCTGCTCGGCAGCGGCCAGTTCCAGGCCATGCTGATCGATGACAAGGCCGTGCTGACCGACCAGGACCGCAAGTTTGTCTACGTGGTCGACAAGGACAACAAGGCACAGCGCCGCGATATCCAACTCGGCCGCACGGCCGACGGCCTGCGCATCGTTGAGCAGGGCCTGAAGGCTGGTGACCGCGTGATCATCGACGGCGTGCAGAAAGTCTTCATGCCCGGCATGCCGGTCCAGGCCAAGGCGGTTGCGATGCAGCCGGCTGGCGGCACCGTCGCCCCGAAAGCCACCGCCGCTCTGAACTGATCTTCCCTCGCTGATGCCCCGTGCGGGGCTGCCCGTCTCCGCTGTCGTCCGCGACAGCGGCAGGGGTCCTGCACGCCGGTGTCGGCGAACACCCAGGAATCCACCCATGGACTTTTCCCGTTTTTTCATTGACAGGCCGATCTTCGCGGCGGTGCTGTCGATCGTGATCTTCGCCGCCGGCCTGATCGCGATTCCCATGCTGCCGATCAGCGAGTACCCCGAAGTGGTGCCGCCCTCGGTGGTGGTGCGCACGGTGTACCCGGGCGCCAATCCCAAGGTGATTGCTGAAACCGTGGCCACGCCACTGGAAGAAGCGATCAACGGCGTGGAGGACATGATGTACATCAAGTCCGTCGCCGGCTCCGACGGCGTGCTGCAGATGACCGTGACCTTCCGCCCGGGCACCGACCCGGATGAAGCCGCGGTCAAGGTGCAGAACCGTGTGGCCCAGGCGCAGGCGCGCCTGCCTGAAGACGTGCGCCGCCAGGGTGTGTCCACCCAGAAGCAGTCGCCGACCTTCCTGATGGTGGTCCACCTGACCTCGCCGGACGGCAAGTACGACTCGCTGTACCTGCGCAACTACGCGCGCCTGCACGTCAAGGATTCGCTGGCACGCCTGCAGGGCGTCGGCGATGCGCAGATGTTCGGCGGCGGTGACTACGCGATGCGTGCGTGGTTGGACCCGGACAAGATCGCCGCCCGTGGCCTGACCGCCAGCGATGTGGTGCGTGCGATGCGCGAGCAGAACGTGCAGGTCTCGGCCGGCCAGCTCGGCGCCGAACCGATGCCGAGCAGCGACTTCCTGACCCTGATCAACGCCCAGGGTCGCCTGCGCAGCGAGCAGGAGTTCCGCGACATCGTGCTCAAGGCCGGTGACGACGGTGAAGTGGTGCGCCTGTCCGATGTCGCCCGCCTGGAACTGGGCGCCGGTGACTACACGCTGCGCTCGCAGTTGGACGGCAAGAACGCGGTCGGCATCGGTATCTTCCAGGCCCCGGGTGCCAACGCGCTGGAGATCCGTGACTCGGTCATCCACACGATGGACGAGCTGACCAAGCAGTTCCCGGCCGGCGTGAAGTACGAAGCGGTGTACGACACCACCATCTTCGTGCGTGACTCGGTCAAGGCTGTGGTCTCCACGCTGCTCGAAGCGATCGCGCTGGTGGTGCTGGTGGTGATCCTGTTCCTGCAGACCTGGCGCGCCTCGATCATTCCGTTGATCGCCGTGCCGGTGTCCATCGTGGGTACGTTCGCGGCGCTGTACGTGCTGGGCTTCTCGATCAACACCCTGACCCTGTTCGGGCTGGTGCTGGCGATCGGCATCGTGGTCGATGACGCGATCGTGGTGGTGGAGAACGTCGAGCGCAACATCGAAGAAGGCCTGACCCCGCTGGCTGCGGCGCACCAGGCGATGCGTGAAGTGTCCGGCCCGATCGTGGCGATCGCGCTGGTGCTGTGCGCGGTGTTCGTGCCGATGGCGTTCCTGTCGGGCGTGACCGGTGCGTTCTACAAGCAGTTCGCCGTCACCATCGCGATCTCGACCGTGATCTCGGCGATCAACTCGCTGACCCTGTCGCCGGCCCTGGCCGCGCGCCTGCTCAAGCCGCACGGTGCACCGAAGGATGGCCTGACCCGTCTGATCGATCGTCTGTTCGGCTGGATCTTCCGTCCGTTCAACCGCTTCTTCAAGACCAGCTCGGAGAAGTACCACGGTTCGGTCGGCCGCCTGCTGGGCCGCCGTGGCCTGGTATTCGTGGTCTACGCGGGCCTGCTGCTGGCCACCGGTCTGATGTTCAAGGCGGTGCCGGCCGGCTTCATCCCGACCCAGGACAAGCTGTACCTGATCGCCGGTGTGAAGCTGCCGGAAGGCTCCTCGATCGCACGGACCGACGCCATGCTGGCCAAGGTCGCCGAGATCGCGCGCAACACCGATGGCGTGGCGCACACGATCCAGTTCCCGGGTCTGAACGCGCTGCAGTTCACCAATACGCCCAACACCGGCGTGGCGTTCGTTCCGCTCAAGCCGTTCAGTGAGCGCAAGGGCCGCACCGCCGCGCAGATCAATGCCGAGATCAATGCCAAGATCGCCGGGCTGCAGGAGGGCTTCGCGTTCTCGATGATGCCGCCGCCGATCCTCGGTCTGGGCAACGGCAACGGCTATCAGATGTTCATCCAGGACCGCGGCAACCTCGGTTACGGCGCACTGCAGACCGCGGTGAGCACGATGCAGGGCGCGGTCGCGCAGACGCCGGGCATGGCGTTCCCGATCACCAGTTACCAGGCCAACGTGCCGCAGCTGGATGCCGAAGTGGACCGCGTCAAGGCCAAGGCCCAGGGCGTGGAACTGACCGAGTTGTTCGACACCCTGCAGACCTACCTGGGCTCGTCGTACGTGAACGACTTCAACCAGTTCGGTCGTACCTGGCAGGTGATTGCCCAGGCCGACGGCCAGTTCCGTGACAGCGTGGAAGACATCGGTCGCCTGCGTACCCGCAACAACCGTGGCGAGATGGTGCCGATCGGCTCGATGGTCACCGTAAAGGAAACCTACGGTCCGGATCCGGTGCTGCGCTTCAACGGTTACCCGGCGGCCGATCTGGCCGGCGAAGCCGACCCGCGCATGCTGTCCTCGGCCGAGGCCATGGCCAAGCTGACCGAGATCGCCGGGCAGGTGCTGCCGGTGGGCATGCAGACCGAGTGGACCGACCTGAGCTACCAGCAGGCCACCCAGGGCAAGGCCGCCTTCATCGTGTTCCCGGTAGCGATCCTGCTGGCGTTCCTGGTGCTGGCTGCGCTGTATGAAAGCTGGTCGCTGCCGCTGGCGGTGATCCTGATTGTCCCCATGACCCTGCTGTCTGCGTTGTTCGGCGTATGGATGACGGGCGGTGACAACAACGTGTTCGTGCAGGTCGGCCTGGTGGTGCTGATGGGCCTGGCATGCAAGAACGCCATCCTGATCGTCGAGTTCGCCCGAGAACTTGAAATGGGCGGCAAGGGCATCGTGAAGGCTGCACTGGAAGCGTGCCGCCTGCGTCTGCGCCCGATCGTGATGACCTCCATCGCGTTCATCGCCGGCACCATCCCGCTGGTGATCTCGCATGGCGCCGGTGCGGAAGTCCGCTCGGTGACCGGTATCACGGTGTTCGCCGGCATGTTGGGCGTCACCCTGTTCGGCCTGTTCCTGACCCCGGTGTTCTACGTGGCCCTGCGCAAGTTCGTCAGCCGTAATGGCGGCGGGCAGCTGGTGACCCACGGCGAACCGACCATCCACCACTGATTCCTTCCCCCGCGAGGTTTTTCCTATGAATACCGCTACCCAAAAGATCGCCCTGGTCACCGGTGCCACACGCGGCATCGGCTTGGAAACCGTCCGTCAGCTGGCCCAGGCCGGCGTGCATACGCTGCTGGCCGGGCGCAAGCGCGACGTCGCCGTGGCCGAGGCGCTGAAGCTGCAGGCCGAGGGCCTGCCGGTGGAAGCGATCCAGCTCGACGTCGGTGATGCCGCCAGCATCGCCGCCGCCGTGCAGACCGTGACCGAGCGTCACGGCCGTCTGGACATCCTGGTCAACAACGCCGGCATCCTGCTCGACGACATCAAGCTGGCCCCCTCGGCGCAGACCCTGCAGACCTGGCGCGATACCTTCGACACCAACGTGTTCGCGGTGATCGCTGTCACCCAGGCGTTCCTGCCGCTGCTCAACGCCTCGTCGGCCGGCCGCATCGTCAACGTGTCCAGCATCCTGGGCTCGCTGACCCTGCACAGCCAACCGGGCTCGCCGATCTACGGCTTCGCGGTGCCGGCCTACAACGCCTCCAAGAGCGCGGTGAACGCCTGGACCGTGCAGCTGGCCTATGAGCTGCGCGAGAGCACCACCAAGGTCAACACCGTGCATCCGGGCTACGTCAAAACCGACATGAACGGTGGCGAGGGTGAGATCGAGATCAGCGAAGGCGCGCGTTCCAGCGTCGGTATGGCACTGATCGATGCCGATGGCCCGAACGGCAGCTTCACCTACCTCGGCGAGGTGCTGCCATGGTGATCCGCCTGTTGACCGTGGCCGTGACCAGCGCGCTGCTGGCCGGCTGCGTCAGCGTCGGCCCCAACTACCAGGCGCCGCCGGCCGAGCCGGTGACCCTGCAGGGCGCCGCCGCGCCGGTGTTCACCACCACCTCGCCGGTGGCGAGCTGGTGGGCCCAGTTCGACGACCCGGTGCTGGAGCAGCTGGTACATGAAGCACTGGGCACCAACCTGGACCTGCGCATCGCGATGTCGCGCGTGCGCGAGGCCCGCGCGGTGTTTGTCGAGCAGCGCCTGGACCAGTTGCCCCATGTGACCAGCGGCGGCAGCTACGACCGTCGCAAGCAGCCCGATGCAACGGTGGGTGGCGAGCGTGTCTTCAGCGAAAGTTATCAGCTCGGCTTCGATGCCGGCTGGGAACTGGATCTGTTCGGCCGCCAGCGCCGTGCCGCCGAAGCAGCGCGCGCGGACCTGGGCGCCGAGCAGGACAACCTCGCCGATGCACAGGTCACCGTCGCCGCCGAAGTGGCCCGCAACTACTTCGAACTGCGTGGTACCCAGAAGCGCATCGCGGTGGCAAAACGCACGCTGGTCAACCTGCGCGACACTCAGAAACTCACCGAAACCCGGTGGGAACTGGGCGCCGGCAGCGAACTGGATGTGCAGAGCAGCCGCGCGCGTCTGAAGGCGATCGAGGCCGACATCCCGCTGCTGGAAGTGGCCGAAGTGCAGTCGCGTCATCGCTTGGCGGTGCTGCTGGGCCAGCGCCCGGATGCACTGGACAGCCTGCTGCAGCCGCGCGAGATGCGGCCGTACGCCAAGGCGTTGCCGCTCGGTGACACCACCGATCTGCTGCGTCAGCGCGCCGATGTGCGCGTGGCCGAGCGTCGGCTGGCTGCGGCGACCGCGCGCGTTGGCGTGGCCACGGCTGACCTGTTCCCGCGGATCAGTCTGAGCGGTTTCGTCGGCTTCCTGTCCGGCGATGCCAGTGGCCTGGTCAACGGCAGCAACAAGGCGTGGTCGGTGACCCCGTCGATCAGCTGGGCCGCGTTCGATTTCGGCACGGTGAAAGCCCGACTGCGCGCGAGCAAGGCGCAGGCTGACGGCGCTGCGGCCGAGTACGAAAAGGCCGTGCTGCTGGCACTGGAAGACACCGAGAACGCGCTGACGCGTTACGCCAAGCAGCAGGCCCGCCTGGCGATTGTCGCCGAGCAGGCACAGGCGGCAGGGCGCGCCGAGGAGCTGGCGCAGATCCGCTTCCGCGAGGGCTCGGAAGACTTCCTGACCCTGCTGGATGCACAGCGCACCCAGCTCGCGGCGGATGACGCGCTCGCCGAGGCCGAATCCACGGTCAACGTCAGCGTGGTCGGTGTCTACAAGGCTTTGGGTGGTTGGGGCCAGCAGCAGGATGCGGCCAACATCCCGGTGGCGGTCACGCAGCGCTGACCGCCGCGTGGGTCTCGGGGCGGCGAGGGCGCCGTCCCGGGGAAGGAATGAGCAACAGCCGTCACTTCCGCTGCGCAGTGCGTCGCGGTTGACGGCTTTGCCTCTGCACGGTGTCTGCGCACGGTGCTAAAAGCGTGGGTCGTTTTCTGGAGTGGCCCGCATGCAACCCAATCACTGGCGCCCTGTCCGCGCGCATCTGCACGACCCGGGACCTGGTTCCGGCGCCGGGCTTTCCCGTGGCGTGATCGCGCTGTTGGTGGTGGCGATCGTTGCGGTGGTCATGGGATTCTGTTGCCTGACCGAAGGGTTGTTCGAGATCGGCCTGATCGCCACCGGTGTGTTCATTGCCATCGGCGCGCGGATCTGTCAGGCACGTGAGCAGCATCAGGCCCTGTATCGGTTGCTGCAGCAGATCGATCAGCGGCAGCCGTGATCGACACTGTGAAAACGCAGGCCGCCGTACGGCCAGGAAGCCGATGGACGGTGCTCTGACCGCCCATCGCGCGTTTCCTTACTTGCCCGTCGTCGTGCCCGCGGCGAACCGGAGTTCCGCCTGCACCGGGTAATGATCCGACGGCAATACGCCACCGGGCTTCTGGTCCAGCGTGCTGAAGCTGTCCACGCTGAAGCCGCGCACCAGGATCCAGTCCAGCTCCACCGTGGGCTTGCCGGTGAAGTCATGGAAGGTCAGGCGCGGGCCGTCGACCTTGCCGGCGAGTGTGCGAGCATCGCCCAACGCAGCGGTGAATGCCTTGTAGGTGTCACTGCCGGGCTCACTGTTGAAATCGCCGGTAACGACCACCGGGATGTCCTTGGGCAGTTCAGCCAGACGGGAGACGATCAGCTTGGCACCGAGCACGCGGCGCGGCTCATCCTCATCGCGGTAGGGCAGGTGGGTATTGAACAGATAGAAGCGCTGACCGTCGGCCTGCCGCTGGAACAGCGCCCAGGTCACCATGCGCGGGAACAGGTTGCCCCAGGTGATGCTGCCCGGCACGTCCGGTGTATCGGAGAGCCAGAAGTCACCTGATTCAAGCACCTTCAGGCGCGAACTGTCGTACAGCACGCCCATGTGCTCGTCGCCATTGCCGCCGCGGCGGTCTCTGCCGAACAGGGTGTAGCCGGGCAGGTGCGCGACCAGATAGTCACCCTGTTTCTGCACCAGTTCCTGGGTGCCGATCACCTCGGGCTTCTGCTCGCGGATCAGCGTGACCATCGCATCGCGGCGGTCTTCCCAGCGCTTGCCCGGGTCGGTATCGGCCGGCGTGCGTACGTTGAACGACATCACCTTCAACGCATCCGGTGCCTGCGCCCAGGCGCTGCCCAGCGGGGCGGCGAACATCATCAGGGCCAGCAGCGCGGGCCGATGCAAACGAGACAGCATGTGGAATCCCTCCATTCCATGAAAACGTTCCCAAAGGGTCGCATGGAAGGGCGGGGGAAGGATATGCGGGACATGGCGGTTGGTCGGCAGTGTCGCCCTCAGCTCGAGAGCAGGATCACGCCGATCGTCATGTTGATCGCAGCGCCGAGTACCAGTACCCACAGGGTCGAGAGGATCGTGTTGAGCCACGAGCGCTGCAGCGCGACCTTCAGCCACCCGGCCTGGACCACCGCACACCACAGCGCGGCGAGCACACCGACCGCGATGCCCAGCGTGGTCGACAGCTGGCCCGGCAGCCGCACGAACACCATGCTGGTGGACAGGGCCACCGCGAACGGTGCGGTCAGGTAGCACTGCATGAAGAAGGGACGGCGCAGCGACTCGCGGGTCATCGGCACGTGCTTGCGCCGCAACAGGTGCGTGGTGGTCACCAGTGGCCAGATCGCGAACGTGATCGAGCGGTACAGCAGCAGGCTCTCTTCATTGCCGAAGATCGAGCGCGACAACGCCCCGGTGCCGACCACCTGCTGGTGCAGCATCAGCTCCACCCCGTGCGCGACCAGCACCGCCAGCATCAGGAACATCGGCGGGCTGATCGCATCGTCGAACTGGCGGTCCAGTTTTTCCTTCAGCTCGGTATCCACGTACTGGGCCATCCGCCGCGGATACACGATCACGCGGTACAGCGTGCGTGGGAAAAACAGGAACCAGGTGCACAGCTCGTAGAGGAACTCTTCCAGCGACCGCAGCAGTTTGAGGAAGTCCATCCCGGGGTCCTTGCGAGGGGGAAGCCAGCACCGCCGAGGATGCCGGGGACAGGGCTCAGCGGATCGCGACCGTCAGGCTGTGCGGTGCCTTTTCATTGCGACGCGCCTGGGCACGCATCTGGTAGACCTGCACGACATAGGTGCCGGTGGTCGGCAGGGTGCCGCTCCAGCGGCGCTTTTCGTCGTTGCTGCCCAGTGCCTCACCCTGGCCGGGCGTCACGCCGGGGGCAAACACATTGAAGTTGGCGTTCGGACTGCCGTCGATCGTCACTGCCATGGTCTGGCCGGCCCGTGCGGCGATCGTGTACCGAACGGTGTCATAGCCGGACACCGTGCCGCGCAGGGTGGCGCTGCTGGCGCCCTTGGTGAAGTGCACGGGGGTGGTGGTGACCTTGTCCGCCGCGGTGGCCAGCATCGGCGTCAGGGCGAGCAGGGTGGTCAGCAGCAGCGAGCGGAGCGGCGTCATGGCATGTCCTTGGTGGCCCCTGACAGGGGCGTTTCGTATTGAGCATGAGCGCGACCCGATCAAGGAATTGTCGAGGCTGCGCGGTTCACCGCCGACGGGTCAAGCGCGTGTGACTGAACGTCTTCCAACACTGGCCCGGCGTACCGGCTACCATGCCCGCATGAGCATCCCCGTACCGGACAGCAGCGTGCCGCGCCTGCTGGGTTTTGACGTTCCGACATTGCATACCATTGTCGATCACGGCGCGGATGAGGCCATTGTCGCCATGCTCGATGTTGTGCCCGATGCCCACTGGTTGAAGCTGTTCGACGAACGGGTGGCCGCGCTGAAGGGCGAACTCGGCCTGGCCGGTGTCGAACTCGACGGCACCTCGATTCTGTTCTTCGGCTCCATCGCGGACAGCCGCCGCCTGGCGACTGCCGTATCTGCCCTGATCAATGCCATCAACATGGAAGTGGCCGGCCATACCGATCCGTTCCAGCCGACGGCGCCGTAGCCCCTCACGAATCGATACGGCACGCGCGCAGCAGCGCGCTGTCACTCATGCCCGTATCTGCCGTGCGATACGGAGCCGGGCAGGTGCCGCGGATCTCGGTCACCCACATCACCATCATGCCGACGATGCGATGGGCTTCGGCAGGCCATTGCGCGATCAGTCGATCGTGGATCGCGTCATACACCGCCCAGCGCTCAGCGGCTGACATCCCGCCTGCCCAGCACTGCGCCAATTCGGCCTGCGCCAGCCGAAAAGCCTCCTTCTGTCCGTCCATAGCGTTCCCCCGACACAATCCATACCGGGCAGGCGCCTGCCTGCCCGGGTGAGCCCCCTGCAATGAGGTAAACGCAGTTGGGGCGGCGCAGCGGCCAGCGCGCAGTGCGCACACGGTGCGTCGCCGCAGGCTGAACGCGTCGGGGGTACACGGGTCAAACAAAACAGGACGTCCTGTATAGTTACGATCCCGTTTGTCCCCCCCTGACGCCCCATGACCCCGACCAAGACCCAGCGCTGGAGCCTGCTGCTCACCGTAGCCGCCGGCCTGTTGCTGATCACCCTCGACAACTCGGTGCTCTACACCGCCTTGCCCACGCTGACCAAGGAACTGGGCGCGACCCCGCTGCAGGGCCTGTGGATCATCAACGCTTATCCCCTGGTGATGGCTGGCCTGCTGCTGGGTGCCGGTACGCTGGGCGATCGCCTGGGGCACCGCCGCATGTTCCTGATCGGCCTGGCGATCTTCGGCATCGCCTCGCTGCTGGCCGCGTTCGCGCCGGATGCCAATCTGCTGATCGCCGCCCGCGCGCTGTTGGCCGTGGGCGCGGCGGCGATGATGCCCGCCACCTTGGCGCTCATCAGCCTGACCTTCGAAGACGAGCGCGAGCGCAACCTGGCCATCGCGGTGTGGGGCTGTATCTCCATCATCGGCAGCGCCATCGGCCCGATCGTCGGCGGCGTGGTGCTGGCGCACTTCTGGTGGGGCGCGGTGTTCCTGATCAATGTGCCGATCGTGCTGCTGGCCATGGTCGGGGCGGTGCTGTTCGCCCCGCACGGCACGCCCGATGCAGGCAAGCCGTGGGATCTGATCTCCTCGCTGCTCAGCCTGGTCGCCTTGTCCGGGCTGGTGGTGGCGATCAAGGAGGTCGCGCATGCGCCGCCGAACGGGGTGCTGGCAGCCGGCGCGGCGCTGATCTTCGTCGTGGGGCTGGTGCTGTTCCTGCGCCGCCAGCGCCGCCTGCCGTATCCGATGCTCGACGTGGCCATCTTCCGCAATGCGCCGTTCCTGGCCGGCGTGCTCTCGGCGGCGTTTGCGATGTTTGCCATCGCCGGCCTGCAATTGCTGACCACCCAGCGCTTCCAACTGGTCGCCGACTACACCCCCTTGCAGGCGGGCCTGCTGGTGTCCGTGGTGGCGATCGGGTGCCTGCCCAGCGCCATTTTCGGCGGCATGTTCCTGCACCGCGTCGGGCTGTTGCCGCTGATCACCGGTGGGCTGGGCGTGGGCACCGCCGGTGTGGTGCTGGTCGCGGCCACCTTTGGCGGCCAGCTCGGCTGGACCCTCGCCGGGCTGCTGCTGACCGGGCTGGGCATGGGCGCCACCATCTCCGTGGCTTCCACCGCGATCATCGGCAACGTGCCCCCGCACCGCGCTGGCATGGCCTCCTCGGTGGAGGAGGTGTCCTATGAGTTCGGCAGCCTGTTCGCGGTGTCCCTGCTGGGCAGCCTGATCGCCGCGCTGTACTCGGCCACCGTGACGCTGCCGGACGGCGTGGACCCGGCCGCAGGCGAGAGCATCCAGCAGGCACTCGCGCTGGCCGCGCAACCGGGTGGCGATGCCGGGTGGCTGGCGGCGGCCAGCACCGCGTACGACGCCAGCTACGTTTGGGTACTGTATGTGATTGCCGGGGTGCTGCTGGTCGGCACCGTCACCACCGGCGTGCTGCTGCGCCGCCATGGCCCCGGCACGGCCACCACCGTCTCCCACGCCCACTGACCCATGCGCCCGAGCAACCGAACCAACATCCTGGATGCCGCCGTCCGCGTGATCGAACGCGACGGCATCACCGCACTGACCTTTGAAGCGGTCGCCAGCGAATCCGGCATCGCCCGGGGCGGGCTGCTGTACCACTTCCCCTCGCGCGATGCGCTGCTGCAGGGCATCCACCAGCACCTGGCCGGCGTGTGGGAGGCGAGCATGATCGATGCGGCCGGCAAGCCGGGCGAGGCCGCGGCTGCGACTGAACGCTACCAGGCCTACGCACTCACCTGTGCCCAGACCGCGAGCCGGGCCGAGCTGCAGCTGATGTTCGATGCGGCCGCCACCGACGAGAACATGCAGCCGTGGACCGCAGTGGTCGAGCGCTGGTCGCCGCCCACGCCGCAGGACCTGAGCGATCCGGGTGCGCTGGACCTGTTCATCGCCAAGCTCGCCGCCGACGGCATGTGGGTGTTCGAAGCGCTATCGCGCTCGCGGCTGGCGCCGGAGGTGCGGCAGGCCATTGCCGACCGGCTGGCGCAGACGATTGCCGCCGCTTCAAAGACAGCGTGATGCCTGCCATGCGGGTACCCTTGGCGGTTCACTTCTTGAACGACGGAAACGCCTGATGGATTACCAGCTTGTGATCAAGTTTTGGCGAAAGTCGCTGGACGACGAGGCCTTTTTGGCCACGCTGGAGGCCGAACTGACCACCGCGCTCGGCAAGGCCGCCACGCTGGACGGCTACGACGTCAGCGCGAAAGAGATCAATCTCTTCATGTTCACTGCGGATCCGCGCCCGACGTTCCGGAAGACCAAAGATGTGCTGGAGGCGCTGGGCGTGCTGCACAGCGTATCCGCGGCGTACCGGCTGGTGGGCGGTGCGCAGTTCACTTCGGTGTGGCCGCTGCGGATGGCACGGAAATTTACGTTGCCGTGAGAGGCTGAGCGGCTGCGTCGGATGCGGAAGACGGGCACAAAAAAGGCCGGGACCTTCGATTTCTCTAGGGTTCCAGCCTCTGATGCACCGTCGAAACGGCTAATTGGTGGAGGTGGGCGGAATTGAACCGCCGTCCGAAGGCACTCCATCCCCGGTACTACATGCTTAGCTCACCGTTAGATCTCATCCTGTGGCAGCACGGTGTGCAAAGCGCACCCCAGGACCAGCCTGCTTTAGTTAAGTCGTGACTGACAGGCAGCCATCACAACCGGTTCCGTGATAATGACCCTACATCTACGAGCACGGGCACAAGTAGGTTCGGGGGTTCGCCTAAGGCGGCTGTAGAACTAAACGCTAAAGCTGTTTTTAGGCAGCGATTGCGAAGTCGTTCGAACCGTAGTTGTCGTCGTTGGCAACTAAAAGTTTGCTGCTGGATTAACGAGGAAAGCTGCCCCCTCGGCATGCACCAAGTAACTTCACAACCCCCGTCGAAACCAATGCACCCCCGGTTTCTTCAAGAACCGCACGTCATCCGGAAAAGAGCACCGGAACTCTACTTGACGGAGTGGATGCTACTCCAATCCAGCTGAACAGTCACCTTGGCCCTCTGCGCCTTACTTCTGCAGCTGGCGGCGGCTGTCGGCCTTGTGGCGGGCCTTTTCCTTCTTCAGGCGATTGTGCTCGTTGCGCACGGTCATGGCCTGCTTCTTCGCTTGCGGCTCAACCCGAGCCATCAGCGATTCCACCTGGGCGACCAGGCGGCGGTGCTCCAGGCTGTCGTAGCTCTGGGTTTCCGAGGCGACGCGCTTGGCGTTGCGGATCAGGTAGGTCAGCACCTTGAGCAGCGCGGCCGGGTCCATGGCGCGGGCGAGTTCGTCAAAGATGAACTCCAGCGCCGCCACGTCGGCGCGCAGGGTGGTCAGTTCGTCCGCCGCCAGTGCGGGTGCCGGGGTAGTTTCGAGAGTCACGCGCGGATCCTTTCCGTATCAATGCGGGGATTCTGACAGCTGTGCGGGGTTGGCGGGGAAAGATCGTTATCCCGCTGGCGTCCGCGGGTCAGGCGGTGCGGGCGCCCTGGCGCACCGGCGGACTACAATCCGGCCCCGGAAGAGTGGTTACAGACAAGGACGGCGCGTTGAAGAGGCAGGTGTGGATCGCAATGGCGATGCTGGCGGCGGCAATGCTCGGGGCAGCCAGCGTTTGGCGGTCGACGTCGGGTGCGCAGGCGCCGGCCGGGGCAGAGCAGGCGGCGAAACCGAGCGGACAGGCGGCCACGCCTTCGGTTGAAGCGGCGCCGACCGCCTCGACCAGACCGCCGCACCCCTTTCCCGATCTCGCCCGCACACGGGAGAGCCTGGATATCGCCCAGGACCCCTTCAGCAGCGGTCACCCGGAGGAGCGGCGCTGGCTCGACCAGCACGGCTTCCCCAATGGCGCGCAATGGACCCGCTATCAGCAGGCCTCCGACGCCGAGCTCGACCAGGCGGCACGGGCAGGCGACGCGGTGGCGGCCACGATGCTCCATGCGCGGCGGCTGGGCGCCGATCCGACGGCTGAAAGCCGTTTGCTGGCTTCCGGCGCGGAGGGCGACCTGTTCGCGCTGAGTCTGCTGTCGTCCTGGAAGGCGGGCGCCAATGCGGCCGGGATTCCCGAGGCCTACGCGATATCCCGCGTGGCCGAAATGCGCGGCGACCTCACCGCAGCGCTGCACCGGGAAATGATGCTGGGTGGGCGACTGACCAGCGAGCAGCGCCTGTTGGCCGAGGCCGAGGCGCTGCATCTGAATCTGCATCTCAATGCGTTGTACCGCCAGAAGCACGGCGTGGACCCGCCGCCGGTGGAGATGCGACCGTATCAGGTGGACGACGCGCGCTGAGCTTGACGTTCCCACCCCCGGTGCACTGCCATGCCAACGAGCATCGCCGGCACGAACCAAAGGACTTCGTGGGCCCCATAGCCGAGACCGACCAGCGCCGGCCCGGGGCAATAGCCCGCCAAGCCCCAGCCGATGCCGAACAACGCTGCGCCGCCGAGCAGGCGGGTGTCGATCCGTTGGCTATCGCTGAGATGGAACTGATCGGCCAGGCGCGGCCGCGGCGCGCGCAGTACGAACCGGAACAGCAGCACGGTGGTGGCGACGGCGCCGCCGAGCACGAACAGCAGGGACGGGTCGAACGCGCCGGTGACATCCAGGAAACCGAGGATGCGCAGCGGATCGGTCATGCCCGAGACTGCCAGGCCGAGACCGAACAGAGCGCCCGCAGCGAGCGCGACGAGGATCTGTCGGCTCATGCGATCCCCGCGAGATGGCGCACGATGAAGGTGGTCAGTATCGCGGTGACCATGAACACCCCCACGGCGACCAGCGAACGCAAGGACAGGCGACCCAAGCCGCAGACGCCATGGCCGCTGGTGCAGCCGCCGCAAAGCCGGGTGCCGAAGCCCACCAGCAGGCCGCCTGCGATCAGCAGTACCGGCGCAAAGCCGGTGCGTGAGGGCGCGGCGGAGGGCAGCCAGTGCAGCGCAAGTGCACCCGCCGCGATCAACCCCAGCAGAAATGCATAGCGCCACGCCGTCTCGCCACGTTTCGGGAACAAGGCGCCCGCGGTGATGCCGCTGATGCCAGCGATGCGGCCGTTGAGCCAGAGCAGTGCGGTGGCGGCAAGGCCGATCAACACCCCGCCAGCCAAAGGGGTCACCCAGTAAGGCGTCATGGCTGATAGCCTGCGGTGGCAGGACGGTACTGATATGGCATGGGCCAGTCCTTTAATTTAGATAAATCTAAATTAGGGATGTCTCAGGTAAAGTGCAAGCCATGCGTGACTCAAATCCGACCAGACACCCGCCTTCAGCCTCCCGCGCTGCGGAGATGGCCGCCCAGGCTGGCCAAGCCGCCGCGCTGCTCAAGGCGCTGGCGCACCCCGCGCGGCTGCGGGTGCTGTGTCGGTTGGTAGAAGGCGAGGCGTCTGTAGGGGAGCTGCAGCCGCTCAGTGGACTGGGCCTGTCGGCGCTGTCCCAGCACCTGGCCGTCCTGCGTGGGATGGCGTTGGTGACCACGCGGCGCGAGGCGCAGACGATTTTCTATGCGTTGGCCGACTCCCCGGCACTGGGTGTGCTGGCGGCGCTGCATGACGCCTATTGCCCGGACGGGGATGCCGAGGCGGTCTGACCCGGAGAGTCAGAGCGGCTTGCGCAGGTACAGGCGCTGATGCCCGGGCGGAAACGCCTGCAGCCGGCCGAACACCTCATAGCCCTGCTTGAGATAGAAGCCCTCGGCCTGCCAGGAGAAGGTATCCAGCGTCACGGCGTGTGCGCCGAGCGTGCGCGCCTGTTGTTCGGCATCGGCCAGCAGCGCCTGGCCCAGGCCTTCGCCGCGGCGGGTATCGTCGACCCACAGCGCATGCACCATCAGCCAGCCGCCACAGACATCGGCGGCGATCCCGGCCACGACCTGGCCGGCGTCATCGTGGATCACCCGGTTGACCGGCTGGTCGTCCAGGGCGTCGCCACTGGCGGCCTGGTTGAAGGCCAGCAGACCAGCGAACACCGCGCGGGTGTCCTCGGCGCTGGCCGGCTGGATAACCGGGGCGGGCGACGCCGGCGCCATCAGGCGTCGCGGTTGTGCCGGCGCATGGTGCGCGACTTCTCGCGCGCCCAGTCGCGGTCCTTCTCGGCATCGCGCTTGTCGTGGGTCTGCTTGCCCTTGGCCAGCGCGATCTCGAGTTTGATGTTGTTCTTGCTCCAGTACATCGCGGTGGGCACGATCGTGTAGCCATCGCGCTGCACCTTGCCGATCAGCTTGTCGATCTCGCTGCGATGCAGAAGCAGCTTCCGCTCGCGACGGTCGTTGGCCACCATGTGGGAGGAGGCCTGGATCAACGGGGTGATCTGCGCCCCGATCAGGAAAATCTCGCCATCGCGCACGTAGGCGTAGGCATCGATGATGTTGCCGCGCCCGGCGCGGATCGACTTGACCTCCCAGCCCTGCAGGGCCAGGCCGGCTTCGAAGCGATCCTCGATGTGGTACTCGTGACGGGCACGCTTGTTGAGCGCGATGGTTTTGTTGGCCGTCGCGCCCTTTGCTTTATCCTTGCCGCTGTTCTTGCTCATTTCCCTATTGTCTCCGATTCGGGCACGCCCGGTCGATTCATCCGACATCTGTATCGCATGCCAACTATCCGACGTAGTGCCCTGGTCGAACATTCGGCTGCCCGTATGTTCGACCTGGTCAATGATATTGACGCTTATCCGCGCCGCTTCCGCTGGTGTTCGGCCTCGCAGATCCTGGAGTCCGGCCCGGACCGCCTGGTCGCGCGCCTGGACCTGGGCTTTGGGTCGTTCTCGACCTGGTTCATGACCGAGAACACGCTGCAGCGCCCGCACAGCATTGATATGCAGCTCAAGGACGGGCCGTTCAAGCGCCTGCACGGGCGCTGGGAGTTCCACGCGCTGGCCGAGGACGCCTGCAAGGTCACGCTGACGCTGGAGTTCGAACCGACCTCACGCCTGCTGGGTCCGGCCTTGGCGCTGGGTTTCCAGGGGCTGGCCGACCGCATGGTGAATGATTTCGTCCGCGTCGCCGACGCCCAGGACTGAGCCGTGATCACGGTCGAGGTGGTGCTGGCCTGGCCCGATCGGGCTGATACCCGGCGTTTGACCTTGCCCGAAGGGGCCACGGTCGCCGATGCCATCGAAGCGGCGGCCATTGACGGCAGCGTGCAATGCCCGGCCGTGGCCGTGCATGGCCTGCTGGCCAAGCCGGATCAGATCTTGCGCGAGGGCGACCGGGTCGAGCTGCTGCGTCCGCTGCTGGCCGACCCGAAAGACAACCGCCGCCGGCGCGCACGCGCCGGCAGCTGAGTGAAGAAGGCGGGCCTCAGCGGCCGCGCTTCTTCTTGTCCTTGGGCAGGTTGCGGCCGAACTGGCGCAGCGTGCTGCGGGCCAGCTCGGCGTCGTCGCTGGCGAAGTACTCGCCGTCCCAACGGGTGACCGCGTCGTTTTCGAAGTAGACGGTGAAGTTCTTCACTTCCGTCTTGCCTACGCGGTTGACGCGCTGGCTGGCGGTGTAGTCCCAGCGCTGGGCGTGGAACGGGTCCGCGATGGAGGGCGTACCAAGCAGGGCACCAACCTGCTGCTTGCTCTGGCCCACCTGCAGCTGACCGACGGCCTGCTCCCGGATCAGGTTGCCCTGATAGATGGGTTGCTTGTAAATGATGCCGCAGCCCGTGGTGGACAGGGCAACGGCGGCGACCAGCAGGAGATTGCGCATCGGGGAATGGCGTTTGGGGAAATCGAGTCGATGATACACTCCTGACGTGTCGCCGCGACCCAATCCGAGGCAGCTGGCGCTAAATCGCCAATGAACGGAGAAGTATGGAAACCCACGACCTGCGCAAAGTCGGCCTCAAGGTGACCCATCCGCGTATGCGGATCCTGGCGCTGCTCGAGCAGCGCAACGCCAGCCACCACATGACCGCCGAAGACATCTACCGTCAGCTCCTGGAGCACGGCGACGAGATCGGCCTGGCCACGGTGTACCGGGTGCTGACCCAGTTCGAGGCCGCCGGCCTGGTGCTGAAGCACAACTTCGAAGGCGGTCAGGCCGTCTACGAGCTGGACCGCGGTGGTCACCACGACCACATGGTCGATGTGGACAGCGGCAAGATCATCGAGTTCGAAAGCCACGAGATCGAGGAGCTGCAGCGCAAGATCGCGGCTGACCACGGCTACGAGCTGGAAGAGCACTCGCTGGTGCTGTACGTCCGCAAGAAGCGTCGGTAACGGCCTGCAGGCCGCCCGGATGCGATCAAAAAACCCCGGGCATGCCCGGGGTTTTTGTTTTCAGGGTGAGGCGCCGGTTCGGGCGGGGCGCCGGCCAGCGGCCGGCACTACCTGTCACACCTGGAGCAGCTTGCGCGCCGCGGCCCGGGCTTCCTTGCTGACTTCCACGCCGCCCAGCATCCGGGCGAGTTCTTCCTCGCGGGCCTTGGTATCGAGCTTTTCGACCGCGCTCTGGGTCATGCCGTCCACCGGCGCCTTGCTGACCCGGTAGTGGGCGTGGCCCTTGGAGGCGACCTGCGGCAGATGGGTGACGCACAGCACCTGACGCTTCTCGCCCAAGGCGCGCAGCTTCTGCCCGACGATGTCGGCCACGGCGCCACCGATGCCCGAATCGACTTCGTCGAAGACCATGGTCGGCACCGCATCCAGGCCCAGCGCGGCGACTTCGATCGCCAGTGAGATACGGGACAGTTCACCGCCCGAGGCGACCTTGCGCAGGGCGCGCGGCGGCTGGCCGGCGTTGGCGGCGACCAGGAACTCGACCCGTTCGGCCCCGTTCGGGTCCGGCTTGACCACGGTCTGCGGCTCGATATCGATCAGGAACTGACCGCCGCCCATGCCCAGCTCGCCGATCAGGGTGGTGGTGGTATCCGACAGGGCCTTGGCGGCCTTCCGGCGGCTGGCGCTGAGCACCTCGGCCACGGTCTTCCACTGGCCGGCGGCACGGTCGATCTCGCCGGCCAGGGCCTGCAGGCGCTCGTCGGCACCGCGCAGCTGCTCGACTTCGGCCTCCATGGCGTCGCGGTGCTCGCCCAGCGCTTCCATCGGCACGCGGTGCTTGCGCGCGAGGTCGTGCAGGCGGCCAAGACGGCGCTCGATATCCTCGAACTGCTCCGGGTCGGCATCGAGGTCGTCATGGACGCGGTCGAGCAACGACAGCGCTTCGTCCAGCTGGATGGCGGCGCTGTCGAGCAGGGCATCGACCTCGCCGAGCCGGCTGTCGTGTTCGGCCACGCGGGCCAGGTCATGGCGGGTCTGCTGCAGCAGCTGCAGCACCGAGACCTCGTCATCGCCGTTGAGGCGGCTGACCGCCACGTCGCAGGCGCCGATCAGCGCGCTGGCATGGGCCTGGCGGCGGTGGCTGCTGCCCAGGGTGGCGATCGAGGCCGGGTCCAAGTCTTCGCGCTTGAGCTCGCTGAGCTGGTGTTCCAGATAGCCGATCCGGTCGCTCACGTCGCCCTGGCGCGACAGCGCCTCGGCTTCATCGACCAGCGTCTGCCAGCGTGCCGCGGTCTGGCGGACCTGGGCGCGCTCGGCGTCGTTGCGGGCGAAGGCATCCAGCAGCGAGAGCTGCGAGGGGCGCGAGAGCAGGGCCTGCTGTTCGTGCTGCCCGTGGATCTCGACCAGCATGCTGGCCAACTCGGTCAGCTGGGTCAGCGTCACCGGGCGGCCGTTGATGAAGGCGCGCGAGCCACCGTCGGCGCGGATCACCCGTCGCAACTGACACTGTTCTTCGTCGTCCAGCTCGTTGTCGCGCAGCCACTGGCGGGCAGGGGCGTCGGCCAGCGGCGCGAATTCGGCCGAGAGCTCGGCGCGCGCGGCACCGTGGCGGACCACGCCGCTGTCGGCGCGCAGCCCGGACAAAAAGCCCAGCGCGTCCACCATCAGCGACTTGCCCGCGCCGGTTTCACCTGAGACCACGGTCATGCCGGCGCCGAATTCCAGCTCGGTGGCGCGGACGACCGCGAAATCCTTGATCGATAGATGTCTAAGCATGGTCTACGTTGTACACGAGGGGCGTCTCCAAGCCGCGCACGCTAGCATGGGCGGGGGGCGTCTCCAATGACTTGCCAACGCCCCGTGCAGCCATTATCTAAGTGGGCGTCTCACAGGCTGATTCCATGCATCCTTCCACGTCCCATCTCGCCCCGCGTGCCCGCCATCTGCTGCGGACGCTGATCGCGCGCCACATCCAGGATGGCGAACCGGTCGGCTCGCAGACGCTTGCCCGGCATGCTGGCCTGGACGTCAGCCCGGCCACGATCCGCAACATCCTGGGCGACCTGGAGGACCTGGGGCTGCTCAGCTCGCCGCACACCTCGGCCGGCCGGGTGCCGACCGCGCACGGCTACCGGGTGTTCGTGGACAGCCTGGTCAAGATGCAGCCGCCGGGCGAGGGCGAGCTCAGCCGCCTGCGCACCGAGCTGGCCACCGGCACCGGCACCCAGGCCCTGCTCGGCAGTGCCTCGGAGCTGCTTTCGGCGATGAGCCATTTCGTCGGGGTGGTCAGCGCCCCGCGCCGGGAGCAGTTCGCGTTCCGGCATATCGATTTCGTGGCACTGGACGCGCGCCGGGTGCTGGCGATCCTGGTGTTCGCCGACAACGAGGTGCAGAACCGGGTGATCGAGCCTCGCCGCGGGTTCAATCCCGGGGAGCTGGAGCAGGTCGCCAACTACCTCAATGCGAACTGCGCCGGTCGGCCGCTGGCCGAGATCCGGGCCCGGCTGCTGCTGGAGCTGCGCGATGCGCAGTCGGAAATGGAGCAGTTGCTGGCGCACAGCATCGAACTGGCCGAGCAGGCGATGGTGCCGCCGGCCGATGACATGGTGCTGGCCGGGCAGACCCGGCTGATGGGCGTGCAGGACCTGTCCGATCTGGAGCGCCTGCGCGAGCTGTTCGATGTGTTCGCCAGCAAGCGCGAGATCCTGCAGCTGCTCGAGCGCACCATCCAGGCCCCGGGGGTGCGCATCTTCATCGGCGAGGAGACAGGGGTGATGCCGCTGGAAAGCGTCTCGCTGGTCACCGCCCCGTACTCGGCCGACGGCCAGGTGCTGGGCGTGCTGGGGGTCATCGGCCCCAAGCGGATGGCCTACGACCGCATGATCCCGCTGGTGGAAGCCACCGCCCAGGTGCTGGGGGCCGCGCTGGGCTCGCCCGCTGGCGGCGGATTGTCCCGCGATCGCGCATAAAGCGGCCCTGGACTCTTGAATCCCGTAGCCGCGCCCACATAGGGGTGGGTGGAGGCGGAGAGTCACCGCCAAGGATCCGGAAATGAACCAAGATCAGCCCGATATCGCATCCCAGAATCCCGCCGGCGAGCCGGCCGCTGAGCCGTCCCTGCAGCAGCAGCTGGACAGCCTGCACAACGAGCTGGCCCTGCTGCGTTCGGAGTCGCTGCGCGAACGCGCCGACCTGGACAACCAGCGCAAGCGCGTTGCCCGCGACGTGGAACAGGCGCGCCGCTTCGCCAATGAGAAGCTGCTCGGCGAGCTGCTGCCGGTGTTCGACAGCCTCGATGCCGGCCTCAATGCCGCCGGCAGCGAGCCGAGCCCGCTGCGCGAAGGTCTCGAACTGACCTACAAGCAGCTGCTCAAGGTCGCCGCCGACAATGGCCTGACCCTGCTCGACCCGACCGGCCAGACCTTCAACCCGGACCACCACCAGGCCATCAGCCAGGTCGACGCGCCCGGCGCGGCGCCCGGCAGCGTGGTCCAGGTGTTCCAGAAGGGCTACCTGCTCAACGACCGCCTGCTGCGGCCGGCGCTGGTCGTGGTCGCCCGCGACTGAGCCACAGGTCGGTCCGCCGGGCCAGGCCCGGCGGCTCGGCCGGACGCTGAACGCGTTGGGTCGCCATCGAACACTGTGTTTGATGGACGGCTTGAAAGTGTCCGCAGCGTCCCACACATCCCATTCATAACCCGGCAGCTGCCGGATGTACCCAGAACTTTCAGGAGTCTCCCTCATGGGCAAGATCATTGGTATCGACCTCGGCACCACCAACTCGTGTGTGGCGATCATGGACGGCGGCAAGGCCCGCGTCATCGAAAACGCGGAAGGCGATCGCACCACGCCGTCCATCGTCGCCTACACCAAGGACGGCGAAGTCCTGGTCGGCGCCTCGGCCAAGCGCCAGGCCGTGACCAACCCGAAGAACACCTTCTACGCTGTCAAGCGCCTGATCGGCCGCAAGTTCACCGACGCTGAAGTCCAGAAGGACATCGCGCACGTGCCCTACGGCATCCTGGCCCATGACAACGGCGACGCCTGGGTCCAGACCAGCGACGGCAAGAAGATGGCCCCGCAGGAAATCTCCGCCCGCGTGCTGGAGAAGATGAAGAAGACCGCCGAAGCGTTCCTGGGTGAGACCGTCACCGAGGCCGTGATCACCGTGCCGGCTTACTTCAATGACAGCCAGCGCCAGGCCACCAAGGACGCCGGCCGCATCGCCGGTCTGGAAGTCAAGCGCATCATCAACGAGCCGACCGCTGCTGCCCTGGCCTATGGCCTGGACAAGGGTGACGGCCGTGACCGCAAGATCGTTGTGTACGATCTGGGCGGCGGCACCTTCGACGTGTCGATCATCGAGATCGCCAACGTCGACGGTGAGAAGCAGTTCGAAGTGCTGGCCACCAACGGTGACACCTTCCTGGGCGGCGAAGACTTCGACAACCGCGTCATCGAGTACCTCGTCGACGAGTTCAACAAGGACCAGGGCATCGACCTGCGCAAGGATCCGCTCGCCCTGCAGCGCCTGAAGGACGCCGCCGAGCGCGCCAAGATCGAGCTGTCCACCAGCCAGCAGACCGAAGTGAACCTGCCGTACGTCACCGCTGACGCGTCGGGCCCGAAGCACCTCAACATCAAGCTGACCCGCGCCAAGCTGGAAGCGCTGGTGGAAGACCTGATCAAGAAGTCGATCGAGCCGTGCCGCATCGCGCTGAACGATGCCGGCCTGCGTTCGAGCGACATCGGTGAAGTGATCCTGGTCGGCGGTCAGACCCGCATGCCGAAGGTGCAGCAGGCGGTGACCGAGTTCTTCGGCAAGGAACCGCGCAAGGACGTCAACCCGGACGAAGCCGTGGCACTGGGTGCTGCGATCCAGGGCGGCGTGCTGGGCGGCGACGTCAAGGACGTGCTGCTGCTGGACGTGACCCCGCTGTCGCTGGGCATCGAGACCCTGGGTGGCGTGTTCACCAAGATCATCGAGAAGAACACCACCATCCCGACCAAGGCTTCGCAGGTGTTCTCCACCGCCGAGGACAACCAGTCGGCCGTGACCGTGCACGTGCTGCAGGGTGAGCGCGAGCAGGCCCGCTTCAACAAGTCGCTGGCCAAGTTCGACCTCTCCGGCATCGAGCCGTCGCCGCGCGGCCTGCCGCAGGTGGAAGTGTCCTTCGACATCGACGCCAACGGCATCCTGCACGTGTCGGCCAAGGACAAGAAGACCAACAAGGAACAGAAGGTCGAGATCAAGGCCGGTTCGGGTCTGTCCGAGGACGAGATCGCACGCATGGTCGCCGATGCGGAAGCCAACCGCGAAGAAGACAAGAAGTTCCATGAGCTGGTCCAGGCCCGCAACCAGGCTGATGCGCTGATCCACGGTACCCGTACCGCGATCACCGAGCACGGCAGCAAGGTCGGTGGCGATGTGATCGGCAAGGTGGAGTCGGCCCTGGCCGATCTGGAAACCGCGATGAAGAGCGACGACAAGGCACAGATCGAAGCCAAGTCGAAGGTGCTGGAAGAAGCCGGCCAGGCACTGTTCGCGGCCTCCGCGGCAGCCGAGCAGGGCGGCGCGGCACCGGGCCCGGACGCCGGTGGAAACAGCGGCGCGCACGACGATGTGGTCGACGCCGAGTTCACCGAAGTCAAGGACGACAAGAAGTCCTGATCCGGACACGACACGGGACGTTGCGCAGGCAACGTCCCGTTGTCATATCCCCCTTCTGGTCCTGACAGCCGTATCCCGGCCTGTCGGGGCGCCCGGCGAAAGAGCGGACCTGGTGCCGCTCTTCCGCTTTGACGAATCCCGACTTCCGGAACCCGATTCAAGTTATGAGCAAGCGCGATTACTACGAAGTGCTGAGCGTGTCCCGCACCGCCAGCGATGAAGAACTGAAGAAGGCCTATCGCCGTTGTGCGATGAAGTTCCATCCGGACCGCAATCCGGGTGACAACGAGGCCGAGGCCGCCTTCAAGGAATGCAAGGAAGCCTACGAAACCCTGTCCGATGGCAACAAGCGCCGGATGTACGATGCCCACGGCCACGCCGCGTTCGAGCACGGCATGGGCGGCGGTGGCGGTGGTCCGGGTGGCCCGGACATGGGCGATATCTTCGGTGACATCTTCGGCAACATCTTCGGCGGTGGCGCCGGCGGTGGTGGTCCGCGCCAGGCCCGTCGTGGTGCCGATATCGGCTACGTGATGGAGCTGGACCTGGAAGAAGCGGTGATGGGCGTGGAGCGCCGCATCGAGATTCCGAGTCTGGTCGAGTGTGACGACTGCAATGCCAGCGGTTCGGAAGATGGCAAGGTCGAGACCTGCTCGGTCTGCCGTGGCCAGGGTCAGGTGCGCATCCAGCGCGGCATCTTCGCGATGCAGCAGGCCTGCCACCACTGCAACGGCCGTGGCCAGATCATCCAGAACCCCTGCAAGACCTGTCACGGCAATGGCCGTGTCGAGGAAGACAAAGTGTTGTCGGTCAAGGTGCCTGCGGGCGTCGACACCGGCGACCGCATCCGTCTGTCCGGTGAAGGCGAGGCCGGTCCGGCCGGTACCCCGGCAGGCGATCTGTACGTGGAAGTGCGGGTGCGTGAGCACGCGATCTTCCAGCGCGACGGCGATGACCTGCACTGCGAAGTGCCGATCCGCATTTCCCAGGCGGCCCTGGGCGATACCGTCCGTGTGGCAACGTTGGGCGGTTACGCCGAGATCCGCATCCCGGCCGAGACCCAGACCGGCAAGCTGTTCCGCATGCGGGGCAAGGGCGTGCGTTCGGTGCGCAGCCGCAGCGAAGGCGACCTGTATTGCCGCGTGGTGGTGGAGACCCCGGTCAACCTCACCCCGGAGCAGCGCAAGCTGCTGGAACAGTTCGAAACCACCTTCACCGGTGAGGAAGCGCGCAAGCATTCGCCGAAGTCGGCGACGTTCATCGATGGCGTGAAGGGCTTCTGGGATCGCATGACGTCGTAAGCGTCACGTGTTCCTGTGAACTACCGAAGGCCCCCTGGTGACAGGGGGCCTTTTTTGTGCACGGCCGTACGCGTGTGGTCCGCGCGCGGAAAAGCGGGCCTCTCCGGGCCGCCGGTGCTCTCGACACGGTCCCCCGCTCGACCCACCTTCCGCCGCGCCTGGAGAGACTCGCAGGCGTAAAATGTCGGTATGAACGAATCCCTCGAAAGCCACCTGGTCCACGGCCGCCGCCAGCGCCCGGACGGTCCGTCGCCGGTCGACGTCATTTCGGTGCAGTCCCAGCTGGTGTACGGCTATGCCGGCAACAGCGCGGCCGTGCCGCCGCTGCGTGCGCTGGGCGTGCGCGTGGCCGAAATCCCCACCACGCTGCTCAGCAACGCGCCGTTCTACGAGACCACGCGCGGCCGCGTGCTGCCTTCGGACTGGTTTGCCGATCTGCTGCTCGGCGCCGGTGAGCGCGGCCTGCCACAGCGGGCGCGGATGCTGGTGTCCGGCTACTTCGGCAGCGTCGGCAACGGCGCGGCCTTCGCCGACTGGCTCGATGCGGTGCTGCCGTCCTCGCCGCAGCTGCGCTACTGCCTGGACCCGGTGATCGGCGACACCCACACCGGCCCTTACGTTGAGCCGGGCCTGGAAAAAGTCTTCGCCGAACGTCTGCTGCCGCATGCCTGGCTGGTCACGCCGAATGCCTTTGAACTCGGCCGACTGACCGGCATGCCAAGCCTGGCCCAGGACGATGCGATCGCCGCGTCGCAGGCGCTGCTGGCGCGTGGCCCGGAGTGGGTGCTGGCGCACAGCGTCGGCGGCGATCCGGGCCAGCTGGTCACGCTGGCGGTCAGCCGCGACGCGATCTGGCGCTGGTCTTCGCCGCATCTGCCGGTGGACGTGGCCGGCACCGGCGATGTGCTGATGTCGCTGCTGGTCGCGTTCCTGCTGCGTGGCGAAACCTTCGAACAGGCGATCTCGCGTGCCATCGCCGGCGTGCATGTTGCGCTGGAGACCACGCTGGCCAACGGCCACGAAGAGTTCGATGTACTGGCCGCAGCGCCGGCAGCGTTGGCGCTGCCGGATCGTTTCGTCCCCGAGCGCCTGGCGTGAGTCTGACGCCGGTGGTTGGCATCGTCGGCAGCGACGGTGCCTATGGGCGGTGGCTGCGCCGGTTCCTGGAACAACGCCTCGGGCTGGACGTGATCGGCCATGACCCGGCCGACGCATCGTCGGACAATCCGGAAACGCTGCTTGATCGCGCCGAGGTATTGATCTTCTCGGCACCGATCCGGCACACGCCTGCGCTGATCGCCGACTACGTGGCCCGCTCGGCCGGTCGTGAAGCCGGTCGCCTGTGGCTGGATGTCACCTCGGTGAAATCGGCCCCGGTGGAGGCGATGCTTGCCTCGCAGGCGGAGGTGGTGGGCCTGCATCCGATGACAGCCCCGCCCAAGGCGCCGACGCTGAAGGGCAGGGTGATGGTGGTCTGCGAGGCGCGCCTGTCGCGGTGGCAGCCGTTCGTGCAGCAGCTGTGCGAGGCACTGGAAGCGGAGTGCGTACGTGCCACGCCCGAGCATCACGACCAGGTCATGGCGCTGGTGCAGGCGATGGTGCATGCCACGCATCTGGCCCAGGCCGGTGTGCTGCGCGAATACGCGCCGATCCTCGGTGCGTTGCCGGCGTTGATGCCGTATCGCTCGGCCTCGTTCGAGCTGGATACCGCGATCATCGCGCGCATCCTCTCGCTCAATCCGGCGATCTACGAAGACATCCAGTTCGGCAACCCGCACGTGGCGCCGATGCTGGACCGGTTGCTGGCCCAGTTGCAGCAGCTGCGCTCGCAGCTGGAGCAGGGCGATGACGCGGCACGCGCGGCGTTCCGACAGCAGTTGCTGCTGGACAACCGCGACAGCCTGGGAGCGGAGGTGCTGGCCGACGGCAATTACACCTTCGAGCGGGTCGGCTACCTGCTGGCCGATCTCACCGAACGCAACGCGATCAGTGTGCACCTGCCCGAAGACCGGCCCGGCTCGTTGCGCGAGTTGCTGCATGTGTTCGAACGGCACCGGGTCAGCCTGGCCTCGATCCATTCCTCGCGGACGCCGGCCGGTGAAGTGCACTTCCGGGTGGGCTTCGTGGCAGGCAGCGATGCCCTCGCGCTGCAGGCGGCGGCCATCGAGATCGATGCCTCCGGTATCGGCCGCGTGCTGGTGCGCTGACACGGTGCGCTGCAGCATTCATCCACAGGGGGTGTGGATGATCTGCGCACAAACGTGTGGATAAGTGCGTACGCGCCTTGCCGTAAAAGGCTGTCAAGATGCTTGGTCAAAAATTGACCAACATCCGCGTAACTTTTTTTCAACGCGTCAGGTGACGAGGGTCAGCTCGCCGCCCGCCGTGCGGAACTCACGGCCGTCGCGGATCAGATGGCGGCCATCGGCCAGCTCGTAACGCGCGCTCTGGCCGGTGCCAGCAGTGGCATCGGCCTGCTCATCCTTGAACTCGATGATGACGTAATCGTCGCCATTGGCGTCGGTGGCGGGGAACTGTCGGAACGACATGAAACACCTCCTGCAGCGCGTCCAGTGAGGGCTGCAGGATGCGATGGCCGGTGTTACCGGCCCGTCGTCAATCGATGAATTGCAGGCGCGCCAGGTCCGCGTAGAGACCGCCCTCGGCCAGCAGCTCGGCATGCGTGCCCTGGGCGACGATGCGGCCGTGGTCCATGACCACGATGCGGTCAGCCTTTAGCACGGTGGCCAGGCGGTGCGCGATCACCAAGGTGGTGCGGCCGGCCATCAACCGCTCCAGCGCCTGCTGCACCGCGCGCTCGCTTTGTGCGTCCAGTGCACTGGTGGCTTCATCGAGCAGCAGGATCGGCGCGTTCTTGAGCAGGGCGCGCGCGATCGCGATGCGCTGCTGCTGGCCGCCGGACAGGCGCGCACCGCGCTCGCCCAGCTCGCTGGCATAGCCTTCGGGCAGGGCCTGCAGGAATTCATCGGCCTCGGCGGCTTCGGCCGCGCGCTGCACTTCTTCGTCGGTCGCTTCAAGGCGGCCGTAGCGGATGTTCTCGAACGCACTGCTGGCGAACAGGGTCGGCTGCTGCGGCACCAGCGCCAGCTGTTCGCGCAGCTGCGCCGGATCGACTTCGCGCAGGTCCACGCCATCGACCAGAATGCGGCCGGCCGCCGGATCGTGGAAGCGCAGCAGCATCGACAGGATGGTGCTCTTGCCGGCGCCGGACGGGCCGACCAGCGCGACCGTTTCACCCGGGCGCACGTGCAGGTCCACATGATCCAGCGCGGCGGTATCCGGGCGCTGCGGGTAGTGGAACACCACATCCTCGAAACGGATTTCGCCGCGCAGTGGCTGCGGCAACGGGGTGGGATGGGCCGGGGCGGTGATCTCCACGTCTTCCTGCAGCAGCTCGGCAATGCGGCCCATGCCGCCCGACGCACGCTGCAGTTCGTTCCAGACCTCGGCCAACGCACCGACCGAGCCGCCACCGATCAGCGCATACAGCACGAACTGGCCCAGCGTGCCGGCGCTCATGTTGCCGTCGATCACCTCGTGCGCGCCCAGCCACAGCACGCCGACGATGGCCCCGAACACCAGCACGATCGCGCTGGCGGTGACGATCGACTGGGCGCGGATGCGCCGGCGCGCGGCACCGATCGCATCGCCCAGCGCCGCATTGAAGCGGCCGCGTTCATACGGCTCACGCGCATGGGCCTGCACGGTACGTACCGCGCCCAGTGTTTCCGAGGCCAGGCTGTTGGCATCGGCGATGCGGTCCTGGCTGGCGCGCGCGATATTGCGCAGGCGGCGGGCGCCGATGATGATCGGCAACACCGCCAGCGGAATGCCGACCAGCGACCACGCCGCCAAGTGCGGGCTGGTGACGAACAGCATCACCAGGCTGCCGACCACGGTCACGCTGCTGCGCAGGGCCACCGACATGGTCGAGCCGATCACGCTGCGCAGCAGTTCGCTGTCGGCGGTCAGGCGCGAGACCAGCTCGCCGCTGCGGCTGCGGTCGTGGAAGCCAGCACCCAGCGTGATCAGATGGGCGTAAAGGCGGCTGCGCAGATCGGCGACCACCTTTTCGCCCAGCAGCGAGACGAAGAAGAAGCGCGCGGCGGTGGCCAGCGCCAGCACCACCGCGACCAGGAACAGCAGCGCGAACGCCTTGTTGATCTGGCCGCCGCTGGTGAAGCCGTGGTCGATCATCTGCCGCACCGCGACCGGCAGGCTGAGCGTGGCCACCGAGGACACCGCCAAGGCCACCAGCCAGGCACTGAACAGCCCGACGTGCCGGCGCACGAACGGCCACAAGGTGTTCAAGCTGCCCAATCGGCGCATCGGCGTGTCGTTCGGAACGGGTGCGTCAGTCATTCGATGGGCCTGGTTCGATGCGGGATTCAATACGGACACGATCACGAGTGGCGTCGCGGAGGCGGTTTTTCAACGGTTCGACCTGATCGGCCGGCAAGCGCAGGTGCAGGTTCACGCCGTCGGCGGTGAACCCTTCGTCCACTTTCTCGGCCAGATGGGCGCCCAAGGCGGCATGCAACGGGCCCAGATCCTCGAAGCCGGCCTGCACGTCCAGCTCGGCCATGGCGATCAGGGGCAGCCGCGGGGCTACCCGCAGGCACTCGGCGGCGGTCCCGCCATAAGCACGGACCAGGCCGCCGGCACCGAGCTTGATGCCGCCGTACCAGCGTGTCACCACGACCATCACCCGATCGAAGCCCTGGCCATCAATGGCGGCCAGGATCGGGCGCCCGGCGGTGCCGGACGGCTCGCCATCGTCGCTGGAGCGGTAGTCGCTGCCGTAGCGGTAGGCCCAGCAGTTGTGGGTGGCATCGGCGACGGCGACCTGCTGCAGGAACTCCAACGCAGCGGCTGCATGCTGGATCGGCGCGGCATGGGCGATGAAGCGGCTGTGCTTGATCTCCAGGCTGTGGCTGACGGGGGTGGCGAGCGTATCGGGCATTCCCACCATTCTAGTGGGGATGCCTGATCACCGTACGCGCCGCGTCAGTTATCGAGCAGCTGGCGAAGGTCGCGCGGGATGCGCACTTCCGGGTATTGCTGCAGGTAACGCTCCAGGCTGGCGCGTGCGGTATCCACATCGCCGGCATCGCGTCGCTCGCGGATGCGCTTGAGCCATTGCTTGCGCGGCAGGCTGGCATCGGCAGCGACCGCCTGATGCAACGCGCGCACGGCATCGTCTGCCGAGGCGGGGGCCGCCATCGGCGCGGCGGCGCGGCGCATCACGCCGGGTGCGCCGGGTGCAGGCTTGGCCGGCGCGGCGCTTTTGAGGGCCCCACGCGGTGCTGCGCGGTCGATCGTGGAGCCGGTCACCACCACGCTGTCCAGCGCCGGTTCGTTCGCCTGCAGGGCAGCGGCCGATGCCGCCTCCGGTGCCGGGGCGGACATCTTCGGCGCCGGTGCCGGTGCCTGCGCCGGTGCTGGCGCTGGCGCTGGCGCGGGAACAGACGGCGGTGGTGCGGTGATCACTTCAGGGCGGGGCGGGGCGGCCGTCCGCGCATGCTCGGGCGCAGGCGCCGAGGCGGGCGCTGCGGACGGCGCTGTGTCTTTCGCAATGCGCTCTTGCTGGACCACGGGCGGTGCAGCGACCGGGGCCGGTGGCGGTGCGGCGTCCAGTGCCGGCGCAGCCTCCGTCCTTGCGGTGCTCGATGCGGCGGCGCCCGGTACGGGTGCGGCAACCGGTTCGGCCAGCGGCGGCGCGGGCGGCTCTTCAGGTTTGAGCTGCCAGGCGATGCCGACCGCGAAGATCACCGAGGCGGCGAGGCCGAACACCGCCGGCAGACGCGAACGCGGGCGTGTTGCCCGCACCGGCGCAGCCGACGGCAGCTTCCAGGTGGCCGCGTCGGCGGCCGGTGCTTCCACGGCCGTTCGCGCGGCTGCGAGCACGGCCGCGTCGATCGCCGGTGCGGGACCGGTCGCGCTCGGCCGACCCAGCAGCCGGGCCAGTTCGCGTTCTTCCGGGGTCAGCGAATCCGGGCGGTTCATCCGCTCAACCCCGCACGTAGTTTGTCCATGGCATAGCGCAGTCGCGATTTGACCGTCTCACGGCCGACGCCGGTAATCTGGGCGATCTCTTCCAGGCTCAGTTCCTGTTCCAGGCGCAACTGCAGGACCTCGCGCTGCTCCGGCGGCAGCTGTTCCATCGCCAACTGCAGCTGGCGGCGTTGCTCGAACGCGGACAGCTGGGTTTCCGGCGTCCGCGCATCGGCGATCGCCGCCACACGTTCATCGGCGTCGATCGGGGCCGACGGCCGGTGCCGTGCCGCGCGCCAATGGTCGTTGAGGCGGTTGTGGGCGATCCGGAACAGCCAGGTGGTGAATGCGGCTTCGGGCTGCCAGCCGGCACGGGCGGCAATCACGCGTTGCCAGACATCCTGGAACATCTCATCGGCCAGCGCACCATCGCGCAGCTGGCGCAGCAGGAAGCTGTACAGGCGGCTGCGGTGCCGGCCGTACAGCGCCTCGAACGCACGCAGGTCGCCACCGGCCCAGGCCAGCATCAGTGCTTCATCGGTCGGCAGGGCAAGGGCGTCCACGCCGCACAGAGTAAGCGCTGCGGGGGTGTTCGCATAGTCGATGGGCAGCCGGGCGAGGTTGCTGGGGGGCATGGGGATGGCCTGGGAGACAACAGGAACAACGTTCATCGGCGGCCGATGGGGTTGATGCTCTTCCATTGCCCCCCGGTCGGCGCGTTATGCTCGCAGGCAGGGGAGGTGCCGGGCAGCCGGTACCCGTAGGGATGAGCAACGTGTCCAGTCAGATGGTGACCTCTGCAGTGCAATGCGATGGTGATGCGGTGATCCCTGCCGCCGTCGCCAGGGCGTTGTGCGCCCTGCTGCCCGGTGGCGCCGTGGTCGCGCTGGCCTGGTCGGATCCGGTCCTCGGCGAGGGCACCCGATGCCATCCAGACGGGGATCGCTACGGCGCCGACCCGGCCCGGGCATTCCGGCATGAGCCCGCTGCCGCGATGGCCTCGCAGCAATCTTGGACGCATATCGGCGCCGAGTTGACGCTGAGCGTGACACTGCCCTGCGGCAACGCGCCTGCCGACAGCTGGTGGACGGCCGCGCGCAGTCTGTTCCAGGGCACGTTGTCACTGGCCCGGCAGCGCCGCGAAATCGCCTCGCTGGAGGAATCCAAGCGCCTGCAACAGGCGTTGTATGAGATCGCCGATCTGGCCGGTGCGGATCTGGAAATGGGCGAGATGCTGCGGCATTTCCATCGCGTGCTCAATTCCCTGATGTACGCGCAGAACTGTTTCATCGTCGAGTACGACGACATCCGGCACCGGGTGCGGTTCCTGTACTTCGCCGACCAGAAGGACGACTTCGTCGCCGATCCGGACCGCAGTTACGAAGAACACGAAATGCCGCGCAGCCTGACCTTCGCGCTGCTGCGGCATGGCGAGCCGTTGAGCGGTCCGTCCAGTGAGCTGCTGGCCGAAATGGAGGGTGAGCAGGGGCAGCGCGGGCCGGAAAGCCTGGACTGGCTGGGCGTGCCGATGCTCCGCGACGGCCGCGTCTGCGGTGCGATCGTGGTGCAGAGCTATGAGCACCGCGCGCGCTACGGTGAGGCCGATCGCACGCTGCTGGGCTATGTCGCCCAGCACATCCTTACTGCGATGGACAGGCGCCAGGCGCAGGTCCAGCTGGAGCGTCAGGTAGAAAGGCGCACGCTGGAGCTGCAGCGCGCCAATCGCAACCTCCAGGACGAAGTGGTCGAACGTCGCCGCGCCGAAAAGCTGCAGATGGCCCTGTTCAACATCGCCGAGCTGGCGATGAGCGCCGCGTCGCTGTCGCAGTACTACGGTCAGGTGCATGGCGTGGTCGGCACGCTGCTGGACGCGCGCAATTTCTATATCGCGCTGGTCAACGAGAACGGCGATGGGCTGGAGTTCGTGTACTCGGTGGATGAGTACAACCCGTCGCGCGCGCCACGCCCCTTCAGCGAGGGGCTGACCGAGTTCATCGTGCGCAACCGTCAGCCGCTGCTTGCCAATCGTGAGCGCATCGATGCGCTGCGCGACAGTGGTGTTGTCCGCGAGTTCGGCGCGCGTTCGCAGTGCTGGCTCGGGGTGCCGCTGTTGAGCGATGACGATGTGGTGGGCGTGATCGTGGTGCAGAGTTACTCGCCGGAGGTGGTGTTCACTGCACACGATCAGCGCCTGCTGACGTTCGTCGCACAGAACATCGGCAACGGCCTGGCGCGCCAGCGCGACCAGGAGCAGCTGCGCAACGCGCATGCCGACCTGGAAAAGCGCGTGGACGAGCGCACCCGCGAGCTGGCCGACGTCAACGACAAGCTGCTGGGCCAGATCGGCGAGCGCCTGCGTGCGGAGCAGCGCCTGACCCACCAGGCCATGCACGATGCGCTGACCGGGTTGCCCAACCGGTTGCACCTGCTGGATCGGCTGGAAGATGCGATCGTGCGCGCGCGTGGCAGCGAGGGTCACGGATTTGCGGTGCTGTTCCTCGATCTGGACCGCTTCAAGCTGGTCAACGACAGCATCGGACATGCTGCGGGCGATCAGATGCTGGTGGAGGTGGCCAAGCGCATCGTGTCGATGATGTCCGCGCAGGACGTGGTCGCACGGCTGGGCGGTGATGAGTTCGCGATCCTGCTCCAGTGTGGCGATGGCCTGGCGTCGGCGCTGGAGTTCTCGCAACGCATGCTGGTGGCACTGGAAGAATCGATGTGGGTGAAGGGGCGCGAACTGTTCCCCTCCGGCAGCCTGGGCATTGCGATGTGGAACCCGCGCTACCGCAATGGCGAAGAGCTGGTGCGCGATGCGGATGCGGCGATGTACCGCGCCAAGGCGCAGGGCAATGAGCGCTGCGCGGTGTTCGATGAGGCCATGCGTGAGCAGGCGCTGCGCAGCCTGGATCTGGAGGCGGACCTGCGCCGGGCCATCATCAACCGCGATTTCGTGCCGTACTACCAGCCGATCATGCGGCTCAGCGACGGTGAGCTGGTCGGCCACGAGGCGCTGCTGCGCTGGCAGCACGAACGCCGCGGGCTGCTGCTGCCGAGTGCGTTTCTCGATCTGGGCGAAGAGAGTGGCCTGATCGAGCAGGTGGACTGGCTGCTGTACGAGCAGGTCATCACCCAGTTGGCCCGCGGCGGGCGCGGCTACCTCTCGGTCAATGTGTCGCCACGGCACTTCCGCTCGGCCGATTTCAGCACGCGGCTGTTCGGGCTGATCGAGGCGGCCGGTGCCGACCCGCACCGGTTGCGGCTGGAGATTACCGAGGTGGCGTTGCTGGACGATGGTCCACGCACGCTGCGCATCCTGCAGACGCTGCGCGAGCGCGGGGTGCTGGTGCAGCTGGATGATTTCGGCACGGGCTTCTCGGCGCTGTCCTACCTGCACCGGTTCCCGATTTCGACGTTGAAGATCGACCAGTCCTTCATTGCCGGTCTGCACGGGCAGGACATGCAGAGCACGCACGCACTGGTGCAGGGCGTGCTGTCGCTGGCGCGCACGCTGGGCATCGAAACAATCGGCGAGGGCATCGAGACCCAGGCCCAGCACGACACGCTGCTGCAGCTCGGCTGCGATTACGGCCAGGGCTATCTGCTCGGCCGGCCGGCCCCGATGGACGCTGCCGCAGCGGCCTGAACCGCTACGGCAGCGGGTGGATCAGCGCAGCGCGTTGGCGCGCTTTTCGTCGATCCACTTGGAGGCCTGCGCCGGCTCGTAGGCGCGCATCCAGGCCAGCATCTCGTCGATGTCCGAGCCGTACCACAGGTCCGCGCGCTGGGCCGGGTGCAGGAAGCGCTCTTCGACCATGCGGTCGAACATGCCGATCAGCGGGGCGTAGAAGCCGTCCACATCCAGGAACGCGCACGGCTTGTTGCCGATGCCCAGCTGGCGCCAGGTCAGCATCTCGAAGATTTCTTCCATGGTGCCGAAGCCGCCGGGCAGGGCGACGAACGCATCGGAGAGATCGAACATGCGCGACTTGCGCTCGTGCATCGAGCCGACGATTTCCAGCTCGGTCAGGCCACGGTGGGCCACTTCCCAGTCCGCCAGCTGCTGCGGGATCACGCCGGTGACTTCACCGCCGCCTTCAAGCACAGCATTGGCCACGGTGCCCATCAGGCCGACGTTGCCGCCGCCGTAGACCAGGCGCAGGCCGTCGCGGGCGATGCGGTCACCCAGCGCGATGGCGCGCTCGGTATAGACCGGCTTGCTGCCGGGATTGGAACCACAGTAAACGCAAATCGACTTCATTGGATCTTCCTGTTGTCCGAAGCTGTAGCGACCGGAAACGAAAAAGCCCCGCCGATGACCGGTGCGCTGGTCTCGTGACGGGGTGTCGTTCCGCAGGTGCGGTAGCGGATTATCGCGCGTTTCGGGCGCGGGGGCCAATCGGCCAGCGGTGACGGCATCGACCCGTGGCCGGCTACCTCCGTGCGGGCTAATACCCGCACGGAAGCCGAACTCAGGCCGCCTGCGACTGCTCCCGGCGCGGGCCTTCCTTCAGAGCACGGCCGACCAGACCTACCAGCAGGTCCAGTTCCTCGCCGTCCATCCCGAAGTGCGGGGTGAAGCGCAGCGAGTTCTCGCCGCCATGGATCACATTGATGCCGTGGTTGCGCAGCCACTCTTCGGTGGAGCCGGTGCCGTAGCACTTGAACTGCGGGGCCAGCTCGCAGGAAAACAGCAGTCCCGTGCCCTGGACCTTGGTGATCAGCCCGCCCAGCTCGGTCTTGAGCTGTTCCAGCTTGCGCACGGCTTCCTCGCCGCGCACGCGGATGTTCTCGCGTACCTGCGGCGTCAACAGCGACAGCGTGGCGCAGGCCACGTCCAGCGCCCGCGGGTTGGAGGTCATGGTGTTGCCGTAGATGCCCTTGCGATACAGCTGCGCGGCGTGCTCGGTCACGGCCAGTACCGAGAGCGGGAACTGGGCCGCATTGAGCGCCTTGGAATAGGTCTCCATATCCGGCACGTCCAGACCTTCGAAGCCCGGGTAATCCACGATCGAAAGCACGCCGTGCGCGCGCAGGCCGGCCTGGATCGAATCCAGCAGCAGCAGGCTGCCATGCTGGCGGGTCAGTTCACGGGCCAGCGCATAGAACGCGGGCGGCACCGAGCGGCCCGGGTCGCCTTCGCCCATCACCGGCTCCAGGAACACCGCTTCGATGAACCAGTGGTTCTGCTCGGCCTCGGCGAACACCCGCTTGAGCGCGTCTTCGTCATACGGGGCAATCGCGATGACCGTGTCCTCGCCACGGTAGCTGGCCAGGTGCTGCATGTAGGTCTTGCGGCTGGAATCGGAATACAGGCCCGGGCGGTCGGTGCGGCCGTGGAAGCTGCCCTTCACCACCACGCGTTTGATCTTCGCACCGGCGTGGCGGGCGCCCGGATCGGTCTGCAGCTTGGCGTTGACGTCGGCGATGCGGGCGGCCAGGCCCACGGCTTCCGAACCAGAATTCAGGCACATGAAGTGGCTGTACGGGCAACCGCCACGACGGTGGCCGATTTCCCTGCGCAGGGCCTGGATGAAGCGCTGCTGTGAGAGGCTGGGGGTCATCACATTGGCCATGACCTGCGGCGCGGCCATCGCCTCCATCACCGCCTCGGGGGTATGGCCGAAGCCGAGCATGCCGTAGCCGCCGGCGTCGTACAGCACCGCACCCTTCAAGGTGACCACCCACGCGCCACGGGCGGCGAGGGCGACGTACGGGGTGACCGCATCATCGGCATAGAAATTGACGAAACCGTCCTGCATCGCCTCGATCTGGGCGCGTTCGTCCAGGGCCAGCAGATCGCCCAGATCGGCGCGCACGCGGTCGAACTCCGCAGCGGCAGCATCAATGGCGGCGACCAGGGCGGGGTGGCCGGCGGCCAGGCGTTCAAGGGTGGCGTCATCCAGGCCGGTGGTCAGGCGGGTACCGGGCTGGGCGCGAAGGGGGGCGAGGCGTTCGATGAAGCTCATTGCAGATCTCCTGAAACGATTGGCGGCACGGCGGAAAAGCAAAACGCGCGTCTATTCGCGCGCGCTTCGGGCATTCCTGCTCGTGCATCAGACTTCCGGTTCGATGCTAGCACGCGGTTTTTCGCGCGATAACCCCGCAAAACGCTGTTGCATAGCAGCATTTTGCGCGACGTTTGCCGAATCCTTCGTTGCCACCGAGGGCCAGTCGTACAATGGCCGACATTGCCTACACGTTGCCGTGCGCTGCCTTGAAGAAGTCCGATTTCAACTACGAACTCCCGCCTGAACTGATTGCCCAGGCGCCGCTTGCCGAACGCTCGGCCAGCCGCCTGATGGTGGTGCCGCCGGCCCCGGCCGCCTTCGAGCACCGTCAGGTGCGCGACCTGCCTGATCTGCTGCGCGCAGGCGACCTGCTGGTCTTCAACGACACCCGGGTGATCCCGGCCCGTCTGTTCGGCCAGAAGGCCAGCGGCGGCCGTGTCGAGATCCTGATCGAGCGCCTGCTCGGTGGCCAGCAGGCGCGTGCCCAGGTCGGCGCGAGTAAATCGCCCAAGCCGGGCAGCCGCATCGCGCTCGACGCCGGTGGTGAGGCCGAGGTGCTGGGCCGCGACGGCGAGTTCTATGTGTTGCAGTTCCACGTGCCCGAGGCCCTGGAGCAATGGCTGCTGCACGCCGGCCGGCTGCCGCTGCCGCCCTACATCCAGCGCGAGCCGGGCATGGATGACCGCGAGCGCTACCAGACCGTGTTCGCCCGCGAGATCGGCGCGGTGGCCGCCCCGACCGCCGGCCTGCACTTTGATGAGGCCCTGCTGGCCACGTTGAAGGACAAGGGCGTCGACTTCGGTCACGTGACCCTGCACGTGGGCGCGGGCACCTTCCAGCCGGTCCGCGTGGACGATCTGAAAGAACACGTGATGCACCGCGAATGGCTGAACGTCGGCGCCGAGCTGGTCCAGCAGGTGCGCCGCACCCGGGCTGCGGGCGGCCGGGTGATCGGTGTCGGGACCACCGTGGTGCGTGCGCTGGAAAGCGCCATGCGCGAGGGCGAACTGCTGCCCTACGCCGGGGAAACCCAGATCTTCATCACCCCGGGCTACCGGATCCGCAGCGTGGACGCGATGGTGACCAACTTCCACCTCCCGGAAAGCACGCTGCTGATGATGATCTCCGCGTTTGCCGGCCAGACCCGGGTGTTCGAGGCCTACCAGGCTGCGATCGCGGAAAAGTACCGCTTCTTCAGCTATGGCGATGCGATGCTGTTGTTCCCACAAGGGGAATGAGGGCAGCGGGGCAGGCGCGGCCGTTTTCGGCGACAATGGCAGACTATCTGCCCGAATGACCGCTACATGTCCCGACTCCAGTTCCAGCTCCAGACCACCGACGGTCGCGCCCGCCGCGGCCGCCTGACCTTCCCGCGCGGGACCGTGGAAACCCCGGCCTTCATGCCGGTGGGGACCTATGGCTCGGTGAAGGGCATCCTGCCGGAGCAGATCCGCGCGCTGGGTGCGGAAATCATCCTCGGCAACACCTTCCATCTGTACCTGCGCCCGGGCCTGGACGTGATCGCCGACCACGGCGGCCTGCATGGCTTCGCGCGCTGGAACGGCCCGATCCTGACCGACTCCGGCGGCTTCCAGGTGTTCTCGCTGGCCCACCGCCGCAAGATCACCGAGCAGGGGGTGACCTTCTCCTCGCCGACCGACGGCGCCCGCGTGTTCCTGGGCCCGGAAGAGAGCATGCGCATCCAGAAGGTGCTCGATTCGGACGTGGTGATGATTTTCGACGAGTGCACCCCGTACCCGGCCACCGAGCCGGTCGCGCGCACCTCGATGGAACTGAGCCTGCGCTGGGCGCAGCGCAGCCGCAACGCGCACGATGAACTGGGCAATGACGCGGCGCTGTTCGGCATCGTCCAGGGCGGCGTCCACCACGACCTGCGCAGCCGCTCGGCCGAGGGCCTGCAGCAGATCGGCTTCGACGGCTACGCCATCGGCGGCCTGGCCGTGGGCGAGCCCGAGCACGAACGCAACGCCATGCTCGACCACATGCATCCGATCCTGCCGGCCGATCGCCCGCGGTATCTGATGGGCGTGGGCCGACCGGAAGACCTGGTCGAAGGCGTCGCCCGCGGCGTGGACATGTTCGATTGCGTGATGCCGACCCGGAATGCCCGCAACGGCCACTATTTCACCTCGTTCGGCACGGTGCGCATCCGCAACGCCCGCTACGAGCGCGACATGGACACCATCGAGCCGGGTTGCGGCTGCCATGCCTGCACCAGCGGCTATACCCGCTCGTATCTGCGCCACCTGGACCGCTGCAACGAGATGCTGGCGCCGATGCTGGGCACCATCCACAACCTCTATTACTACGAGAAGTTGATGGCCGACATGCGTGCCGCGATCGCGGCGGGAACCTTTACCGCCTTCCGCGAGTCTTTCTACGCGGCTCGTGGAGCGGTCACGCCTGCGCTGTAAAGTGACCCCCGCCGGCCGATCCGGCGCGCCGACCCTGCCAAACGGCCCAAGGACGAACTCCCGGGGCCATGGCATACTTCGAGGCTGACCCCCGTTTCGCGGCGACTCCCTGACCCTTCAAGGGGCGGGGCGCCTCCCAACCCAAGGACACACTATGAACCTGCTCGCCTTCCTGATTCCCACCGCCAACGCCCAGGCCGCCGGTGGCCAGCCGCAGGGCATGGGTCTGACCACCCTGCTGTTCCCGATCATCCTGATCGCGATCATGTACTTCCTGATGATCCGCCCGCAGATGAAGCGCCAGAAGGAACACAAGGCCATGCTGGAGAAGGTCAAGCGCGGTGACGAAGTGCTGACCAACGGCGGCATCGCCGGCGTGGTCACCGACATCGGCGACAACTTCATCACCATCGAAGTGGCCGAGAACGTGCGCATCCGCGTGCAGAAGGGCGCCGTGGGCAATGTGCTGCCGACCGGCACGCTGAAGTCGGCCAACTGATCCACTCCCTTTCCGTTCAACCGCGGTGCCGGGACGGGCACCGCGCGGGACCCAAGCAATGCTCGAATTTCCACGCTGGAAGTATTTCCTCATCCTGATCGTGCTGGCGGTCAGTGCGTTGTACGCACTGCCCAACATCTACCAGAAGGACCCTGCCGTGCAGATCACCGCCAACCGTGGCGGGCAGATCGACGACGCCCTGCGCGACCGCGTGCTGGGTGACCTCAAGCAGGCCGGCGTGGAGCCGTTGTCGGTGGCCAAGGAAGGCGACAGCCTGATCGTGCGACTGCCGACGCTGCAGGCGCAGACCGCCGCCAACGACGCCCTGCGCGACGAGATGGGCGAGGACTACGTGGTCGCCCTGAACCTGGCCTCCACCGTGCCGGAGTGGCTGAGCGACCTCGGCGCCAAGCCGATGGTGCTGGGCCTGGATCTGCAGGGCGGCGTGCACTTCGTGCTGCAGGTCGACCAGAAGGCCGCACTGGACAAACGTCTGGACGCCTACGCCGAAGACGTCCGGACCAGCCTGCGCGATGCCCGCATCGCCTACCAGTCGGTCGAACGCCGTGGCGACAACACCATCGTGGCGAGCATCAGCCCGTCCGCCGGTGCCGATGCCGCCGCCCGTGCCCGCGAAGTGATGGTCAAGGCGCAGCCGACGCTGGGCTACGAGGTGGCGGGCAACCGCATCACCGTGAGCATGCCGGAGACCGAACTGACCGCGATCGCCAACGGCGCCATCGAGCAGAACGTCAACACGCTGCGCAACCGTGTCAACCAGCTCGGCGTGGCCGAGCCGATCATCCAGCGCCAGGGCGCGGACCGCGTGGTCGTGCAGCTGCCGGGCGTGCAGGACACCGCCGAAGCCAAGCGCATGATCGGTGCCACCGCGACGCTGGAGTACCGCGCCGTGGTCGAGGGCAATGCCCAGGACGCGATCGCCAGCGGCCGCATCCCGCCGGAGGCCAAGGTTTACCAGCAGCGTGACAACCGTGGCCCGATCCTGCTCAACAAGCGCGTGATCGTGACCGGTGACCAGATGGTCGCCGCACAGGCCACCACCGACCAGAACGGGGCCGCGGCCGTGAGCGTGACGCTGAACAATGTCGGCGGCCAGCGCATGTTTGATTTCACCAGCGCCAACGTCAACAAGCCGATGGCGGTGGTCTATACCGAACGCATCCCGACCGTGAACGTGGTCGACGGCAAGGAAGTGCGCAGCTTCCGCGTCAAGGAAGAAGTGATCTCGGTCGCCAACATCAACGGCGTGTTCGGCAAGAACTTCCAGACCACCGGCCTTGAGAAGACCGAGGCGGAAAACCTGGCCAAGCTGCTGAAATCCGGTTCGCTGGCCGCGCCGATGGACTTCGTTGAAGAACGCATCGTCGGCCCGAGCCTGGGTGCGGAGAACGTCGAGCGCGGCGTGACCGCAGTCGGCTTCGCGTTCCTGTTCACCCTGGTCTTCTTCACCGTGTACTACCGCATGTTCGGCGTGATCACCTCGGTGGCCATGCTGTTCAACCTGCTGATCGTGGTGGCGGTGATGTCGCTGTTCGGCGCGACGATGACGCTGCCCGGCTTTGCCGGTCTGGCGCTGTCGATCGGCCTGTCGGTCGACGCCAACGTGCTGATCAACGAACGTATCCGTGAAGAGCTGCGGGCCGGCATGCCGCCCAAGACGGCCATCGTGGCCGGTTACGAGAAGGCTTCCGGGACCATCCTGGACGCCAACCTCACCGGCATCCTGGCGGGTGTGGCGTTGTATGCGTTCGGTACCGGTCCGTTGAAGGGCTTCGCCGTGACGATGATCGTCGGCATCCTGGCCTCCATGTTCACTGCAATCACCGTCTCGCGTGCCCTTGCCGTGCTGGTCTACAGCCGCCGCAAGAAGCTCAAGACCCTGGCCATCTGACGGGAAGCGAATAGAAACCATGAAACTTTTCCCGTTGCATCTGATCCCGAACGACACCAAGTTCGACTTCATGCGCACCCGCTGGGTGGCCATCGGTCTGGCGGCGCTGGTGTTCATTGCCGCCATCGGCTGCATTGCCTTCAAGGGCTTCAACTACGCGCTGGACTTCACCGGCGGCACCGTGGTCGAAGTCCGCTTCGACAAGCCCGCTGACGTCGATGCCGTGCGCGAGCACCTGGAAGGCGCCGGTTATGCCGGTGCCCAGGTACAGAGCTTCGGCAGCGGCAGTAACCTGCTGATCCGTCTGCAGCCGCAGGAGATGGCGGAAGGCGAGAACGCCGGTGAGGCCAACAACCGCACCGCAGAAGCCGTGCAGAAGGCGATCTCGATGGAGGGCAACCAGGCCGCCATCGTCGGTGCCGAGTTCGTCGGCCCGCAGGTCGGTAAAGAGCTGGCGCTGAACGGCCTGTACGCGGCGCTGTTCGTGCTGATCGGCTTCCTGATCTACATCGGTTTCCGCTTCGAGTGGAAGTTCGCGATGGTGGCGATCATCACCACGCTGTTCGACGTGCTGGTGGTGGCGGGTTACTTCTCGCTGAGCGGCCGCGAGTTCGATCTGACCGTGCTGGCAGGTCTGCTGTCGGTGATGGGCTTCTCGATCAACGACACCATCGTGGTGTTCGACCGTGTGCGTGAGAACTTCCGCAGCCTGCGTGTGGAGCCGCTGGAGGTGATGAACCGTTCGATCAACCAGACGCTGTCGCGCACGATCATCACCTCGCTGGTGTTCTTCCTGTCGGTGCTGGCGCTGTATCTGTACGGCGGTGGTTCGCTGGAAGGGCTGGCGCTGAGCCAGATGATCGGTGCGGTGATCGGTACGCTGTCGTCGATCTTCATTGCCTGCCCGCTGCTGACGATGGGCGCGCTGGCGGTGACCAAGCAGGATCTGCTGCCGAAGGCGAAGGACGTGGAAGCGTTGGAGCGTCGTCCGTAAGGTTTCTGGTGGTTTGAAACATCCGGGAGGCCGCGCATTGCGCGGCCTTTCTTTTTGTTCGGGGCCAGAGTCAGAGGCAGAGCCAGGGCGGCGCCTTGGATGCTCACTGTTGGAGGGCGACGGATAGCGCTGTGCTGGACGCGCCGTAAACCCATCCCTGGGGGCTCGTGAGCGCCATCCATGGCGCTCCAACGGTCCTGCACATCGCTATCCCTCACCCTCCAGAGAGGGTGCTGGATGGCGGTCAGTAGGGCAGAGCGAAGCAACGCAAAGCAAAGCAAAGCAACGGCACCCGCGCTGGCGTGGATCTACGTGGGGCAAGAATCGGTCATGGCATTGGTGACTCTCTGCACGCGCAATCCTGGTTCGGCGACAGTCGGCCAATCTCCAAGAGTCAGCATCCAATGCACTCGTCATAACGACAGGTGTCGCGTGTAGAGCCACGCCATGCGTGGCTGCTCTCCCGTCCGCAGCGGCCCTTTGTCGGGCAGGGGCCGGTGAGGGCAGGGCGGGACCGTCACCCGCATGGATGCGGGTGTCGAGCCTCCAGGGACGGATTCACGGCGCGTCCCGACCTGCCCTCACCGGTCCCAGGCCACAAGGAACATACACCCCCGTCGGTTGTACTAAGCAGCGCTGCGCACTACGATCCCTTGCGTTCCGCGCAGCCGCTCCGGTGGCGCGCGACCTCCCTTTTCATCGCGCCGGTCCGCCCTGCGCCAGTCCCCCTCGAGGTTTACATGGTCATCAAACCGCGTGTGCGCGGCTTCATCTGCGTCACCACCCATCCCGTCGGCTGCGATGCGGCCGTCAAGCAGCAGATCGATTACATCCAGTCCAAGCCGAAGATCACCAACGGCCCGAAGAAGGTGCTGGTGCTCGGCGCCTCCACCGGCTACGGGCTGGCCGCGCGCATCACCGCCGCCTTCGGCAGTGATGCCGCCACGCTGGGCGTGTTCTTCGAGCGTCCGGGCACCGAGACCAAGCCCGGCACCGCCGGCTGGTACAACACCGCCGCGTTCCACAAGTACGCCGATCAGGCCGGTCTGTACGCCAAGAGCGTCAATGGCGATGCCTTCTCCGATGAGGTCAAGGCCAAGGTCATCGAGCTGATCAAGCAGGACCTCGGCCAGGTCGACCAGGTGGTGTACAGCCTGGCCGCGCCGCGCCGCAAGCATCCCAAGACCGGTGAAGTGATCAGCTCCACGCTCAAGCCGATCGGTGCGCCGATCACGCTGCGCGGCCTGGATACCGACAAGGAAGTGATCACCGAGACCACGATCGAGCCGGCCAGCCCGGAAGAGATCGCCGGCACCGTCGCCGTGATGGGCGGCGAAGACTGGCAGATGTGGATCGATGCGCTGCTCGAGGCCGGTGTGCTGGCCGAGGGCGCGACCACCACGGCCTTCACCTACGTCGGTGAGGAGATCACCCAGGCGATCTACTGGAACGGCTCCATCGGCGCGGCCAAGAAGGATCTGGACGAGAAGGTCGTCGGTCTGCGCCAGAAGCTGGCCCCGATCGGTGGCGATGCGCGCGTGTCGGTGCTCAAGGCGGTCGTCACCCAGGCCAGCTCGGCCATCCCGACCATGCCGCTGTACCTGTCGCTGTTGTTCAAGGTGATGAAGGCCAAGGGCACGCATGAAGGCTGCATCGAGCAGCTCGATACGCTGTACGACATCCTCTACGGCGGCAAGGACGCAGGCACCGCAACCGAGCGCCTGCGCCACGATCTGGTCACCGATGGCGGCCGCAAGGTCGAGCTGATCGATGATGCCGGCCGCCTGCGCGCGGATTACAAGGAAATGGCGCCGGAGGTGCAGGGCGAGGTGGTCGCGCTGTGGCCGCAGGTGACCAACGAGAACCTGTACGAGATCAGCGACCTGGCCGGCTACAAGGCCGACTTCCTGCGTCTGTTCGGGTTCGGCGTGGAAGGCGTGGATTACGACGCCGATGTTGCCACCGACGTGAAGATTCCGAACCTGGTCGAGATGGCCTGATCGGAAGGAGGGATGCCGACCAACGGTCGGCGTCTACCGGTGCGGCGCGCCCCCTGATAGTCGGGCGGAGCGCCGTCATGTCCGGGAGACAACAGGTCACGACCGTGGGTCGTGACGCTTCCGCTCAGCTGAAATCGAAGTTCATCGCCGGCCCCGCCGGGCCGACGAACTCGCCCTGCACGTAATCCACGCCGGCACTGAAGAGCAGGCTCATCGAGTTGGCATCGGCGACGAACTCGGCGATGGTCCGGATGTCGGCGGCCTGCGCACGCGCGGTGATCTCGCTGATCTTCTCGCTGTGCTCGCGGGTGCGGGCGAAGTCCGACGTGAAGTCGCGGTCGAGCTTGAGGAACTGCGGCTGGAAGTGCGCCAGCAGCTGGAACGAATCCAGTCCTGAGCCGAACTGCTCCAGGCCGATCCGGCAGCCCAGCGGCGCGACCGCGGCCAGGAACTGCTGGGCATTGCGCAGATGGGTGAATACCTTGGCCTCCGGCGCGTGCAGCCACAGCTGTTCGCCCGGCACACCCTGCGCCTCGAGTTCGTGGCGGAGCGTGGCGATCATCAGCGGGTCGTTGAACGACTCAGGGGTGATCTTGACCATCATGTGGGTGACATGGCCCTCGCGCTTGCGCGCGGCGAGCATGGTGATCGCGTGCGTCACCACCCAGCGGTTGATGTCGGCCAGCAGGCCATGGTCCTCGGCGATACCCAGGAACGCGTTCGGGCTGAGCAGCTCACCGTTGTGGTCCAGGCGCAGGTAGGCCTCGTACAACTCCAGCGCCTCGCCCTGCAGGCTGAGCACCGGCTGGTAGTGCAGCTGGAAGCCATCCCCGTCCAGTGCCTGCCGGATGCGGGTCACCCAGTGCTGGATGCGCTCTTCTTCCACGCGGTCCACCGCGGCCGGATCGAACACGCGGGTGGTGTTGCCCAGTTCCAGTGCGGCCTGGGTGCACTCGGTCGCGCGCGCCAGCACCTGACCGATGCTCGCGATCTTCTCGCCCACCTGCACACCGCCCACGCTGACGGTGACGGTGGCCGAGCGCTCGCCGATGCTGAACACCTGCGCGGCGAAGGCCTCACGGATATGGTCGGCCAGGGCGACGGTCTGCGCGTAGGGGGCCTCGGTCAGCACGGCAAAGCTGTGCTCGCCGAAGCGGGCCACCTGTGCGGTGTCGCCAACCGATTGGGCCAGCACGCGGGCGAGGGCGCCGATCAGCGCATCGGCCGAGTCCAGCCCGATCTCCGGCAGCAGGCGCGCGTAATGGTCCGGCTCGATCAGCAGCAGGCCGAACTGGCCCTCGCTGCGGCCGGCCTGGGCCACCGCGTTTTCGACATGCAGCATGAAGGTCGGGCGGTTGAGCAGGCCGGTGACCTGATCGCGCTGGCGGAGGTCTTCGACCTCGCGCGCCAGTTCCGGATCGAACTCCATGCGCCGGCGGAACACCACCTGCAGGCAGGATTCGCCCTCGTAGCTGGCCTGGGTGAACTCCATGGTCGCGGCGAACACGGCGCCGTCCTGGTTGCGCGCATCCACCTGGTACTGCGGCGGCGGCGCATCGCCCTTGCTCATGGATTTAAGCAGCTGCTTGAAACCGTCCACGTGTTGGGGGGCGACCATGTCCAGCAGCGAGATGCCTTCCACATCGTCGAAGGTCTCGTAGCCGAACATCTCCAGGTAGGCCTCGTTGGCCCGGATGTGCATGCCTTCGTGGATGTAGGCGATCGGGTCGCGCGAGGACGAGATCAGCGCATCGCAGCGGCGCTCGGTCTCGCGCATCTGCGCCTCGATCCGGCGCAGCCCGCGGCGCGCGTGCAGATCGGTCCATTCGTTGCGGACCACCGCCAGCAGGTGCTCGGGGCGGTGGCGCAGGGCGATGGCGCGGATGCCGTTGGCGCCGGCCTCGACCCACTCGTTCTCATCGATCGATTCGGCCAGCAGGATCATCGGGATGTCCTTGCCGCTGGCCGCGATCTGCTGGGTCACCTGCAGCAGCGGGATGCTCTGCGCGGCGGCGACCAGCACCAGGTCGATCGGCTGGGTACCCAGTGCCTGGGCCAGTTCCTCGCTGTGCTGCGGGCGCATCGGGCGCACCGCGATGCCGCTGTTGCGCAGCGTGCTGACGATGGTCTCGGCGTTCTCGCCGCTGTCGTCCACGATCAGCAGGCGGACCGTCATGTCATTCGCGTTCTGCATTCACTACTCCCCGGACTGCAAACTTGATACACGATGCGTGTGACTACGTCCATGCGGCAAACGGTAGCCGATCACGGAACGCTGGTTCCGGCTCAGGCCACGCTGCCTGCGGCATGGCCACAGGCCCACGCCCACTGGAAGTTGTACCCCCCCAGCCAGCCGGTCACGTCCAGCACCTCCCCAATGAAGTGCAGGCCGGGAACCAGTTGCGACTCAAAGGTACTGGAGGACACCTTGCGGGTGTCGACCCCGCCCAGCGTCACCTCGGCGGTACGGTAGCCCTCGGTGCCACTGGCCACCAGTGGGAAATTCTGCAGCAGTTCCGCGGCCTGGCGCAGCTGGGGTTCGTCGATCTGGCGCACCAGCCGGTCCGGCAGCCAATGCTCGCACAGGCGCAGCGCCAACCGCCGCGGCAACACCTCCGACAGCACCGTGCGCAGCTCGGCGGCACCGCGCTCGGCCTTCATCCGGCGCAGCCACTCCAGCGCGTCCTGGCCCGGCAGCAGGTCCAGCCGCAGCTCATCGCCGGGCTGCCAGAAGGAGGAGATCTGCAGGATCGCCGGGCCGCTGATGCCGCGGTGGGTGATCAGCATGGAATTACGGAACTCGACCTCGTTGCAGTGCGCCGTGATCGGCAGCGCCACCCCGCTGAGATCGTTGAAGCGCTCCTGGTGCTTGCCGCTCAGGGTGAGCGGCACCAACCCGGCGCGGGTCGGCAGGACCTCATGGCCGAACTGGCGGGCCAGCTCGTAGCCGAAGCCGGTCGCGCCCATGCTCGGGATCGACAGGCCACCCGTGGCCACCACCAGCGAGGCGGCATGGAAGTGCCCCTGCGCGGTGTGCACGTGGAAGCCGTCCGCGCCGCGCTCCACCTTCTGCACCCCGCAGTCGGTGCGGATCTGCACGCCGGCGGCCTGGCATTCGTCCACCAGCATCTTCACGATCTGCTTGGAGGAGACGTCGCAGAACAGCTGGCCCAGCTCTTTTTCGTGATACGCGATGCCGTGCCGCTCCACCATCTCGATGAAATGCCACGGCGTATAGCGGGCCAGCGCGGATTTGCAGAAGTGCGGATTGGCCGACAGGAAGTTGGCCGCCGTGGTGCCGGTATTGGTGAAGTTGCAGCGCCCGCCGCCGGACATCAGGATCTTCTTGCCCACCTTGTTGGCGTGGTCGATCACCTGCACCTGGCGCCCGCGTTTGCCTGCGGTCATCGCACACATCAGTCCGGCAGCGCCGGCCCCGATGACCAGCACATCACAGCGGATCACACTCACGCCTGCGGCTTCTGCTTGCGCCAGGTGGGGATGACGCTGAGCTGCGCCTTGTCCGAGGTCAACTGCACTTCGCCGTCCTGGATCTGCACGTCCCACTGCATCGTGCGTTCAATCTGCGCGCCCCATTCGGTGACGAACTCGCCCGGCAGGTCCATGACCTCCAGCGTGGACAGCTTCTTCAGCGCGGAGGCGTTGCGGTCCCACCAGATATCGGCGGCGCGGCCGCCGTAGGTGACCAGCTGCACCGCACGCGCGCGGCCGGCGGCCTTGCGCAGGCGCGACTCGTCGGGCTGGCCCAGTTCGATCCACAGCTCGACGTCACCGGTGTAATCGCGGCGCCACAGGTCCGGCTCGTCGTCCACGCTCAGGCCGCGGCCGAACTCCAGCCGATCATCGGCGTTCAGCGCGAAGGTGAGCAGGCGCACCATCAGGCGGTCGTCGGTCTCGGATGGGTGCTGGGCCAGCGTCAGCGTATGGCTGGCGTAATAGCCGCGATCCATGTCGCTGATCTGCAGTTCGGCCTTGCGGATGGTGGCGGTGAGGGCCATGGGGATACCTGAAACAAAGAGCGCCATGATAATGGTTCGCCATGAGCCCGTCCGATCCGATCCTCGCTGCCCCCGCACCCAGCCGCCTGCAGTTGCCCCCCGGCGACTGGCCGAGCCTGCTGGACGGGCTGTGTGCGCGCTTCCCGCGTATCGACCGCGCGCAGTGGGCAGACCGCTTCGCCCGGGGGCGGGTGCAGGACGCGCAGGGCAGGGCGCTCGCGCCGGATCAGGCCTGGCAGGTGGGGCTGGAGATCGTGTATTTCCGTGAAGTGGCCGATGAGCCGGTGATTCCCTTCGCCGAGGCCATCGTCCACCAGGACGCGCACCTGCTGGTGGCCGACAAGCCGCACTTCCTGCCGGTCACCCCTGCTGGCGGCTACGTTCGCGAGACGCTGCTGGCGCGGCTGGTGGCGCGCACCGGTAACCGCGACCTGGTGCCGTTGCACCGCCTGGACCGGCTGACCGCCGGGCTGGTGCTGTTCTCGACCCGGCCCGATACCCGCGATGCCTACCAGCGCCTGTTCCGCGAGCGGCGCATCGAGAAGGTGTACGAGGCGCTGGCACCGCCACTGCCGCAGCGGGCGTTCCCGCTGGAGCGCCATACCCGGTTGATCCCCGGTGAGCCCTTCTTCCGCATGGCCGAGGTGCCCGGCGAGCCCAATGCGCGGACCCGCATCGAGGTGATCGAGGCCGCCGGCCCGATCTGGCGCTACCGGCTGCACCCTGTCACCGGCCGCAAGCATCAGCTGCGCGTGCATATGGCGGCGCTGGGCGCGCCGATCCTGGGCGACGACCTGTACCCGGAGCTGCTCCTGGATGCCCCGGCGGACGCGCCGCTGCAGTTGCTGGCGAAGGAACTGACGTTCGATGACCCGCTGACCGGGGAGCGGCGCACGTTCACCAGCGGGCTGTCGCTCCACCTGTAGAGCCGGCCGCTGGTCGACTGCCGGGGTGAGTGGTGGTCACCAAGCGCTACGGAGGAGCCGACCGGCGGCCGGCACTACCGGGCCGCGACTCTCCGCCACGCCGGACCCTCGACCGGCCATCCGTCCGTTCATCTTGCCGAACGGTTGGCCAGCCAACGATCCAGCTGCGCAGCAAAGGCCTGCTTGTCGCGCGCGTGCAGGGGCGCCGGTCCGCCCGTCTGAACGCCGGAGCCGCGCAGTTCTTCCATGAAATTGCGCATCGACAGCCGCTCAGCCATGTTGTTCGGGGTGTACAGGTCGCCGCGCGGGTTCAATGCGATGGCCTTCTTGTCCAAGACCAAGGCCGCCAGCGGGATGTCCTGCGTGACGACCAGATCGCCTGGCTGGACCCGTTCGACGATCACGCTGTCGGCCACATCCAGGCCCGGCGGAACCTGGATCGAGCGGATGAAACGGGACGGAGGGGTCCGCAACCAGTGGTTCGCGACCAGGGTCATCTCGATCCCGGCACGCTCGGCGGCCCGGAACAGGATCTCCTTGATGACCGCCGGACAGGCGTCGGCGTCCACCCAGATGTGAACTTTAGGGGTCGGGGCATCTGTCATTTTGCTGATCTTAAGGTAGGAAAAATCTGAATGGGGGGTGCGATTTCGTGTAGGATCGCCCGACCCCTTGTCCTGTCAGGCGGGAGGGGGAGGATGGCTGAATCAACCAGCTATCGCTTTTTCGGTAAAACACGAGTATCGTCACCCACACTGTGTTTGCTAGGGTCACCGTGAATCGTGGCCTGGTGCAGTTGATCTCACGATCTGCTCATCGATCCGCTTTACCAACGCCTGCAACTCAGTCTCGGCTCCGATACGCGGCGGCCGCGATTATTTCAACTATTGTTTCAGGAGTTAGTACATGTCTGATCGTCAGCAGGGCACCGTGAAGTGGTTCAACGACGCCAAGGGCTTCGGCTTCATCACCCCGGAAAGCGGCCCGGACCTCTTCGTGCATTTCCGCGCGATCCAGGGCACCGGCTTCAAGTCGCTGCAGGAAGGCCAGAAGGTGACTTTCGTCGCCGTGCAGGGCCAGAAGGGTATGCAGGCTGACCAGGTGCAGGCGGTCTAATCGACCCCCCGCAACCGTAAGGTCGCCTAAAACGCCGGAAGCGAAAGCTTCCGGCGTTTTTTATTGGGCGGCATCCGGGCATTGCCACCGAAGAACACGTTGAAGACGTCATCGTGCCGGCCGCCCGGTTACGATGCCGCTTTGACCCTGCGGAACCCTCGATGATCAAGGTGCACCATCTGGACCACTCGCGCTCGCTGCGCGTGTTGTGGATGCTCGAAGAACTGGGCCTGCCGTACCAGGTCGTCAACTACCAGCGCGATCCCAAGACCTGGCTGGCACCGCAGGCGCTGCGCGACGTGCACCCGCTGGGAAAATCGCCGGTGCTGCAGGACGATGCGCTGGTCCTGGCCGAATCCGGCGCGATCCTGGAATACCTCGCCGACCGCTACGACAGCGGCCGCCAGCTCTCGCCCGAGCCGATGCCGGCCCAATCCCCCGAACGGGTGCGTTACCGCTACTGGATGCACTACGCCGAAGGCTCGGCGATGCCGCCGCTGGTGATGACGCTGGTGTTTTCGCGGCTGCGCAACGCGCCGATGCCGTTCTTCGCCAAGCCGATCGCGCGCTCCATTGCCGACAAGGCGCTGAACGGCTTCGTGCGTCCTCAGGTGAAGCTGCACATGGACTGGATGGAACGCGAGCTCGGCCAGTCGCCGTGGTTTGCCGGGGAACGCTTCACCGCTGCCGATATCCAGATGAGCTTCCCGATCCAGGCCGCCGCCGCGCGCGGTGGCGACATGACCGCCTACCCACGGTTGCAGGCGTACCTGGCCCGGATCGAGCAGCGCCCGGCCTACCAGCGTGCGGTGGAGCGCGGCGGTCCGTTGAACCTCGGCGGCGGTTCGCGCTGAACTTGCGGGGCAGCCGGTCTGCCCCCATTTCATGCCCATGAGCACCCAGCCCCTGCGTTTCGACAACCGTTTCATCCGTGACCTGCCCGGCGACCCGGAAACCGGCCCGCGCGTGCGCGAGGTGCGGGAGGCCGCGTGGTCCTCGGTCATGCCGACGCCGGTTGCCGCGCCACGGCTGCTGGCGTACTCGCCTGAGGTGGCCACGCTGCTGGGCATGGGCGAGGACCTGATCGAGAGCGAGGATTTCGCGCGGGTGTTCGGCGGCAATGCGCTGTATGCCGGGATGGCACCGTGGGCGGCCAACTACGGTGGCCATCAGTTCGGCCATTGGGCGGGGCAGCTCGGCGATGGCCGTGCGATCTCGCTGGGCGAGCTGCTCACCCCGGACGGTGCGCATTGGGAGCTGCAGTTGAAGGGCGCCGGGCGCACACCGTACTCGCGGGGCGCCGACGGGCGTGCGGTGCTGCGCTCGTCCATCCGCGAGTTCCTGTGCAGTGAAGCGATGCATCACCTTGGCGTGCCGACCACGCGCGCGCTGAGTCTGGTCGGCACCGGCGATGCCGTCGTGCGCGACATGTTCTACGACGGTCACCCTGAAGCCGAACCCGGCGCGATCGTGTGTCGCGTCGCGCCGTCGTTCATCCGCTTCGGCAGCTTCGAACTGCCGGCCTCGCGTGGTGACACGACGTTGCTGCGGCAGTTGGCCGATGTCTGCATCGCGCGCGATTTTCCTGCGCTGGCAGAGGCGGGCGAGGCGCGCCATGCACGCTGGTTCGCCGAGATCTGCGAACGCACCGCGGTGCTGGTCGCGCACTGGATGCGCGTCGGCTTCGTGCACGGGGTGATGAACACCGACAACCTCTCCATTCTCGGGCTCACCATCGATTACGGCCCGTATGGCTGGGTCGAGGACTACGATCCGGAGTGGACCCCCAACACCACCGACGCGCAGGGCCGACGCTATCGTTTCGGCACGCAGCCGCAGGTGGCGTACTGGAATCTCACCCGGCTGGCGCAGGCCTTGGCACCGCTGTTCGAGGATGTCACCCCGCTGCATGACGGGCTGGCGCGTTTCCAGCAGGTGCACGCGGACTGCGAGCGCGCCGCCATCGCCGCGAAGCTGGGCCTGGACACCTGCCGCGATGACGACGTGGCGTTGATGGCGGCGTGGCTGGAGATTCTGCACGAGGGCGAGATGGACATGACCCTGGCCTTCCGTGGGCTGATGGCGCTCGATCCCGCATCGCCTTCCGTGGCGGTGCTGGAGGAGGCGTTCTACAGCCCGGCCCGTCGCGACGCGGTGCTGCCGTCGCTGCAGGCATGGCTGCAGCAGTACGCGGTGCGCCTGCGCGGCGATGGCCTGAGTGCACACGCGCGCCAGCAGCAGATGGGCCGCGCCAATCCGGTCTACGTGCTGCGCAACTGGCTCGCCCAGGAGGCGATCGAACAGGCGGAGCAGGGCGACCTGAGCGGCGTGCATACGCTGCTGGAGGTGCTGCGGCGGCCGTATGAAACGCAGCCGGGGCGCGAACACTTTGCGGCCAAGCGGCCCGAGTGGGCGCGTGTGAAGGCCGGCTGCTCGATGCTGTCCTGCAGCTCGTAAGCGCCTCGGTTACCCTATGCCACCCTGTTTGTTTCCAGACCCATGACCGAGTCTTCCGCCACGCCCGCCTGGGCCGGCCGCCTGCGCGACATCGCCGATTTCCCCAAGCCGGGCATCCTGTTCAAGGACATCATGCCGTTGCTCGCCGACGGCCCGGATTTCGCGGCTGCCATCGATGCGATGGTCGCGCCCTGGCGCGATGCCAACCTGCAGGCGGTGATGGGGATCGAGTCGCGCGGGTTCATCCTCGGTGCGGCCATGGCGCGGGTGCTGGGCGTGGGCTTCGTACCGGTGCGCAAGCCGGGCAAGCTGCCGGGCAAGGTGCTGCGCCAGGATTACACCCTGGAATACCGCACGGACAGCATTGAAGTGCATGCTGATGCCTTGCCGGCCGGCGCACGCGTGCTGGTGATCGATGATGTGCTCGCCACGGGCGGCACTCTGCTGGCGGCGTTGTCGCTGGCCCGCCAGCTGCAGGTCGAGGTGGTTGGTGCGGCCGTGCTGGTGGAGCTGGCCGGCCTCGGTGGCCGCGACCGCTGGACGGATGACGTCCCGCTGCTGGCCAACCTGGTCTATTGATCCGGGAATCCGCGCGGGCCTACCGCCTCCGGTAGTGCCGGCCGCTGGCCGGCACCTCACACGCCGCGACGAAAGTGCAGCCGACCAACGGTCGGCTCTACCGCTCAGACATCCATCTTGCGGACACGGAACCGGCGGCCCTTGATCTTGCCGGCCTCCAGCTGGGCGATCGCCCGGCCAGCCTGCTCGCGTGCGATGGCCACATACGAGCGCGTGGCGTAGATGTCGATCTTGCCGATGTACTTGGCCGCCAGCCCGGCATCGCCGGTCAGTGCGCCGAGGATGTCGCCCGGGCGCAGCTTGTCGGTCTTGCCGCCATCGATGCGCAGCGTGGTCATCGCGGCCTGCGGCAGCACCGGCGGGCGTGCGGTGGCCAGCGGCGTCTTCTGCCAGTCCAGCGGCTTGCCCTGTGCCAGTTCCAGCGCATCGGCGCGGTTGCGCTCGCGGTGCGTCACCAGGCTGATCGCCAGGCCCGTGGCACCGGCGCGGCCGGTACGACCAACGCGATGCTCGTAGGTTTCGATATCGGTCGGCAGCTCGTAATTGATCACCGCGGCCAGGTCCTGCACATCCAGGCCACGCGCGGCCACGTCGCTGGCAACCAGCACGTTGCAGCTGCGGTTGGCGAAACGCACCAGCACTTCGTCGCGGTCGCGCTGTTCCATCTCACCGTGCAGCGGCAGTGCGGAGAAACCGAACTGCTGCAGCGAAATGGCGACATCGTCGACATCGCGGCGGGTATTGCAGAACACCACCGCCGATTCCGGCGTGTACTTGAGCAGCAGGCCGGCCAGCGCCTTCTGCTTCAGCGCCAGCTCGGTCTCGCAGAACAGGTGGCGGATCGCCGGCGCATGATCGGCGCCTTCCACGGTCACTTCCACCGGATCGCGCAGCAGCACGCGGGCGATCTCGCGGATCTCATCCGGGAAGGTCGCCGAGAACAGCAGCGTCTGACGGTCCTTGCTGGTGCGCCCGGCGATCTCGCGGATCGGCTCTTCAAAGCCCATGTCCAGCATGCGGTCGGCTTCGTCCAGCACCAGGGTGGTCACGCCGCCCAGGTGCAGCACGCGCTTGCGGCCCAGTTCCTGGATGCGCCCGGGGGTGCCGACGACGACCTGCGGGTCGTGTGCTTCCAGCGAGGCCAGCTGCGGGCCCAACGGCATGCCGCCGGTCAGCACCAGCAGTTTCAGGTTCGGAATGCCGGTGGCCAACTTGCGGATCTGCTTGCCGACCTGGTCGGCCAGTTCGCGGGTCGGGCACAGCACCAGCGCCTGGGCGCGGGTCACCGATGGGTCCAGCGCCTGCAGCAGGCCCAGCCCGAAGGCGGCGGTCTTGCCGCTGCCGGTCGGGGCCTGTGCGATGACATCGCGGCGCTCAAGGATGGCCGGCAGGCTCTGGGCCTGCACGGGGGTGAGCGAGGTATAGCCCATGGCATCGATGCCGGGCAGCAGCGCTGGTTTCAGCGGCAGGGAGGAGAATTCAGACATGCGGTAGTGTCGCAGAAGTCCGCCCGGCGTGCCTCAGCCGAGCAGCGCGTGCACGCCCAGGTTGATCCCCAGCCCGCCCGCCAGCAGCCAGCCGAACAGCAGCAGCGCCAGCAGCAGCGGCGTCATCCCGGCCTTGCGCAGCGCCGAGGCATGCGTGGTCAGACCGAGCGCGGCCATCGCCATCGCCAGCAGCACGGTGTCCAGATCGATCGCCGCGCTGACGACGGCCGCCGGCAGCACCTGCAGCGAATTGAGCCCGGCCACCGCGACGAAGCCGAACGCGAACCAGGGCACCACGATCCTGGCGCGCTGGCCGGGCGCCCCAGGCGCACCACCGCGCGCCAGCAGCATCGACAGCCCGATCAGGAACGGTGCCAGCATCATCACCCGCACCATCTTGGCGATCACGGCGGTGTCGGCCGCAGCTGCGCTCACGGCGCGGCCGGCCGCGACCACCTGCGCAACCTCGTGCACGGTCGAGCCGGTGAACACGCCGTAGGCCTGCGCGCTCATCGGGATCCAGCCGTGCGCCTGATTGAGCTGGTACAGCAACGGGTACAGGAACATCGCGAGCGTGCCGAACACCACCACGGTGGACACGGCCACGGTCACCTGTTCGGCGCGCCCGCGCACCACCGGCTCGGCCGCCATCACCGCCGCCGCCCCGCAGATAGAGCTGCCCGCGCCGATCAGCAGGGCGCTCTCCTTGTCGAGGCCGAACCATCGCGTCCCGGCCCACCAGGCCAGCGCGAACGTGCTGGTCAGCACCAGCGCATCGATCAGCACCCCGCTGATACCGACCTGGCCGATGTCCTGGAAGGTCAGGCGCAGGCCGTACAGCACGATGCCCGCCCGCAGCAGCCAGTGCCTGGAAAAGCCGACCCCGGCGTTGGCATGGGCCGCCAGCCGCGGGTAAAGGGTATTGCCCACGACGATGCCGAGCACGATGGCCAGGGTCAGCGCGCTGATGCCGTGTGCCTGCAGCCACGCCAGCGGCGCCAGTCCCATGGCCGCGGCCGCAACGGCGCCGGTCAGCAGCAGCCCGGGCAGGCGGCCGCGCCAGCGCTGCGCGGTGGTGGGTGAGGGCAGGGCGGCGGCAAAGATGTTCACAAGGGTCTCCAGTCAACGCACAGCCGTAGCCTGCGCGTCGCCGACAAACCTGTAAAACGCATTGCTTGTGTCAATTCGACCTGTTTAGTGCGTTAATTGTCGTCATGCACCTCACCCTCCGCCAATGGCAGGTTTTCGTCGCCATTGCCGACGCCGGCACCACGGCTGCGGCGGGCGCGCAGCTGGCGTTGTCGCAGTCGGCCACCAGCGCCGCGCTCAACGAACTGGAAAGCCAACTGGCCAACCCGCTGTTCGACCGGATCGGGCGCCGGCTGGTGCTCAACCCGCAGGGGCGGGCGCTGCTGGATCCGGCCCGCGCGCTGCTGGTCGCCGCCGCCGATCTGGAGCGGCTGGCCGGCGCAGGGCAGTCCAACGCCGGCGCGCTGCCTCTGCTGCTGCGGCTCGGGGCCAGCACCACGATCGGCAACTACCTGCTGCCGCCCCGCGTCGCCGTGCTGCTGGCCGATAACCCGCAGGCGCAGGTGGACCTGCGGATCGGCAACAGCGCCGACGTGGTCGCGGCCGTACAGCGCCTGGAGGTCGACCTGGGCCTGATTGAAGGCCCGTGCCATGAAAGCGGCCTGCAGGTGCTGCCGTGGCAGCGCGATGATCTGGTCATCGTGGGCGCGCCGGGAACGATGCCCACGTGCATGAATGTCGCGGCGCTGGCGCAGGCCCGCTGGCTGCTGCGTGAGCCGGGTTCGGGCACCCGCGAGGCGGTCGAGCAGGCGCTGCTGCCGCACCTGCATCACTTTGCCCGCGCCATGCAGCTGGGCAGCACCGAGGCGATCAAGCAGGCGGCTGCGGCCGGGCTTGGCCTGGCGTGCGTGTCGCGGCATGCGGTGGCCGATCTGCTCGCGCTGGGCAGCTTGAGCGTCGTGGAAACGCCGGTGCCGCCGATGTCGCGCCAGCTGTGGGTGGTACGCCATCCGGGCAAGCGGGTGCCCGCGGCGCTGTGGGCGCTGCTGGGGCTGCCTGCGGACGCGTTCGGTCAGGAGTAAGCGACGCGGTTGCCGCCAGACCGTACAATGGTCGGATGCCTCTGATTACTCTGCAAAACGTCGACTTCAGCGTCGGCGGCCCCCTGTTGCTGGAAAAAGCCGAACTGTCGATCGAGCCGGGCGAGCGTATCGCCCTGATCGGGCGCAACGGCGCCGGCAAATCGACCCTGCTCAAACTGCTGTCCGGCGATCACAAGCCCGATGATGGCGAAGTCCGCGTGCAGCAGGGGGTGCGCATCACCCGCCTGGAACAGGAGGTGCCGCACGGTGCCGCCGGCAGCGTGTTCGACGTGGTCGCCGATGGCCTGGGCGAACTGGGCCAGTGGCTGGCCGAGTTCCACCACCTGAGCATGGCCGACGATTTCGACGGCGATGCGCTCTCGGCCGTGCAGGCCAAGATCGATGCCGCCAACGGCTGGGGCCTGGATCAGCGCGTCAGCGAGACCCTGACCAAGCTGGACCTGGACGGCGATGCCGAATTCGCGCGCCTGTCCGGCGGCATGAAGCGCCGCGTGCTGCTGGGCCGCGCGCTGGTGTCCTCGCCGGATCTGCTGCTGCTCGACGAACCGACCAACCACCTGGACATCGAAGCCATCGACTGGCTCGAAATGTTCCTCAAGAACTGGAACGGCAGCGTGGTGTTCGTCACCCATGACCGTCGCTTCCTGCGTGCACTGGCTACCCGCATCGTCGAGATCGACCGCGGCCAAGTCACCAGCTGGCCGGGCGACTGGGCCAACTACGAACGCCGCCGCGAAGAGCGCATGAACGCACAGGCGCAGGAAAACGCGCGCTTCGACAAACTGCTCGCGCAGGAAGAAATCTGGATCCGCCAAGGCATCAAGGCCCGCCGCACCCGCGACGAAGGCCGTGTGCGCCGCCTCAAGGCCATGCGCAACGATCGCTCGCAGCGCCGCGAACTCGGCGGCAACGTGCGCATGGAAGCCGCGCAGGCGGAGAACTCCGGCAAGAAGGTGATCGACGTCAAGGACATCTCGTTCGCCTTCGGCGAGCGCGTGATGGTCAAGGACTTCAGCACCGTCATCCTGCGTGGCGACCGCATCGGCCTGATCGGGCCGAACGGCAGCGGCAAGACCACGCTGCTCAAGCTGCTGCTGGGCGACCTGCAGCCGCAGAGCGGCGAAGTGCGTGCCGGTACCAACCTGCAGATCGCCTACTTCGACCAGTACCGTGCGGTGCTGCGCGAAGACTGGACCGCGATCGAGAACGTGGCCGAGGGCCGTGATTTCATCGAGTTCAACGGCAAGCGCAAGCACGTGCATGCCTACCTGCAGGACTTCCTGTTCTCGCCCGAGCGCGCCCGCGCGCCGATCACCCGGTTGTCCGGTGGTGAGCGCAACCGCCTGCTGCTGGCCAAGCTGTTCGCGCAGCCGTCCAACCTGCTGGTGATGGATGAACCGACCAACGATCTGGATGTGGAAACCCTCGAGCTGCTCGAAGAGCTGCTGAGCGATTACACCGGCACGTTGCTGCTGGTCAGCCATGACCGTGACTTCCTGGACAACGTGGTGACCTCCACGATGGTGATGGAAGGCGATGGCGTGGTAGGCGAGTACGTGGGCGGCTATACCGATTGGCAGCGCCACGCTGCACGCGTGGCCGCCGCGGCTGCGTCCGCGCCCGTGGTGGCGGCCAAGCCGGTTGCTGCGGCCGCTGCCGCGCCGGCCGAGCCCAAGCGCAAGCTGAGCTACAAGGACGCGCGCGAGCTGGAACAGCTGCCGCTGAAGATCGAAACGCTGGAGAAGGACGTCGAAGGCCTCACCGCCGCGATGAACGACCCGGCGTTCTATCAGCGCAGCGCGCCCGACATGGCCGCGCACAATGCGAAGCTCGCCAAGGTGCAGGCCGAGCTGGATGCCGCGTACGCGCGCTGGGAAGAGCTGGACGCCTGATCCGGCGATCGATGTAGAGCCGACCGTTGGTCGGCTCCACCGTCGTCACTTCAAGCCGTGCAGATCCCGCAGCTGGGTCGGCCGTGAGCCGAAATACGCCGCCAGATCGGCGATGTCCTGATCACTCAGGTCGGTCGCCTGCGGGGTCATCAGCGCGTGCTGGCGATCCCCCGCGCGGTAAGCCTGCAGGCTGTGCGCCAGGTAATCCCCGTACTGCCCACCCAGTTTCGGATAGGTCGGGTCGATCGGCTTGTTGCCGTCCGCCCCGTGGCAGTCGATGCAGCTCTGGCCGGTGGCTTTGCCCTTGACCTGGGCACGCGCCTCACCGGCGGCGATGCGGCCGGCCGGCAGGCCGGCGGAGGAGCCGGACCCGTGTTCACCACTGGCGTGGCCCGGATCGGCGGCGGAATCTGCGCTGTTCTCCACCTGTGACTGCGAACACGCAGTCATCAGCAGGGCAACGGACAGGGCGATGGCGTAACGCTGGAGTGGCGTGGCTTTCGACATGAGCGCGCTTATTTGACGGTGGACAGGTAAACAGCGAGATCGGCGATCTCCTGTTCGCTGAAACTCATCGACTGCGCCTGCATCGTCGGATGCTTGCGCTTGCCGTGGCGGTACTCGGTCAGCGCCTGGCTGAGGTACTCACGGGTCTGCCCGCCGATTTTGGGCACTTTGTAGCTGGGGTAGGCGTTCTTGTACCCGGTGATGCCGTGGCACCCCTGGCACGTGTAGGCCAGGACCCGGCCATTGTCGAACCGGCCGGTGACGGCGGCGGCCGGAGCGGTGGGGACGGGCACTGCTGGAGCAGGTGTTGCGGCCTGTGCGGCGGCCCCGAGGGGCAGGAGGACGGCCAGAACGAGACAAGCGGCGAGCGGCTGCGGGCGCATGATGTCCTTTTCCGATAAACGGGTCTGGTCGTTCCGGCGTGGGGTACGGAACTGGGCCGAGTATAGCCTGCCATTTCATCTAGCTGAAACCGGGCCCGGGAAGCCATCGCCGCAGGTCACCATGACCTTTGGGATATGGTGTAGTCGTGACGTGGTGCATTACTTTGCTACCACACCTGCCCACGCATCCTTAGGGACACGACGATGTCGCGACATTCTTTCCTGCTCGGCCGCACCGGACGCTGTGCCGCTGCATTGCTGATCACCTCCACCCTGCTGCTGAGCGGCTGCGGTGGCGCCGGTCCCGCCGAAGCCAACGCCGCTGAAAAGGACGGCAAGGCCGAGAAGAAGGTCGATGCGGTACCGATCGAAGCCGTTGCCGCCAGCCATCGCGCCGTCGCCGCCAGCTACACCGGCACGGCCGCACTGGAGCCCAGGGGTGAGTCGCAGGTGGTCGCCAAGACCTCCGGCGTCGCGCTGGCGGTGCTGGTCGAAGAGGGCCAGCAGGTACGTGCGGGGCAGCCGCTGGTGCGGCTGGATCCGGACCGTGCGCGCCTGGCCGTGGCCCAGAGCGAGGCGCAGATGCGCAAGCTGGAGAACAACTACCAGCGCGCCCAGAAATTGATCGGCCAGCAGATGGTCAGTGCCTCGGACGTCGACCAGATCAAGTACGACCTGGAGAACGCCCGCGCGCAGTACCGGCTGGCCACGCTGGAGCTCTCCTACACCACGGTGATCGCACCGATCTCGGGGGTGATCGCCTCGCGTTCGATCAAGACCGGCAACTTCGTGCAGATCAACACACCGATCTTCCGCATCGTCGACAACTCACGCCTGGAAGCCACGCTCAATGTCCCCGAGCGCGAGCTGGCCACGTTGCGTCCCGGCCAGCCGGTCACGCTGATCGCCGATGCGCTGCCGGGCAAGACCTTCCCGGGCACGGTGGATCGCATCTCGCCGGTGGTCGATGCCGGCAGCGGCACGTTCCGCGTGGTCAGCGGGTTCGGCGAAGATGCTGAAGGCCTGCAGCCGGGCATGTTCGGCCGCATCCGGATCGACTACGACCAACGCGCCGATGCCCTGGTCGTGCCGCGCATCGCATTGCTCGACGATGGCGAGCCGGCGGTGTTCCGCGTGCGCGAGGGCAAGGCCGCGCGCGTGCCGGTCAAGCTCGGCTATGCCGAAGGCCCGTGGGTGGAAATCCGCGAGGGTCTGGCCGCCGGTGACCAGGTGGTGACCGCCGGCAAGGTGGCGCTGCGTGACGGCACCGCGGTGCAGGTGATCGGTGCCAAGCCGGCCGCCACTGCCGTCGCCAAGCCGGCACCGGCCAAGGCGGAGAGCCATCAATGACAGCGGCCGGCAATGACCACGGCAATGATCCGCACCAGGGCGATCGCCCGGGTACCCAAGGCGGCGGCCTGGTGGAATTCGCCACCCGCCGGCGCGTCACCATCGCGATGTTCACCGTCACGCTGACGCTGTTCGGGTTCATCGCGCTGGGCAACCTCAAGGTCAACCTGCTGCCCGACCTGAGCTACCCGACCCTGACCGTGCGCACCGAATACACCGGTGCGGCCCCGGCGGAAATCGAAACGCTGATCACCGAGCCGGTCGAGGAAGCCGTCGGCGTGGTCAAGAACCTGCGCAAGCTCAAATCCATTTCGCGTACCGGGCAGAGCGATGTGGTGCTCGAGTTCGCCTGGGGCACCAACATGGACCAGGCCAGCCTGGAGGTGCGCGACAAGATGGAAGCGCTGAACCTGCCGCTGGAGGCGAAATCGCCCGTGCTGCTGCGCTTCAATCCGTCCACCGAGCCGATCATGCGCCTGGTGATCTCGGCCAAAACCGATCCATCCAGCGATGCCGAGGCCGTGCGCCAGCTCACCGAGCTGCGCCGCTACGCCGATGAAGATCTGAAGAAGAAGCTGGAGCCGGTTACCGGCGTGGCGGCGGTCAAGGTGGGCGGCGGTCTGGAGGATGAAATCCAGGTCGACATCGACCAGCAGAAGCTGGCCCAGCTCAACCTGCCGATCGACAACGTCATCAAGCGGCTCAAGGAAGAGAACATCAACATCTCCGGCGGTCGCCTGGAGGAGGGCTCGCAGCGCTACCTGGTGCGCACCGTCAACCAGTTCGCCGATCTGGAGGACATCCGCAACCTGCTGGTGACCACGCAGAGCAGCAACGGCAGTGCCGCCGATGCAGCGATGCAGCAGATGTTCGCCATCGCAGCGTCGACCGGCTCGGATGCCGCCATCGCGGCCGCCTCGGCGGCACAGAGCGCGTCCAGCAGCAGCTCCACCAACATCGCCAATGGTGTGCCGGTGCGGCTGAAAGATGTCGCCACCGTGCGCCAGGGGTACAAGGAACGCGAAGCGATCATCCGTCTGGGCGGCAAGGAAGCGGTCGAGCTGGCGATCTACAAGGAGGGCGATGCCAACACGGTCTCGACGGCCGAGGCGCTGCGTGCGCGTCTGGAGCAGATCAAGGGCCAGGTGCCCGCCGATGCCGAACTGACCACGATCGAAGACCAGTCGCGCTTCATCGAACATGCCATCAGCGACGTCAAGAAAGACGCGGTGATCGGCGGCATCCTCGCCATCCTGATCATCTTCCTGTTCCTGCGCGACGGCTGGAGCACGTTCGTGATCAGCCTGTCGCTGCCGGTCTCGATCATCACCACGTTCTTCTTCATGGGCCAACTCGGCCTGAGCTTGAACGTGATGTCGCTCGGCGGTCTGGCGCTGGCTACCGGCCTGGTGGTGGATGACTCGATCGTGGTGCTGGAGAGCATCGCCAAGGCGCGCGAGCGTGGCCTGAGCATTCTGCAGGCCGCGATTGAAGGCACCCGTGAAGTGAGCATGGCCGTGGTCGCCTCGACCCTGACCACCATCGCGGTGTTCCTGCCGCTGGTGTTCGTGGACGGCATCGCCGGCCAGCTGTTCCGCGACCAGGCGCTGACCGTGGCGATCGCGATCGCCATCTCGCTGCTGGTCTCGATGACCCTGATTCCGATGCTGAGCTCGCTCAAGGGCCGCCCGCCGCTGGCCTTCCCGGAAGAACCCGCGCATCAGCCGTGGCAGCCGGACAGCCGCTGGCTGAAGCCGGTCGCCGGCAGCCGTCGCGGCGTGGGCACGCTGGTGCGCTGGATCTGCTTCGGGATGGCCTGGTCGGTGATCCGCGTCTGGCGCGGTCTGGTGGCCGTGGTCGGCCCAGTGATGCGCAAAGCCAGCGATGTGGCGATGAAGCCCTACGCCGGTGCCGAGCGCGGTTACCTGAAGCTGCTGCCGGGCGCGCTGCATCACCCGGGCAAAGTGCTGGGTCTGGCCGCGCTGGCGTTCGTCGGGACGATGGCGCTGGTGCCGATGCTGGGTGCGGATCTGATCCCGCAGCTGGCGCAGGACCGCTTCGAAATGACCGCCAAGCTGCCGGCCGGCACGCCGCTGAAGCAGACCGATGCGCTGGTCCGCGAGATGCAGCTGGCCCATGCCAAGGACGACAGCATCGCCTCGCTGTATGGGGTCAGTGGCAGCGGCACCCGGCTGGATGCCAGCCCGACCGAGAGTGGCGAGAACATCGGCAAGCTGACCGTGGTGATGGCCGGTGGCGGCAACGCGCGCACCGAAGCGGCGATCACCGAGCGTCTGCGTGAATCGATGCAGCAGCACCCTGGCGTGCAGGTCGATTTCGCCCGTCCGGCGCTCTTCAGCTTCTCCACCCCGCTGGAAGTGGAACTGCGCGGCCAGGACATGGCGACGCTGGAAACGGCCGGCAAGGCGCTGGCCGCGATGCTGCGCAACAACCCGCACTACGCCGACGTCAAATCCACGGTGGAAGAGGGCTTCCCGGAGATCCAGATCCGCTTCGACCAGGAGCGCGCCGGTGCCTTGGGCCTGACCACGCGCCAGATCGCCGATGTGGTGGTCAAGAAGGTGCGCGGTGACGTGGCCACGCGCTACAGCTTCCGCGACCGCAAGATCGACGTGCTGGTGCGGGCCCAGGAAGGTGACCGGGCCAGCGTGGACAGCATCCGCCGCCTGATCGTCAATCCGGGCAGCAACCGGCCGGTGACGCTGGATTCGGTGGCCGAGGTGGTGGCCACCAACGGCCCGAGCGAGATCCATCGCGCCGACCAGACCCGCGTGGCGGTGGTCTCGGCCAACCTGCGCGACATCGACCTGGGCGGTGCCGTGCGTGAAGTGCAGGACATGGTCGCCAAGCAGCCGCTGGGTGCGGGTGTGGGCATGCACATTGGTGGGCAGGGTGAGGAGCTGGCCGACTCGGCGCGCTCGCTGATCTTTGCCTTCGGCCTGGCGATCTTCCTGGTCTACCTGGTGATGGCCTCGCAGTTCGAATCGCTGCTGCACCCGTTCGTCATCCTGTTCACCATCCCGCTGGCCCTGGTCGGCGCGATCCTGGCGCTGATGCTGACCGGCAAGCCGATTTCGGTGGTGGTGTTCATCGGGTTGATCCTGCTGGTGGGGTTGGTGACCAAGAACGCGATCATCCTGATCGACAAGGTCAACCAGCTGCGCGAGGCCGGTGTGCCCAAGCGCGAGGCACTGGTGGAAGGCGCGCGTTCCCGCCTGCGCCCGATCATCATGACCACGCTGTGCACGCTGTTCGGCTTCCTGCCGCTGGCGGTGGCCATGGGCGAGGGCGCCGAAGTGCGCGCGCCGATGGCGATCACCGTGATCGGCGGCCTGCTGGTCTCCACGCTGCTGACGCTGGTGGTGATCCCGGTGGTGTACGACCTGTTGGATCGTCGTGGCGATGCCTACTACCGCGAGCGCGGGCGCCACCTCAAGACGCGCGTGTCCGGGACGGACCCTGACGCTGCACAGGAGCCGGCATGAGCATTGCCGAGTTCTCCATCCGCCGGCCCATCACCACGATCATGTGTTTTGTATCGTTGGCGGTGGTGGGCCTGATCGCCTCGTTCCGGCTGCCGTTGGAGGCGTTGCCGGACATCTCCGCGCCGTTCCTGTTCGTGCAGGTGCCGTATACCGGGTCCACCCCGGAGGAGGTCGAGCGCAACATCATCCGGCCGACCGAAGAAGCGCTGGCGACAATGACCGGGATCAAGCGCATGCGCTCCTCGGCCACCTCCGAAGGCGCCAGCATCTTCATCGAGTTCACCGACTGGGATCGCGACATCGCCATCGCGGCGTCGGATGCCCGCGAGCGCATCGATGCGATCCGCAGCGACCTGCCTGACGACCTGCAGCGTTACAACGTGTTCAAGTGGTCCAGCAGCGACGACCCGGTGCTGAAGGTGCGCCTGGCCAGTGCCACCGACCTGACCGGCGCGTACGACATGCTCGACCGCGAGTTCAAGCGGCGCATCGAGCGCATCCCGGGCGTGGCGCGGGTCAACATCTCCGGCGCGCCACCGAACGAGGTCGAGATCGCGATCAGCCCGGACCGGTTGACCGCGCACAACCTGAGCATCAACGAGCTCAGCGACCGCCTGCGCACGCTGAACTTCTCGATCTCGGCCGGGCAGATCGACGACAACGGCCAACGCGTGCGGATCCAGCCGGTGGGCGAGATCACCGACCTGCAGGAACTGCGCGATCTGGTGATCGACACGAAGGGCCTGCGGCTGGGTGACATCGCCGAGATCCGGCTCAAGCCCACCCGCATGAACTACGGCCGCCGCCTGGACGGCAACCCGGCCGTGGGCTTGGATATCTTCAAGGAGCGCAGCGCCAACCTGGTGGAAGTCTCGCGTGCCGCGCTGGCTGAGGTGGAGGCGATCCGCAAGCAGCCTTCGATGCGTGATGTGCAGATCAAAGTGATCGACAACCAGGGCAAGATGGTCACGTCCTCGCTGCTGGAGCTGGCCGAGGCCGGTGCGGTGGGCCTGCTGTTGTCGGTCACGGTGCTGTTCTTCTTCCTGCGCCACTGGCCGTCCACGCTGATGGTGACTCTGGCGATCCCGATCTGTTTCGTGATCACGCTGGGCTTCATGTACTTCGCCGGTGTCACCCTCAACATCCTGACCATGATGGGCCTGCTGCTGGCGGTCGGCATGCTGGTGGACAATGCCGTGGTGGTGGTGGAAAGCATCTACCAGGAACGCGAGCGCATGCCCGACCAGCCGCGGCTGGCCTCGATCATCGGCACCCGCAACGTGGCCATCGCGCTGAGCGCCGGCACCCTGTGCCACTGCATCGTGTTCGTGCCGAACCTGTTCGGTGAGACCAACAACATCAGCATCTTCATGGCGCAGATCGCCATCACGATCTCGGTCTCGCTGCTGGCCTCCTGGCTGGTCGCGGTGAGCCTGATCCCGATGCTGTCGGCGCGCATGCAGACGCCCAAGCTGGTGCATTCGGAGACGGGCGTGATCGCCCGCCTGCAGCGCCGCTATGCCAAGGTCCTGCAGTGGACGCTGGAGCACCGTGGCTGGAGCGTGTTCGGCATCGTGATGGTGGTGCTGATCAGCCTGGTGCCCATGAAGCTGACCAAGATCGACATGTTCGGTGGCGAGGGCGGCCACGAGGTGTTCATCGGCTACAACTGGAAGGGGGCTTACACCTTCGGCCAGATGTCCGAGGAAGTGGCGCGCGTCGAACGCTACCTGGACGACAACCGCCAGGCCCTGCACATCACCCAGGTGTATTCCTGGTACAGCGAGCAGGAAGGCAGCAGCACGATCGTGACCTTCGATACCGCGCACGCCAAGAACATGCCGGCCGTGCAGGAAGCACTGCGCAAGGGGCTGCCTCGCTCGGCGCGTGCCGATTACGTGGTCGGCAACTCGGGCGACGGCGGCGGCAGCGGCGGCGGCAACAACCAGGTGCAGGTGCAGTTGGTCGGCGACTCGACCAAGATGCTGCAGGAGATCGGCGAGGAAGTCGTGCCGTTGCTGGCCCAGCGCAAGGAACTGCGCGATGTGCGCATCGACAACGGCGAGAAGGGCAGCGAGCTGTCCATCCATGTGGACCGCGAGCGCGCGGCCGCCTTCGGCTTCAATGCCGAGCAGGTCGCCAGCTTCGTCGGCCTGGCCCTGCGTGGCGCGCCGCTGCGCGAGTTCCGCCGCGGTGACAGCGAAGTACCGGTATGGGTACGTTTCGCCGGTGCCGAGCAGAGCAGCCCGGAGGACCTGGCCAGCTACACCGTGCGCACCGGTGACGGTCGTTCGGTGCCGCTGCTGAGCCTGGTGGATGTGGCGATCAAGCCCTCGGCTACGCAGATCGGTCGCACCAACCGCCAGACGACGCTGACCATCAAGGCCAACCTGGCCGAGAAGGTGACCGTGCCGGAGGGGCGCAAGGCCATGGAGGAGATGCTCAAGCCGATGAGTTTCCCGGCCGGCTATACCTTCAGCTTCGACGGTGGCGACTACGGCGACGACGACCAGGCGATGTCGCAGATGATGTTCAATCTGGTGATCGCGCTGGTGATGATCTACGTCGTGATGGCGGCCGTGTTCGAATCGCTGCTGTTCCCGGCGGCGATCATGAGCGGCGTGCTGTTCTCGATCTTCGGCGTGTTCTGGCTGTTCTGGATCACCGGCACCTCGTTCGGAATCATGTCCTTCATCGGCATCCTGGTGTTGATGGGCGTGGTGGTGAACAACGGCATCGTGATGATCGAGCACATCAACAACCTGCGCCGCCGTGGCATGGGCAGGACCCAGGCCCTGGTGGAGGGCTCACGCGAGCGCCTGCGCCCGATCATGATGACGATGGGCACCGCGATCCTGGCGATGATCCCGATCTCCCTGACCGACACCCAGCTGCTCGGCAATGGTCCGCCGTACTACCCGATGGCCCGCGCCATCGCCGGCGGCCTGGCGTTCTCCACGGTGGTCAGCCTGCTGTTCCTGCCGACGATCTACGCCATGCTCGATGACATGAGCACGGCGGTGTCGCGGATCATCCAGCGCGCGCGTGGCCGCGGCGTGGATGCTCCGGTGGTCGAGCCGGGGGCGGAATCGGTTTGAGGGTGCGGGGAGGCCCGTTGGGCGGGCCTCCCTTTTTTGGCGAACCGCATCCACGCATGCACTACCCGCGGCTCCCACATTCGTGCACAAAAAAGGCCACGCATTGCGTGGCCTTTCGATTCACAGCCGGCGCGGGAATCACCCCGCGACCTTGCCCCACACCTGGAACCCGGTCAGCCACAACCCGAGCATGCTGCCCAGGTTGGTCAGCATGAAGGTCAGCACCACGCGGGTCACGCGGTTGCGGTACCAGCCCTTCACGCTCTGCGCATCGTCGCGCAGTTTCAGGAAGTCTTCGTAGGCCGGCTTGCGCAGGCGCGCTTCCACCAGGGCGGAGAACGCACCGGTCGGAATGCTCAGCCGGAACGGCTTGAACGGCGCGACCACGATCGCGGTCAGGATGCTGAGCGGGTGGCTGCCGGCCAACAGGCAGCCCAGGCCGGCCAGACCGCCGGTGTACATCGCCCAGACCGCCAGCAGCTCACTGCCGACACCCAGGCCACCGCGATAGAAGCCCACACCGATACCGGTCAGCACGATGGCGAGGATCGCCAGCGTAATCCAGGGAATGTTGCGCTTCTTCGGCACGTCTTCCAGCGACTCGCGCAGCGGGCCCGGCGCGTCGGTGTCGGTTTCCAGGTACTTCGCCAGACCGGCCAGATGACCGGCACCGACCACCGCGAGCACTTCGCGCTGGGCCGGGTCGTGCACTTCACGCAGGCGCGTAGCCATGTAGCGGTCGCGCTCGCCGATGATGGTTTCGTACAGGGCAGGGCTCTCGCTGGCGAACTCGCCGAAGCTGGCTTCGAGCATGTCGCCCTGCTTGAGCTTCTCGATCTCGTCTTCGCCCACTTCCTCGGACGCGAACAGGCCAGCGCCCAGGCCCATCACCAGCTTGATCTTGCCGAAGAAACCCAGGCGCTGCGAGGCACGTCGGAAGGTCAGCCCGACCTCGCGGTCGATCAGATGCACGGGCAGGTTGCGTTCGTTGGCCAGGGTCACTGCGCGCTTGAGCTCGGCACCCGGCTCGATCTCGAGCTGTTCGGCCAGGCGGCGCTGGTAGGCGGCCAAGGCCAGGTTGGCGGCGAACAGGGCGACGCGGCCCTTGCGGATCACCTCGACCAGGTCCAGCTTGGCCAGCGCATCCGGATCGGTCAGTGCCTGCAGGCGCTGCGCGTCCAGCTCGACCGCAACCGCATCGAAGCGGCCACTTTCGATCGCACGTTCCACCGCTTCCACGCTGGCCTGCGAGACGTGCGCGGTGCCCAGCAGGGTGTAGCGCACGCCATCGCGTTCGACGATGCGGACGGGCTGGCCGGCGAACAACGTGTCGCCGGCGTCAATCAGGGTATCGGTCATTGCATCATTCATTCGAAGGGGCGCTGTCGGCACCATCGCCGAGCGCGCGCTGCATCTGGACGGTATCCAGCCAGCGGCCATGCTTGCGGCCGAGGCCGCGGAAAACGCCGACGGTATGGAAACCGAAACGCTCGTGCAGTTTGATGGAGGCGGCGTTGGTGGGCTCCCCGATGACGGCCACCATCTGCCGGTAACCGCGCGCGACGCAGGCATCGATCAGGCCCTGCATCAGCGCCGTGCCGACACCGCGGCCCTGGAACGCCGCATCCACATAGACCGAATTCTCCACGGTCCACTGGTAGGCGATCCGGCCGCGGTAGGTATTGGCGTAGGCATAGCCGGCCACCTGGCCATCGACCTCGGCCACGATGTACGGAAAGCCGCGGCCGACGATGTCCTGCATGCGGCGGCGCATTTCCGCCGCCTCCGGAATCTCGTACTCGTAGGTGTTGACGAAATCGGTCACTTCCACCGCATAGATCGCGGTGATGGCCGCGATATCGGCATCGGTGGCATCGCGCAGGTGCACGGTCACGGTGGGGTGTCCTGGTCGGTCAGTCGATGTAGCGCTTGAGCAGATCGCCGTATGCATCGATGCGGCGATCACGCAGGAACGGCCAGATGCGGCGGACGTGTTCGCTGCGCTGCAGGTCCACATCGCAGACCAGCACGGTCGGCTCGCCACCGGCTTCGGCGATGAACTCGCCCTGCGGGCCCAGCACGTGGCTGTTGCCCCAGAACTGGATGCCCGAGGCGCCCATCGGCGAGGCTTCATGGCCGACGCGGTTGCAGCTCAACACCGGCACGCCGTTGGCCACCGCATGGCCGCGGTGACTCAGCACCCACGCATCGCGCTGGCGGCCCTGTTCGTCGCGCTGGTCATCCGGGTCCCAGCCGATCGCGGTGGGGTAGAGCAGCAGCTCGGCACCGGCCAGCGCCATCAGGCGCGCCGCTTCCGGATACCACTGGTCCCAGCACACGAGCACGCCAAGGCGACCCACCGAGGTGTCAATCGGGGTGAAACCCAGATCGCCCGGGGTGAAGTAGAACTTCTCGTAGAAGCCCGGATCGTCCGGAATGTGCATCTTGCGGTACTTGCCGAGCAGGGTGCCGTCTTTCTCGAAGACCACCGCGGTGTTGTGGTACAGCCCGGCCGCGCGACGCTCGAACAGCGAGCCGACGAGCACCACACTGTGCTTCTTGGCCAACGCCCCCAGCCGCTCGGTGCTCGGGCCCGGGATCGGTTCGGCCAGATCGAACTCATCGACCGACTCGTGCTGGCAGAAATACGCCCCGTTGTGCAGCTCCTGCAGCAGGATCAGCTTGGCACCCTGCGCGGCCGCTTCAGCCACGCGCGCTTCGATGACGGCCAGATTGGCCTCGGCATCGCCGTGGTTGCGCTCCTGGATCAGGGCGACGGAAAGGGTGTGGCGTGAGCTCATCCGGAGACGGTCCTGCAAGGGGAAAAACGCAGTTTATCGCGGATGGGTGCACGCAGCGTGCTGGCTGCTAAATGGGCAACACCCGCGCGCCGATAGTGCCGGCCGCTGGCCGGCTCCGCAGAATGCTCCGGGCAACAGTTCACTGGCCAGGCGCATCGGCGTGGCCTGTCGCTCTTCCGTTGGCCGCCAGTGCACTGTCGAAGGGATGGCGGGGGCGGAGGTGCGGGACCGTCAGGGCGCCATGGATGGCGCCCACGAGCCCCCAGGGATGGGTTTACGGCGCGTCCCGCACCTCCGCCCCTGCCAGCCCAGCCTCCGCAGCCTTCAGGCCGCGTGCTTTGCTGTCAGGCCAGCAACCCCGCCGGCAGCTGCATCGTGATGCAGTGCAGGCTGCCGTTCTGCCAGATCAGCGAACGGCACGGCACCGGCACGATCTCGCGGTCCGGATAGGCCTGGGCCAACACCGCACGCGCAGCCTCGTCCGCCGCATCGCCGTAGGCCGGCATCAGCACCGCGCCGTTGAGGATCAGGTAGTTCGCATACGAAGCAGCCAGGCGGCGGCCTTCGTCGATCACCGGCTGCGCCCACGGCAGCGGGAACAGGCGGTACGGCTGGCCGTCCGTGGTGCGCAGCGCCGCCAGCTCCGCACCCATCGCCTGCAGTTCGGCGTAGTGCGAATCGCCCGCGTCGTCGCAGGCCTGGTAGACGATGCTGTCGGTCGAGGCGAAGCGGGCCAGGGTATCGATGTGGGCGTCGGTATCGTCGCCTTCCAGATAGCCATGATCCAGCCACAGCACACGGTCCTGCGCCAGCCAGGTGGCCAGGTCCGTGCTGAGCGATTCGCGGCTGCGGTCCGGATGGCGCTCGTGCAGGCACTGCCAGGTGGTCAGCAGGGTGCCGGCGCCGTCGGTCTCGACGCCGCCGCCCTCCAGCGCGAATGGAATGCTCTGCAGCTCCGCGTTGTTGAACAGGCCTGCAGCGTGCAGCACACCGACCAGCTGATCATCCAGGCTGGCGTCGAACTTGCCGCCCCAGCCGGTGAAGCGGAAGTCCAGCAGGCGGAAGCCACCCTCGGCACGCTTGAGCGTGATCGGGCCGGAGTCGCGCAGCCAGGTGTCGTCGTACTGGGCGGTCACGAACCGCACGCGGTCCGTGTCGATCCGGTTCGAACGCAGGCGCGCATCGGCGTACGCCTCCAGGTCGTCGTCGGCGACGATGATCACCACCGGCTGGAAGCGGGTGATGGCCGCGACGAGCGCGATGTAGGTGTCCTCGACGTCACCCAGGCGGTCGGCCCAGTCGGTGTCGGCGTGGGGCCAGGCGATCAGGATGGCGGACTGGGATTCCCATTCGGCCGGAAAGCGGAGCGTGTCGTTCATGATCTCAGTGCGATGGCCCGCCGGCTGGCGGGCAAAGGGAAAGGGGTCAGCGGATCGGCGGTTTCGGCCCGATCTCGTTGGCGTCGGCGCGGTTGGCCACCACGTCGATCACCTTCTGCTTTTCGAAGTAGACGGTGAACTGCGGGTAGACCCAGCGGTTGATCGTGGGCCACTGGCGCTTCTGCCCGCCGCGCGGATCCAGGCGCTCGCCCGGGTCGCCGAACTGGGCCTGGACCTGCTGCATGCTCTGGCCGCGGACGGGCAGGGCGACGGCGGGCTTTTCACGGCTGCGGTCGATCAGCAGCGTGTCGGCGTGGGCATTGGAAACGGCCAGCACGGCCAGCAACGGCAAGGTGGTCAGGTAATGCTTCATCTCGATCTACTCCCCAGTGGTCAAGAATGTGGAAGGTCCCACGACCGACGGTCGTGAGCTACCCGGCGATTACACCAAAAATGGCAGCAAAAAGCCGCCCGGAGGCGGCTTTTTGTTCATCACCCGGTCCGCTGAGGGACCGGTGGCGGCCGTGAGGCCAGCCGGCTCAGCGCTGGCGAGCCTTGAAGCGCGGGTTCGACTTGCAGATCACGAAGATCTTGCCGCGGCGACGGACGACCTTGCAGTCGCGGTGACGGGTCTTGGCCGACTTCAGGGAAGACAGGACTTTCATTGCATACCTCGGCGTAAACGTTGGATTCGGTTGGAGCGCGGCCGCGATATGCAGATGACAATCGGCAGGTGACGCCCGTTCAAGCCCGCCATTCTACCGGGCTTTTTCCCATCCTTTCAAGTGGTTGGGCCAAAAAAGTCTCAAGCCGCCCCGGGCAGGGGCTAGAATGGGCGGTCACATCTACCGGGAAACCCATGAATCAGCTTCCATCCGTGCTCACCATCGACGGTCCTTCCGGGGCCGGCAAAGGCACTGTCAGCCGCATTGTCGCACGCCGCCTGGGCTGGCATTACCTGGATTCGGGCGCCCTGTACCGGGCGGTGGGCGTGGCCGCCAGCTGGGCTGATATCGATACGTCCGACGCCTCGGCGCTGGTGCGCTGCACCTTCGACACCCACGTGCGCTTCGTGGAATCGGCCGATGGCGGGCTGCGGGTGCTGGTCAACGAGACCGATGCCACCGACGAGCTGCGCCTGGAGACCACCGGGGCGCTGGCCTCGGCCATTGCGGCCATCCCGGAGGTCCGGGCGGCGCTGAAAGAGCGCCAACGCGCATTCAGGATGGAGCCGGGCCTGGTCGCCGACGGACGGGACATGGGCACGGTCATCTTCCCGGACGCCCCATTCAAGGTGTTTTTGACCGCCAGCGCCGAGGAACGGGCCGAGCGGCGGCATAAGCAGTTGAAAGACAAGGGTGTTTCGGTTAACTTTGACGACCTCCTGCGCGAGATCATGGCCCGCGACGCCCGTGATGCACAGCGCACAGTGGCGCCCCTGAAGCCGGCAGACGATGCCGTCGTCATCGACACCAGTGGTATTGGCATCGACGCTGTCGTTGCCAAGGTATTGGATCTGCTTCCGGTTTCGGGTGCCTGATCCGTTGTAAAGGAGGCCGTCAATCCATCGACGGTGTCGCACTATCGCAAGGCAACAAAAGCTCCGTCCCGCAATGATGCGTGGCGGTTTTCCTACTTAACACACGACCTGCGTTTCCGGGGTCGACCAACAGGCGGGCAGTAAGCGGTTCCCTTCGGGGGCCAATGCCCATGTGTCCAACAGAGTAAATCTAATGACCGAATCATTTGCAGAGCTGTTCGAAGCCAGTCAGGCCAATCTGGCCAAGCTGAAGCCGGGCTCGATCGTCAGCGGTGTCGTTGTTGAAGTCCGCGGCGATGTCGTGGTGATCAACGCCGGCCTGAAGTCCGAAGGCATCGTGCCGATCGAACAGTTCCGTAACGACGCTGGCGAGATCGATGTCGCTGAAGGCGACGTCGTCAAGGTTGCCCTCGATTCCATCGAGAACGGCTTCGGTGAAACCGTTCTGTCGCGTGAGAAAGCCAAGCGCGCGATGGTGTGGGACGAGCTGGAAGAAGCGTTGGAAAAGAACGAAACCATCACCGGCCGCATCAGCGGCAAGGTCAAGGGTGGTTTCACCGTGGACATCAAGGATGTCCGCGCGTTCCTGCCCGGTTCGCTGGTGGATGTGCGCCCCGTGCGCGACCCGGCCTACCTGGAAGGCAAGGAGCTGGAATTCAAGCTCATCAAGCTGGACCGCAAGCGTAACAACGTCGTTGTGTCCCGTCGTGCAGTCGTCGAAAGCGAGCATTCGGAAGAGCGCGAGCAGCTGATGGACAAGCTGCAGGAAGGCGCGATCCTGAAGGGTGTCGTCAAGAACCTGACCGATTACGGCGCATTCGTGGACCTGGGCGGTATCGACGGCCTGCTGCACATCACCGACATGGCCTGGAAGCGCGTGCGCCATCCGTCCGAAGTCGTGAACGTCGGCGACGAGCTGGACGTGCGCGTGCTGAAGTTCGACCGCGAGCGCAACCGCGTTTCGCTGGGTCTGAAGCAGCTGGGCGAGGATCCGTGGGACAACATCGCCCGTCGTTACCCGGCCAACAGCCGCGTCTTCGGCAAGGTCTCCAACGTCACCGATTACGGCGCATTCGTCGAGATCGAGCCGGGCGTCGAAGGTCTGGTGCACGTGTCCGAAATGGATTGGACCAACAAGAACGTCAACCCGTCCAAGGTTGTGCAGGTCGGTGACGAAGTTGAAGTCATGGTCCTGGACGTCGACGAGGAGCGTCGCCGCATCTCGCTGGGCATGAAGCAGGTTGCCGCCAATCCGTGGGAAACCTTCGCTGCCATCCACAAGAAGGGCGACAAGGTGTCGGGCCAGATCAAGTCGATCACCGACTTCGGCATCTTCATCGGCCTGGACGGCGGTATCGATGGCCTGGTGCACCTGTCCGACATCAGCTGGAACACCACCGGCGAAGACGTGGTCCGCAACTACAAGAAGGGCGACAACCTGGACGCAGTGGTCCTGGCCGTCGATCCGGAGCGCGAGCGCATCAGCCTGGGCGTCAAGCAGCTGGAGCAGGATCCGTTCGGTCAGTACATGGCTGCCAACCCGAAGGGTTCCAAGGTCGAAGGCGTGGTCAAGGAAGTGGACGCCAAGGGCGCTACCATCGAACTGGCTGACGGCATCGAAGGCTACGTGGCCGCTCGCGACGTTGCGAACGAGCGCGTGGACGACGCGACCCAGTTCCTGAAGGTCGGCGACAAGGTTGAAGCCAAGTTCGTGGGCATGGATCGCAAGGGTCGTACCCTGCAGCTGTCGATCAAGGCCAAGGACGACGCGGAAATGCGCGAAGTGCTGGAGGAATACCAGTCCTCTTCGGCTTCGAGCGGCACCACCCAGCTGGGCGCGCTGCTGCGTGCACAGCTGAACGGCAACAAGTCCGAGTAATCGGTCTGTCGCTGTCGTAGTTTCCTGGGCGGCCCGGACATCAGTCCGGGCCGTTTCAGGGTCTGAGTTCCTCCCCAAGAGCCCGTAATGACCAAATCCGAGCTGATCGAAATCCTGGCGCGCCGACAGGCGCATTTGAAGTCGGACGATGTCGATCTGGCCGTGAAGTCGTTGCTGGAAATGATGGGTGGGGCGCTGGCCGGCGGGGATCGCATCGAGATCCGCGGGTTCGGCAGTTTTTCGTTGCACTACCGGCCTGCACGGCTGGGGCGCAATCCCAAGACCGGGGAATCGGTCGCATTGCCGGGCAAGCATGTCCCGCATTTCAAGCCGGGCAAGGAACTGCGTGAGCGCGTCAGCGCCGTGGTGCCGCTGGAAGGCGATCCTGCCTGAGTGTCCATCCGCCAAGGGGCGGATGCGTGATTTCCATGGAGTCGGCTGGTGGAGCGGAGTGTTAGTCCGCTACTCTTGAGCCCTACGGAACTGGAGCTGCTGCATGAACATCGTACGTCTGCTGATCCTGCTGGCGGTTCTGGTCGTGGGTCTGATCATCGGCGCCCTCAACTCGCAGCCGATCATCATCAGCCTGGGCTTCACCCAGATCAATTCCACCACCGGCGTGGCGATCATCATCGCCTTGTTGTCCGGTGCAATCATCGGCGGCGGCCTCGTGCTTGCCAGCATGGTGATCCCGCTGTACGCCAAACTGCGCCGCGCGCAGAAAGCCGCGCCTGCCGTGGTCGTGGCACCCCCTTCTTCTTCTACATTCGACGGACGCTGAGCGCCGATGGAATTTGTCTCCGAGTGGTTCTGGTTCTTCCTGTGCCTGCCCCTGGCCGCGCTGTCCGGTTGGGTGATCGGGCGCCGCGGCGGTCAACGCCATGGCGACAACCAGGTCAGTCATCTGTCCAGCACGTATTTCCGTGGCCTGAACTATCTGCTCAATGAGCAGCCGGACAAGGCGATCGAGCTGTTCCTGCACATCGCCGAGCTGGACAAGGAAACCTTCGAGACCCAGGTCGCGCTGGGCCACCTGTTCCGCCGCCGCGGTGAGGTCGATCGCGCGATCCGCCTGCACCAAGGCCTGGTCAACCGCGCCGATCTCACCGATCAGCAGCGCGTCCAGGCACTGCTGGCGCTGGGCGAGGACTACATGAAGTCCGGCCTGCTCGATCGCGCCGAAACCGTGTTCACCGAGTTGGCGCAGATCGATCAGCGCGCCCCGCAGGCGCTCAAGCACCTGATCGGCATCTACCAGGCCGAGCGCGATTGGGAAAAGGCGATCGACAACGCCAGCCGCTTCGAAGAAGTCACCGGCGAGCCGATGGGCAAGCTGATCGGGCAGTTCGAGTGCGAGCTGGCCGAGCGTTACCGCGGTGCCGGCAAGATCGACGAAGCGCGCGCCGCGATCGCGCGTGCCTACCAGGCTGATGCGATGTCGGTGCGTGCCGGCATCATCGAGGGGCGCCTGGAGAACGACGCCGGCAATGCCGAAGCGGCCGTGCGTGCCTTCGAGCGTGCCGCCCGCAACGATCCGGAGTATCTGCCGGAAGTGCTGCAGTCGCTGATGCAGAACTACCGTAAGGTTGGTGATCTCGGTGGCGCGCGTGCGTTCCTGTCGGAGATGACCGAGCACTATCGCGGCATCGCCCCGGTGCTGGCCTTGACCCAGTTGATGGAAGAGCAGGAGGGCGTCGCCCCGGCACGCGCTTATCTCGGCCGTCAGCTCAAGGACCGCCCGTCGGTGCGTGGCGAATCGGCCCTGATCGACCTGACCCTGGCCGAAGGCGCGGATTCCACCGCGACCCTGCACGACCTCAAGCACATCACCGACCAGTTGCTGGTCCGCAACCCGGCTTACCGCTGCACCCGCTGTGGCTTCGGCGCGCGCACGCACCACTGGCAGTGCCCGAGCTGCAAGGAATGGGGCACCGTCAAGCCGCTGCTCAACTACGCGGTGCTCTGAGCCATGATGGTCGCCTGGATGGCGGGGCTGCTGGCGGTGCTGGCGGTATCGGCAGGCCTCACCTGGGCTGCACGCGCCTATGCGCTGCGCCGCAATCTGCTGGATGAGCCCGGCGAGCGCCGCAGCCACGGGGTGGCGACGCCGCGCGGCGGCGGCGTCGCGATCGTGCTGACCTTGCTGCTGGCGTGCGTGGTGGCCGCGGTCATCTGGCCCAAGGCGGGGATCACCCTGGCGGTGTTCGCGCTGGGGCTGGTGCTGGTTGCGGGCATCGGTTGGTGGGACGACCATCGGCCGCTGCCAGCGGTTCGCCGTCTGCTGGTCCATGTCGTGGCATCCGCGTTGCTGGCGGGCTTGGTCTGGCATGCCACGGGCAACGCCTGGCAGGCGCTGCTGGCACTGCTGTTCGCGACCTCGTTGATCAACATCTGGAACTTCATGGATGGGATCAACGGGATTGCCACCACCCAGGCGATCCTGGCCGGCATTGCGTTCGCCATGGTGCTGCCGCCGCCCTATGGGCTGGCCGGCGTGGTGCTCGGGCTGGCCTGTCTGGGCTTCCTGCCGTTCAACTACCCGCGGGCACGCATCTTCATGGGTGACGTGGGGAGCGGGGCGCTGGGCTATGCCATCGCGGCCCTGGTGAGCCTGGTCAGCGTGCGCACCGATATCCACTGGCTGCTGCTGCTGGTGCCTATTTCAGCGTTTCTTGTGGACGCGGGCTTCACATTGCTTTCGCGCATCCTGTCCGGACAGCGCTGGATGGAACCCCACACACAGCATCTCTATCAGCGCGCGGTGAAGAGTGGCGCAAGCCACACTTTCGTCACCGGGGTGTATCTTGTTTTTGGAATATTCAGTGCAACAGTGTTTAATGCATGTACGAATTTGCAGCCGAGGTGGGAGGCTGCCGTAGCCGTCGCGTGGTTGATCTTCGCGTCCGGCCTGTGGCTGCTCCTGCGCAAGGGAATGCGCAACTAGAAGGATTATGCTGTTTATGACGCCTTGGCAGGACCGAATCACCGGCTTGATGCCGCGAGCGGCCATCGTCGCCCATGACCTGTTCATGGTCTGGGCGTGCTGGCAGCTGCTGCACGCTGGACGTTACTCAATGCTGGCCGATGCGCCGGCGTTGCCGCTCTGGAACATCGATACCTCGCTGGTCCTGGTCATCCAGGCCGTGGTGTTCTGGCGGGTGGGCCTGTATCGCGGCCTCTGGCGCTTTGCCAGCGTCGCCGATCTGCTCAATATCTTCAAAGCCAGCTTCATCGGCCTGCTCGCCATCGTGGTGGCCTTGGCGTACAAGCGCTTCGACGGCGTGCCGATGTCGGTGCTGGTCATCTACCCGTTCGCGCTGTCGGCGCTGCTGGGCGCGCCGCGCCTGCTGTACCGCGCGTGGAAGGACTACCAGGCACTGCAATCGGACGTCACCGCCCGCCGCGTGCTGATCCTCGGTGCCGGCCAGGCGGCCGAGGCCCTGGTCCGCGATCTGCGCCGTTCCGGTGATTTCGAGCCGGTGGGCCTGCTTGACGACGCCCCGCACCTGCAGGGCGCCAAGCTGCAGGGGCTGCCGATTCTCGGCACGCTGGAGGATGCGCCCGCCGTGGTCCGTGAGACCGCCGCCAAACTTCTGGTGATTGCCATCCCATCGCTGGATGCCGTCGGCATGCAGCGGGTGGTGGCCATCTGCGAAAGCACCGGCGTTCCGTTCCGCATGGTGCCCAAGCTCAACGACATCCTGCTCGGCCATTCGCTCCCGGGCGAGCTCAAAGAGGTGGCGATCGAAGATCTGCTCGGTCGCAAGCCGATCCTGCCGGACTGGGCGCTGATCCGCGGTTGGCTGGGCGGGCGTACCGTGCTCGTCACTGGCGCCGGCGGTTCGATCGGTTCGGAACTGTGCCGCCAGTGTGCTCGTCATGGGGCAGGGCGCATCGTGCTGGTCGAAATGAGCGAACTGCTGCTGCTGACCATCGAGGCCGAGCTGCAGCGCAGCTTCCCGGACCTGGAAGTGGAAGCCGTGCTCGGCGACTGCGGCGACCCCGCGGTGATCCGTCATGCGCTGTCGCTGTCGCGCGTGGACTCGGTCTTCCATGCCGCCGCCTACAAGCAGGTGCCGGTGCTGGAGCGTCAGCTGCGCGAAGCGGTGCGCAACAACATCCTCTCCACCGAGACCGTCGCCCGCGCCTGTGTCGAGGCGAAGATCGAGCACTTCGTCTTCATCTCCACCGACAAGGCGGTCGATCCGGTCAATGCGCTGGGCGCCAGCAAGCGCTACGCGGAAATGATCTGCCAGAGCCTGGACCAGAAGACCAGCCACACCCGTTTCGTGACCGTGCGCTTCGGCAACGTCCTGGCCTCGGCTGGCAGCGTGGTGCCGGTGTTCCGCGAACAGATCCTCAAGGGCGGCCCGGTCACCGTGACCGACCCCGAAGTGACCCGTTACTTCATGACGATCCCCGAGGCCTGCCAGTTGATCCTGCAGGCGGCCGCCTCGGCGTCGCACGGTGCGATCTATACGCTGGACATGGGCGAGCCGGTGCCGATCCGCGTGCTGGCCGAGCAGATGATCCGCCTGGCTGGCAAGCAGCCGTACAAGGACATCGCGATCGTCTATACGGGCCTGCGCCCGGGCGAGAAGCTGCACGAGACGCTGTTCTATTCGGACGAGGACTATCGCCCGACCGCGCATCCCAAGATTCTGGAAGCCGGCGTGCGTACCTTCGCCCGCGAGCAGGTGCTGGCCAACGTGCCGAAACTGCGCGAAGCGATCGCCACCTACGACACCGATGCGATCAACAGCATCCTGTTCTCGACGATGCCGGAGTTCTCTCCGCTGCAACAGGACGATCACGTCAGCTCTGCTAAGGTTCTCGCCTTTCCGGCGCGTGAGGCCAACAGGTTCTGATGAGCAAGCGTATTCGCAAGGCGGTATTTCCTGTCGCAGGGTTGGGAACGCGATTCCTTCCGGCCACCAAGACCGTTCCGAAGGAAATGCTGCCGATCATTGATCGGCCGCTGATCCAGTACGCGGTGGATGAGGCGATCGAAGCGGGCTGCGACACCCTGATCTTCATCACCAACCGCTACAAGCATGCCGTTGCCGATTACTTCGACAAGGCCTACGAGCTGGAGCAGAAGCTTGAGCGCGCAGGCAAGACGGAACAGCTTGAACTGGTTCGCCACGTCCTGCCCAATGGCGTTCGTGCGGTGTTCGTGACGCAGGCCGAAGCACTGGGCCTGGGCCATGCGGTGCTGTGCGCCAAAGCCATTGTCGGTGACGAGCCGTTCGCCGTGCTGCTGCCGGACGATCTGATCTGGAACCGTGGCAACGGTGCCTTGAAGCAGATGGCCGACGCCAACGAAGCCACCGGCGCCAGCATCATCGCGGTCGAAGATGTGCCGCACGACAAGACCGGCAGCTACGGCATCGTGGCCACCGAGGCTTTCGACGGCCGCCAGGGCAAGATCAGTGCCATCGTCGAGAAGCCCAAGCCGGAAGACGCCCCGAGCGATCTGGCCGTGGTTGGCCGCTACGTGCTGAGCCCGAAGATCTTCGAACTGCTCGAAGCGACCGGGACCGGTGCAGGCGGTGAGATCCAGCTGACCGATGCGATCGCCGAGCTGCTCAAGAGCGAACGCGTGGACGCATTCCGCTTCGAAGGACGTCGTTTCGACTGCGGTACCCATCTGGGTCTGGTCGAAGCCACCATCCGCTTCGCGCTCGACAACGAGAAGCTGGCCGGCCCGGCGCGCGAAGTCCTGCAGAAGATGCTGGCCGAAGGCTGAGGACGAGCCGCCGCGCGATGCAGCGGTAGTAGTGCCGGCCGCTGGCCGGCTCCTCAAGCAGCGAGGGTAGTGCCGGCCGCTGGCCGGCTCTCCACAGAACAGAAAAGGGCAGCCGCGAGGCTGCCCTTTTCGTTTCCGACTGTGCACCGACCAACGGTCGGTGCACACCCCTTGCAGTTGAGCCACCGGATGCACCAGTGACACCCACTGCATCGGTGCCGACCCGTGGGCCGGCACCGATCAATGCCTTACAGCGATTCGAAGATACCCGCCGCGCCCATGCCGGTGCCGATGCACATGGTCACCATGCCGTACTTCTGCTGACGACGGCGCAGGCCGTGCAGCAGGGTCGCGGTGCGGATCGCGCCGGTGGCACCCAGCGGGTGGCCCAGGGCGATCGCGCCGCCCAGCGGGTTGACCTTGGACGGGTCCAGGCCGCAATCGCGGATAACGGCCAGCGACTGCGCCGCAAAGGCTTCGTTGAGCTCGATCCAGTCCAGCTGGTCCTGGGTCAGGCCGGCCTGCTTGAGTGCCTTCGGGATCGCAGCGATCGGGCCGATGCCCATCACTTCCGGGCGCACACCGGCGACCGAGAAGCTGACGAAGCGGGCCAGCGGGGTCAGGCCGTAATCCTTGATCGCCTGCTCGGAGGCCAGCAGCACCGCACCGGCGCCATCGCTCATCTGTGAGGAGTTGCCGGCGGTGACCGTGCCACCGAACTGGCCGTTGCGGAACACCGGGCGCAGCTTGGCCAGGCCTTCAGCGGACGAATCCAGGCGCGGGCCCTCGTCGGTATCCACGATCTTGTCGCGGGTGATGATGCGGCGGCCGTCGGCCAGGTCCGGCTGGCGGGTGCGCACGTCGTACGGACTGATCTCGTCCTTGAACTCGCCGTTCTGGATCGCGGCGATGGCCTTCTGGTGCGAGGCGAGGGCGAAGGCGTCCTGCTCCTCACGCGAGACCTTCCATTCTTCGGCGACCTTCTCGGCGGTGATGCCCATGCCGTAGGCAATGGCGACGTGGTCGTTGTCGAACACGCTCGGCGCCATCGCGATCTTGTTGCCCATCATCGGCACCATCGACATCGACTCGGTACCACCGGCCAGCATCAGGTCCGAATTGCCCAGACGGATCTGGTCGGCGGCCATGGCCACGGCCTGCAGGCCGGAGGAGCAGAAGCGATTGACGGTCTGCGCGGCGATGGTGTCCGGCAGGCCGGCCAGCAGCACGCCGATGCGCGCCACGTTCATGCCCTGCTCGGCTTCCGGCATCGCGCAGCCGATGATCGCGTCATCAATGCGGTTGAGGTCGATGCCCGGCGCCTGTGCGACCACGGAGCGGAGCACATGGGCCAGCATGTCGTCGGGACGGGTATTGCGGAACACGCCCTTGGGCGCCTTGCCCACCGGGGTGCGGGTGGCGGCGACGATGTAGGCGTCCTGGATTTGCTTGGTCATTGCAGTGATCTCTCTAAAAGGGTCAGTTACGCAGCGGCTTGCCGGTCTTGAGCATGTGCGCGATGCGGGCCTGGGTCTTTTCCTGCTGGGCCAGTTCGACGAAGTGCTTGCGCTCCAGCGTCAGCAGCCACTCTTCGTCCACCAGCGTGCCGCGATCCACTTCGCCGCCGCACAGCACGGTGGCGATGCGCACGGCGATCTCGTAGTCGTACGGGCTGATGAAGCGGCCTTCCAGCATGTTGACCAGCATCATCTTGAACGTGGCGATGCCAACGTCACCGGCGACCTGGATGCGGCGGGCCGGCATCGGCGGACGGTAGCCGCCTTCGGCCAGCGCCAGCACTTCGGCCTTGGCGATGTGCAGCGTCTCGAAGCTGTTGAACACGACCTTGTCGGTCGCGCGCATCAGGCCCAGTTCCTTGGCGTTGACCGCGGAGTTGGAGACCTTGGCCATCGCGACGGTTTCGAAGGTCTTCTTGAGCTCGGCGAACACGTCACCGCCCGGACCTGCGGCCTGCGAGGCGCGCACAGCCAGTTCCTTCAAGCCACCGCCGGCCGGCAGCAGACCGACGCCGGCTTCGACCAGGCCGATGTAGCTTTCCAGCGCGGCCACGCTCTTGGCGCTGTGCATCTGGAACTCACAGCCGCCCCCCAGGGCCAGGCCGCGCACCGCGGTCACCACCGGCACCAGCGAATACTTGATCGCCTGGCTGGTGCGCTGGAAGTTGTGCACCATCTCTTCGAACTGGTCCACCTTGCCGGCCTGCAGCAGGCCCAGTGCACCGGCCAGATCGGCACCGGCGGAGAAGGGCTCCTTCTGCTGCCAGATCACCAGGCCCTTGTAGTCCTGCTCGGCGCGCTTGATCGCTTCCTGCAGGCCGTTGAGCACGTGGTCGGACACGGTGTTCATCTTGGTCTTGAAGCTGACCACCGCGATGCCGTCGCCGTCGTGCCACATGCGCACGCCGTCGTTCTCGAACACCGTTTCGCCCGGGCTGAAGGTCTCGCCCAGCAGCGGATCCGGGAAGCGCTGGCGCTGGTACACCGGCAGCGCCGAACGCGGCAGCTTGGCGTTGCGCGACGGGCTGTAGCTGCCTTCGGCGGCGTGCACGCCGTCGCGGCCATCAAACACCCAGTCCGGCAGCGGGGCATTGCTCATGCTCTTGCCGGCGACGATGTCATCGGCGATCCACTGGGCGACCTGCTTCCAGCCGGCAGCCTGCCAGGTTTCGAACGGGCCCAGCGACCAGCCGTACCCCCAGCGGATGGCCAGATCCACGTCGCGCGCGGTCTCGGCGATATCGGCCAGGTGGTAGGCGCTGTAATGGAACAGATCGCGGAAGGTCGCCCACAGGAACTGCGCCTGCGGGTGCTGGCTCTCGCGCAGCTTGGCGAACTTCTCGGCCGGGTTCTTGATCTTGAGGATCTCGACCACTTCCGGCGCGGCGGCGCGGTCGGCAGGGCGGTAATCCTGCTTGTCCAGGTCCAGCACCATGATGTCCTTGCCGACCTTGCGGAAGATGCCGGCACCGGTCTTCTGGCCCAGCGCGCCCTTGGAAATCAGCGCGTCCAGCCACGTCGGCGAGGTGAAGAATTCATGCCACGGATCGTTGGGCAGGGTGTCGCCCATGGTCTTGATCACGTGCGCCATGGTGTCCAGGCCGACCACGTCGGAGGTGCGGTAGGTCGCCGACTTCGGGCGGCCGACCAGCGGGCCGGTCAGGCCGTCGACTTCATCGAAGCCCAGGCCGAAGGCCTGCGTGTGGTGGATGGTGGACAGGATCGAGAACACGCCGATGCGGTTGCCGATGAAGTTAGGGGTGTCCTTGGCGTACACCACGCCCTTGCCCAGCGTGGTGACCAGGATCGCTTCCAGGCCTTCCAGCACGGCGGCATCGGTGGTGGTGGCCGGGATCAGTTCGGCCAAGTGCATGTAGCGCGGCGGATTGAAGAAGTGCACGCCGCAGAAGCGGTGGCGCAGCTGCTCCGGCAGCACGTCGGCGAGCTTGTTGATGCCCAGGCCCGAGGTGTTGGAGGCGAGCACGGCGTGATCGGCCACGAACGGGGCGATCTTCTTGTACAGGTCCTGCTTCCAGTCCATCCGTTCGGCGATGGCTTCGATGATCAGGTCGCAGTCGCGCAGCTGCTCCAGGCCGGTTTCATAGTTGGCCGGCGTGATCGCCTCGGCGTAGGACTTGCTGGCGAGCGGGGCAGGGCTGAGCTTGCCCAGGTTGGCGATGGCCTTGAGCACGATGCCATCGGCCGCACCTTCCTTGGCGGGCAGGTCGAACAGCACCGTGTCGACGCCGGCGTTGGTCAGGTGGGCGGCGATCTGGGCACCCATGACGCCGGCACCCAGCACGGCGGCACGGCGGACTAGCAGGGAATTGGACATGTCGATAAGCCTTTGTTGTCTGGAAGCCGGTCAGCGCCCGGCTCTACGGGGTGGAAAGGGAGGTCGTCGAAGCGCTCGAGGCCGCGCTGGCGCTGAATCCGGCTTCGGCGAAATGAATCAGTTCCTGGGCGGCATGGGCACGATGCGCCGCTTCGGTGACACCGGCGGGTCGCTTGATCAGGCCGAAGTCGGCCATCGCATAGGTCAGCGAGCCGGCGAGGAAATCCAGGCGCCAGTACAGCTCTTCCTTGCTCAGCCCCGGCACGCAGGCGGAGATCGCCTTGCCGAAGTCGCGCAGGACGTGACCGTAATGGTCGGAAAGGAACTTGCGCAGGTTGTCGTTCTTTTCGGCGTAGGCGCGGGCGATAACCCGCACGAACGCGCCGCCGGTCTGGCGGTCCTGGGCCATCGCCAGGGCCGGTTCGACGAAGGCCGCCAGCACCGGGCGCAGTTCACCGGGATGCTCGCGACGGGCCGCCTCCAGCTGGGCGAGGCGGGCCGAGGTCATTTCATCCATCCGGCGGCGGAAGACCTCGTTGACGAGGTTCTCCTTGGAGCCGAAGTGGTAATTGACCGCGGCGATGTTCACATCGGCCTGGCTGGTGACCTGGCGCAGCGAGGTGCCCGCGAACCCGTGCAGGGCGAACAGTTCCTCGGCAGCGCCGAGGATGCGGTCCTTGGTGGAGAAGTGGGCAGGTTTGGCCATGGGGCAGGGCAGTTCAATCAAACGATTGTTTGATATTAGACCTGCGGCTGCGCCATCGCATTGTGCGGCGCAGCAGAAATGGGCGTCCGTTCATCCGCGCGTTGTCGTGCCTGCCCATGGCTGGCGACGTCGTCCATTGCCTGAACGGGGGTGAGCTACCCCAGTGGGCGCCTGCCTGCCACGCATGGCGTGGCACTACCGGAGATGGGGAGGACACGTTAGAATTGGCGCACGTATATCAGGCTAAGCCCGCGTTTTGACGCGGGTTTTTTTCATGTTAACCTCGGGCCGATCAAGTGGCCCGCCCAACGGAGTATTCCCATGGCGCTGGAGCGCACCCTTTCCATCATCAAGCCGGACGCCGTCGCCAAGAACGTCATCGGTGAAATCTACGCCCGCTTCGAAAAGGCCGGCCTGAAGGTCGTCGCCGCCAAGTACAAGCAGCTGTCGCGCCGTGAAGCCGAAGGCTTCTACGCCGTGCACCGCGAGCGTCCGTTCTTCAACGCGCTGGTCGAGTTCATGATCTCCGGCCCGGTGATGATCCAGGCGCTGGAAGGCGAGAACGCCGTGCTGGCCCACCGCGACCTGCTGGGCGCCACCAACCCGAAGGAAGCCGCCGCAGGCACCATCCGCGCCGACTTCGCTGAATCCATCGATGCCAATGCCGCCCACGGCTCGGACTCGGTTGAGAATGCCGCGATCGAAATCGCCTACTTCTTCGCCGCGACTGAAGTCGTCTCGCGCTGAGAGTGATGCCGTGAACGAGGTCGTACAGCCAACCGCCATCCCATCCGTGCTCGTGTCGAGCCCGGTTGTGGCCAAGCAGAACCTGCTCGACCTCGATCGCGAGGGTCTGGAGCGCTTCTTCGCCGAGACACTCGGCGAAGCGCGCTACCGTGCCCATCAGGTGATGAAGTGGATCCACCATCACTACGTCACCGATTTCGATGACATGACCGACCTCGGCAAGGCGCTGCGCGCCAAGCTCAAGCAGCATGCCGAGGTGCTGGTCCCGAACATCGTGTTCGACAAACCTTCCGCCGACGGCACCCACAAGTGGCTGCTGGCGATGGGGACCGATGGCAAGAACGCCATCGAAGCGGTCTACATCCCGGACAAGAACCGCGGCACGCTGTGCGTGTCCTCGCAGGTCGGCTGCGCGCTGAACTGCACGTTCTGTTCGACCGCCACCCAGGGCTTCAACCGCAACCTGTCCACCGCCGAGATCATCGGCCAGGTGTGGGTCGCGGCGCGCCATCTGGGCAACATCCCGCACAAGCAGCGTCGTCTCACCAACGTGGTGATGATGGGCATGGGCGAGCCGTTGATGAATTTCGACAACGTCGTGCGCGCCATGAGCGTGATGCGCGACGATCTGGGCTACGGCCTGGCCAACAAGCGCGTGACGCTGTCCACCTCCGGCCTGGTGCCGCAGATCGACCGCCTCTCCACCGAGAGCGACGTGTCGCTGGCGGTGTCGCTGCATGCGCCCAACGATGCACTGCGCGAGACCCTGGTCCCGCTCAACAAGAAGTACCCGATCCTCGAGCTGATGGCCTCGTGCGCACGCTATCTGCGCGCCAACAAGCGCCGCGAATCGGTGACCTTCGAATACACCCTGATGAAGGGGATCAACGACCAGCCCGAGCACGCCCGCCAGCTGGCGCGGCTGATGCGCCAGTTCGACAATGCCGTGCAGGCCTCGAACTCGGGCAAGGTCAACCTGATTCCGTTCAATCCGTTCCCCGGCACGCGCTATGAGCGCTCCGGCGAAACGGAGATCCGCGCCTTCCAGAAGATCCTGCTCGATGCCAAGGTGCTGACGATGGTGCGGCGCACCCGCGGCGACGATATCGATGCCGCCTGTGGCCAGCTCAAGGGCCAGGTGATGGATCGCACACGCCGCCAGGCCGAGTTCAATAAAACGCTGCAGGACGGGAAAGACCGGAATGCCGCTGCCTGATCGCCGATTGCCAGCCGTTGTTTTCTTCGCGCTGGCATTGGCCGGCTGTGGCAAACAAGGTGTCAAACCACCGTCAGGTCCGCTCGAGGTCGCGCCGACCTACGAGGCCCGTGACAACCCCGAGATCCGCAAGCGCGTGAATTACCAGGACCAGATGGTCCTGGCCGGCGAGTCGATGCGCGCCGGCGCACTGGACGCCGCCGAGAAGCGGGTCCGCGCGGCCACGAAGATCGACACGCGACGTCCTGAGGCATACATGATGCTGGCGGCCATTGCCACGCAGCGTGGCAACGAGGCCGGTGCCGGCCCGCTGTATGCCAAGGCCGCCGAGCTGGCCCCGGAGCGGGGGGATGTCCTCAATAATTATGGCGCTTGGCTATGTGCTCATGGCCGGCCGGCCGAGTCGCTGGTCTGGTTCGACCGGGCGCTGCAGGCGCCCGGGTACACCACCCCGGCGTCCGCGCTGGCCAATGCCGGCGGCTGCGCCCTTGAGGCGGGCCAGTCCGAACGGGCCACGCCGGACCTGCGCCGGGCGCTTGAGATAGATCCCGTCAATGCCTACGCACTGGAGTCGATGGCCCGCAGCGAGTACGCCCAAGGACGCTATTTCGAGGCCCGCGCCTTTGCGCAACGGCGTCTGGCGGCTGCACCGGCCACACGTTCCGTGTTACAACTTGCCTCTCAAATCGAGGCGCGGCTTGGCGACAACGTGGCATCCGGTCGCTATCTGCAGCGAATTCATGATGAATTTCCGCAGGATGCGGCACCTAATCCCCGGGGTTGAAGCACTGTGATTGATGACCAGACTGTGAACGCTTTTGATACTGCGGCCGGTTGCGGAGCCCGTCTTCGCCAGGCCCGTGAAGCGGCCGGCCTGACCCTGGAAGCGGTGGGGCAGCAGCTGCATATGCCCGTTCAGGTGGTCAAATCGCTGGAAGAAGAGCAGTGGCAGCGCCTTGGCGCGCCGGTCTTCGTCCGCGGCCAGCTGCGCAGCTATGCTCGCCTGCTCAAGGTGGACATCGGCGAGATCCTCGAGCAGTCCCACATCGGCCCGATCGTGCCGCCGCAGCTGGTCAGCCACACGCACACCCCGCGAGCGCGCCGCATCGCCGAGAGTCTCGGGCGCCGTGTGCTGTATGTCGGCATCACCGCCGTGCTGGCCGTGCCGGTCTGGTTTGCCACCCGCGGCCATTTCGATGGCACCGCCAACACCCCCAATACCGCGTCGCTGGATGTCATCCCGGCGGCGGTACCGGTGGCCGGTGGCGACACGCCGCCCGCACCGGCGCCAGCGACGGCCGAAAGCGCCAAGCCGTCCGCACCGTATCTGGCGTCGCTGACGCCGGTCCCGCGTCCTGCCGCCGCACCGGCGGCCGTGGGCGGTGGTCTCACCCTGCAGTTCAATGGCGACAGCTGGATCGACATCACCGCGCCGGATGGCACGACGGTCGAGAAGGCGTTGCTGAAGTCGGGCGAGACCCGCAGCTTCGCACCAGGGCAGGTGGCCCGCATGGTGCTGGGCAATGCATCGGCGGTCGAGGTTCAGCAGGGCGGCACTATCGTCGACCTTTCGCCGTACCAGCGAGCCAACGTGGCACGCTTTACGGTATCCTCTGACGGCTCCGTGGCCCCAGTTTCGCACTGAGCCGCGTTTCCCCAATCCAATTCAAATAGCTCCTCCTAATGGGCGGGGCGAGAGTACGCATGGCGATCGACGACCTGCTCGACGAGCACGAACAAAGTGAACGCGTCCGCGGCTGGCTGCGGAAGAACGGTGTCAGCATCCTGGCCGGTGTCGCCATCGCGATCGGCGGCATCTGGGGCTGGAAGGAATGGCAGACCCGGCACAGCAACAGCCTGGCCGGCGCCAACGTCCAGTATCAGGTCGTGCTCAAGAGCCTGGAAGACAAGGACCTGGAGCAGGCTGCCAAGGGCGTGAAGGAGCTGGAAAGCGGCAAGGCCAACATCTATGCCGATCTGGCTGCGCTGCAGCTGGCCAAGGCCCAGGTCGATGCCGGCAAGAATGACGACGCGCTGGCGACCCTGCGTGCGATCAAGGCCGACCCCGAATTCAAGCCGGTCATCGAGCAGCGTGTTGCACGCCTGCTGGTGGCTACCGGCAAGACCGAGGATGCGATCAAGCAGCTCGGCACCGCGACCGACAGCACCAGCCTGGAAATCCATGGCGATGCGCTGATGGCGCAGGGCAAGCGTGATGCGGCCCGCGAACAGTATGAGAAGGCGCTCAAGACGCTGGACGTGGCAGCGCCCCAGCGGCGCCTGCTGGAAACCAAGTTGACGGATGCCGGTGGCACCGTCACCGATCCTGCGGAGTCGGTGTAATGAATCAGATGGTCATGATCAAGCGCGTTGCCACGGTTGCCCTGTTGGGCATGGCCCTGACCGGCTGCAGCACGATGAAGGGCTGGTTCGCCGGCAAAGATGCGGCGGCCAAGAAGGCGCTGGAACCGGCCGAACTCGTCAAGTTCGATGCCACCACCAAGGTTGACCGGATCTGGTCGGCCAATGTGGGCAAGGGTGAAAAGCGCATCGGCGTCCGTCAGGGCCCGGTGGTCGCCGATGGCCGCGTCTATGCCGCCGCCATCTACGGTGGCGTGCACGCCATCGACCTGCAGACCGGCAAGAAGGTCTGGACCTACGAGCCGGCCAAGGAAAAGAAGAAGCCGAAGCTGCGCTTGTCCGGTGGCCCTGGCGTGGGTGAAGGCCTGGTCGTCATCGGCACGCTGGACGGTCAGGTCATCGCGCTGAACGCGGCGGACGGCACCGAAAAGTGGCGCGCAAAGGTGCCGGGTGAAGTGATTTCCGCCCCGGCCGTCGGCCAGGGCATGGTGTTCGTGCGCAGCAACGACGGTCGCGTGACCGGTCTGGATGTCGAGAACGGCACCCAGCGCTGGTTCAACCCGCGTGAGCTGCCGGCGCTGACCGTGCGTGGCAATGCCCCGGTCGTGACCGGCCCGGGCGTGCTGTTCATCGGCAACGATGACGGTTCGATCGCCGCGCTGGCCATGCAGGACGGCCGCACGCTGTGGGACCAGATGGTCGGCACCGGCGAAGGCCGCACCGAGCTGGAGCGCATGGCCGACATCGACGGCGCCCCGGTGTTGGAAGGCAATACGCTGTACGTCAGCAGTTTCAAGAACCAGACCATGGCGATCGAAGGCCCGACCGGCCGTCCGCTGTGGGCGCGTGATCATGGTGGCGCCGGTGGCGTCGCCCTGACCTCGAGCAATGTGTTCGTCACCGACAACAAGGGCGGCGTGTTCGGACTGGACAAGACCAGCGGTTCGGCCATGTGGTCGCAGACGGGCCTGGCCCGTCGTTCGCTGACCGGTCCGGTCATCCACGGCGATTACGTTGTGGTCGGTGATTACAAGGGGTATCTGCACTGGTTGCGGACCGATAACGGTGAGTTCGCGGCGCGCGCCAAGAGTGGCGGCGACGCCCTCCTGGCACAGCCGGTGGTCGCTGATGGGATTCTGCTGGTGCAGAACGTTGATGGAAAGCTGACCGCATTCCGGTTGGCACAATAAGGAGTTACCGCGATGCTGCCCTTGGTCGCCCTGGTTGGACGGCCGAATGTCGGCAAGTCCACGCTGTTCAATGCGTTTACCCGTACGCGCGACGCGCTGGTCCATGACCAGCCCGGCGTGACCCGGGACCGTAATTACGGTGTTTGTCGTCTTGATGAAGATCACCCGTTCCTGGTGGTCGATACCGGTGGTATCGCCGGTGAAGAAGAAGGTCTGGCCGGCGCTACCGCTCGCCAGGCCCGCGCCGCCGCTGCGGAAGCGGATCTGATCCTGTTCGTGGTCGATGCCCGTGAGGGCCCGATGGACGACGAGATCCTGTCCTGGCTGCGCAAGCTGGCCCGTCCGACCCTGCTGCTGATCAACAAGATCGACGGCATGAACGAAGACACCGTGCGTTCGGAATTTGCCCGTTACGGCTTCAGCGAAATGCTGACCGTCTCGGCCGCGCACCGTCAGGGCCTGGATGATCTGCTGGACGAGGTCGTGGAACGGTTGCCGGAAGAGGGCACCACCGAGACCCTGGACACCGATCCGAACCGCATTCGCATCGCCTTCGTCGGCCGCCCCAACGTGGGCAAGTCGACGCTGGTCAATCGTCTGCTCGGCGAAGAGCGCATGATCGCCTCCGAAGTGCCCGGTACCACCCGTGATTCGATCGCGGTGGACATGGAGCGCGACGGGCGTGAGTACCGCCTGATCGATACCGCCGGCCTGCGTCGCAAGGCGCGTGTCGAGGAAGTGGTCGAGAAGTTCAGCGTCATCAAGACCCTGCAGGCCATCGAGCAGTGCCAGGTTGCGGTGCTGATGCTCGATGCCTCTGAAGGCGTCACCGATCAGGACGCCAGCGTGCTGGGTGCGGTGCTCGATGCCGGCCGTGCATTGGTGGTGGCGATCAACAAGTGGGATGGCCTGACCGATTACCAGCGCGAGCAGGCTGAAGCGCTGGTCTCGCGCAAGCTCGGCTTCGTGCCGTGGGCGGAAGTGGTGCGCATCTCGGCCAAGCACGGCTCGGGCCTGCGTGAGCTGTTCCGCTGCATCCACGCCGCGCATGCCTCGGCAACGCATGAGTTCAGCACCAGCGAAGTCAACAAGGCGCTGGAAACGGCCTACGAGACCAACCCGCCGCCGGCGATCCGTGGTCACGTATCCAAGCTGCGTTACGTGCATCCGGGCGGTTCCAATCCGCCGACCTTCATCGTCCACGGCACCCGTCTGAAAGACCTGCCGGAGTCGTACAAGCGCTATCTGGAGAACTTCTTCCGCAAGCGCTTCAAGCTGGTCGGCACGCCCGTGCAGTTCATCTTCCGCGAGGGTGTGAACCCGTACGAGGGCAAGAAGAACGTGCTCACCGAACGTCAGCTCAAGCGCAAGCGCCGCTTGATCAAGCACGTCAAGGGCAAGTGATCCAAGGAAGAGCCGGCGAAAGCCGGCTCTTTTCATTGGCGCTGCCGACGTTCCCGTGCGCGATAATCCTCCGCATGAGCATTTCCGAACTCACCCCGGCGCAGGCCCGCGAGCGCCTCGCCCATGGCGCGCTGCTGATCGACATCCGCGAGGCGCACGAACGCGCCACCGGCATGGCTGAAGGCGCGCTCGGCATCGCCAGGGGCGATCTCCAGGCTGAACCCGGCAAGCACCTGCCGGCAGCCGAGCGCGAGGTCGTCCTGATCTGCCAGAGCGGCAAGCGCTCGATGGAGGCCGCAAACGTCCTGGCCGGTCTTGGCTACACGCATATCGCCTCCGTGCACGGCGGCACGACCGCGTGGCGCGCTGACGGGCTGCCGTTGGTGCAGCCGATGCAGAGCGACGCCGAGCGTGACTTCAACGAGCGTTACTCGCGTCATCTGCTGCTGCCGCAGGTCGGTGTCGACGGCCAGAAGACGCTGCTCGCCTCACGCGTGCTGGTGCTCGGCGCTGGCGGCCTGGGCGCACCGGCCAGCTTCTACCTGGCCGCGGCCGGGGTAGGGCACCTGCGCATCGCCGATGACGACGTGGTCGACCGCAGCAATCTGCATCGGCAGATCATCCACACCGACGCCAGCGTCGGCGAGCCCAAGGTGCTCTCGGCACGCGCCCGCCTGCTCGCACTCAATCCTTCGCTGGATGTGGAGGCCGTGCAGGCACGGGTCACCTCGGACAACATCGATGCGCTGCTCGAGGGGGTCGACGTGGTGCTGGATGGCTCGGACAACTTCCCGCTGCGTTACCTGCTCAACGATGCCTGCCTCCAGCACGGCATCCCGCTGGTGTATGGCGCGGTGGAGCGCTTTACCGGCCAGGTCAGCGTGTTCGATGCCGGTCGCCAGCGTGGCACCGCGCCCTGCTATCGCTGCCTGTTCCCCGAACCGCCACCGCCCGAGTTCGCGCCCAACTGCTCGGAGGCGGGGGTTCTCGGCGTGTTGCCGGGCATGGTCGGCCTGCTGCAGGCCACCGAAGTGCTCAAGCTCCTGCTCGGCATCGGCGAGCCACTGATCGGTCGCCTGCTGACCTTCGATGCGCTGGGCATGCGCTTCCGCGAGACGCGGCTGCGTCCGGATCCGGCCTGTCCACTCTGTGCCCCCGGGCGCGACTTCCCCGGGTACATCGATTACGCCGCCTTCTGCAGCGCCTGAGAGGTAGGGCGTAGATCCACGCCATGCGTGGGATGCTCGATCTGTCCGTGAGGCGTGTAGATCCACGCCATGCGTGGATGCCGTTCGCGAGGGGGCCCGGTTCGGCTGCGATTTCAGGACGATCTGGCATCCGGGTTCAATATCGTTCTAAATTCAGCACGATAAAACGCAGCATCCGCGCTATTGCCCTTCAACACTTTGCCCTATCGTTGACGCATCTTTTGTAGTCCGGGGAAACAACCGCATGGCGGTGGAAGCAGGTGCCAGTGAACTGGTGAAAGTGGTCGCCCTGCTGGGTGCGGCAGTGGTCATGGTGCCGCTGTTCCGCCGGCTTGGGTTGGGCTCGGTGCTGGGCTATTTCGCCGCAGGCCTGGCCATCGGCCCGTTCGGGTTCGGCTGGTTCTCCGATCCGCAGGCCATCCTGCATACCGCCGAGCTCGGCGTGGTGATGTTCCTGTTCGTGATCGGCCTGGAGATGCGGCCCTCGCATCTGTGGAGCCTGCGCAACGAGATCTTCGGTCTGGGCACGCTGCAGATCGTGGTCTGCGGCGCGGTGCTGACCGGCGTGTGCATGCTGCTCGGCTTCCCGCTGCCGGTGGCCTTCATCGGCGCCGCCGGGTTCGTGCTGACCTCCACCGCGGTGGTGATGCAGTTGCTCGCCGAGCGCGGCGACATCGCGCTGCCGACCGGCCAGAAGATCGTCTCGATCCTGCTGTTCGAAGATCTGCTGATCGTGCCGCTGCTGGCGGTGGTGGCGTTCATGGCGCCGGTGCACAGCGATGCCGGCGAGACATCGCGCTGGATCACGGTGGGCATCGCCGCCGGTGCGATCGTCGGGCTGGTACTGGTCGGTCGCTTCCTGCTCAATCCGCTGTTCCGCATCCTCGCCGCCGCCAAGGCACGCGAAGTGATGACGGCGGCCGCGCTGCTGGTCGTGCTCGGCGCCGCGCTGCTGATGCAGCTGGGTGGGCTGTCGATGGCGATGGGTGCGTTCCTGGCGGGCGTGCTGCTCAGTGAATCCACCTTCCGCCACCAGATCGAAGCGGACATCGAGCCGTTCCGCGGCATCCTGCTCGGCCTGTTCTTCCTCAGCGTCGGCATGGCGTTGGACCTTACCGTCGTCGCCAACAACTGGCCGCTGATCGTCTCCGGCGTGTTCGCGCTGATGCTGGCCAAGGCAGTCTGCATCTACGTGGTCGCGCGCATCCTCGGCAGTGATCATCGCCAGGCGCTGGACCGTGGCGTGGTGATGGCGCAGGGCGGCGAGTTCGCCTTCGTGCTGTTCTCCGCCGCGGCGGTGGCGGGTGTGATCGATGTGCAGGTCAACGCCAACCTCACCGCGATCGTGGTGCTTTCGATGGCGCTGACGCCGCTGTTCGTGCTGCTGCACGACAAGCTGATGCCGGACCGCGAAGTCTCGCTCGATGGCGTCGAAGAAGCCGACGGCCTGTCCGGCAGCGTGCTGCTGATCGGCTTTGGTCGCTTCGGTCAGGTGGCGAGCCAATCGCTGCTGGCGCGCGATGTGGATGTGACCATCATCGACAACGACGTGGACATGATCCACAACGCTGAGCGCTTCGGGTTCAAGATCTACTACGGCGACGGTACCCGACTGGATGTGCTGCATGCCTCCGGCGCAGCGACCGCCCGTGCGATCGCGGTGTGCGTCAACAGCGACCAGGATGCCGATCGCATCGTGGAGCTGGTCACCCACCAGTTCCCGCAGGCCAAGCTGCTGGTGCGGTCGTTCGACCGCGAACATTCGCTGCGCCTGATCCATGCCGGCGTCGATTTCCAGATTCGAGAAACCTTCGAATCCGCACTGCAGTTCGGCCAGGCCGCGTTGATGGAGCTCGGCGCCGATCCGGATGATGCGCGTGAGATCGCCGAGCAGATCCGTGAACGCGATGCCGAACGCTTTGAGCTGGAGATGGCAGGCGGAGACCTGCGCGCCGGTGCGCACATGGTGTTCGGTAGCGCGCTGCCGGGCGTGCCTACGCCCACGCCGTTCACCGCGCCGAAGCGGAAGGCGCGCACGCTCAACGCCGACCAGGTACCGGAAGAAGAATAAAGCTCCGGTAGTGGCAGCCCCCCGCCCCCCCCACCCCGGCGAGCC